>SBGG01000006.1 GCA_006226685.1 Sphingomonadales bacterium
AACCGCCCGGACTTGCCGCCATGGCCCGCGCCCATATTGGTCTTGAGCAGCAATATATTGGTGTCCGTCTTCGTCGCGCGCAGCTTCGCCACCCATTTTGCCGGTTCCCAATAGGTGACGCGCGGATCGTTGAGGCCCGCCGTCACCAGCATCGGCGGGTAATTTTGCGTCCGCACATTCTGATAGGGACAATAAGAAGCGATCAGATCGAACGCCTTTTCATCCTCGATGGGATTGCCCCATTCCGGCCATTCACCGGGCGTCAGCGGCAGGGACGCATCCAACATGGTATTGAGCACATCGACAAAGGGCACATGCGCGACGACTGCGCCCCACAGGTCCGGGTCGCTGTTGACTACCGCCCCCATCAACTCGCCGCCCGCCGATCCGCCGGAAATGCTGATCCGCCCTTTTGACGAAAAACCGCGCTCGATCAGGCCCTTCGCCACATCGACAAAATCGGTGAACGTGTTGGTGCGCTTGTCGAGCTTGCCGTCGAGATACCATTGCTGGCCAAGATCGTCACCGCCCCGGATATGCGCGATCGCATAGGCGAACCCCCGGTCGAGCAATGACAGGCGGCCGGTCGAAAAACCCGGCTCGATCGCGAGGCCATAGGCGCCATAGCCGTAAAGATGGAGGCGACCGGTGCCGTCCATCGGGAAATCCTTCGGATAGACGATCGACACCGGCACCATCGTCCCGTCGCGCGCCGCTATGGTCAGGCGCTGCGTCGCATAACACGCGGCGTCATAGCCGGACGGGATTTCCTGAACCTTCAGCAGCTCCCAGCGCCCGTCCGCCAGATGATAATCATAGATGGTGTCGGGCGTGACCATCGATTCATAGCCAATGCGGATCTTCGTCACGTCATATTCGGGATTATCGTCGAGCGACGCGCAATAGCTCGCCTCGGGGAAGCTCAGCCGTTTCGCGCTGTTCGTCGCATAATCGCGGATCTCGATCTGATCGAGCCCGTCGAGCCGACCCTCGGTCACGTAGAACTGTTTGAACAGCGTGAAATCGGTGAGGTAGAAATGCGGGTCCGCCGCGATCACCTCTTCCCACTGGCCGGGGGTATCGACCGCCGCCTTTACCAGCCGGAAATTGGGATGGGTGTCGTTGGTACGGATGTAGAGCGTACCTTCATGTTCATCGACATCATATTCGCGCCCTTCCAGCCGCGCCGACACAAGGCGCGGCGGCGCGAACGGATCGGCGGCAGGAACCAGCCACGCCTCGCTCGTCACATGGTCGCCAGTGCCGATGATGATCCATTTTTCCGAAGAAGACAGGCCAATGGAAACCCGAAAGCCTTCATCATCCTCATGGAATATCTCGCGATCCTCGCCGATCGGCGTGCCGATCACATGCACCCGCGCATTGTCGGTACGCCAGTTTTCATTGGCGAGGCTGTAAAGCAGCGCCTTGCTGTCGCTGGTCCATACCAGCGCCGACAGGGTGCCGGGGATGACATCGGGCAGCAGATCCCCGGTTTCGAGATCGCGAATGCGCACCTCGAACCGCTCGCTGCCGTCCGTATCGGTCGCATAGGCAAGATAGCGGCCGCAGGGGGATACCGACACCGCGCCCAGCCGGAAATACTCATGCCCCTCCGCCAGTGCCGGTTCGTCGAGGATCAGGCGATCCGCGCCGCCATCCTCGCTCGCCCCCGCAGGACGGCGATACCATTTGCGATATTGCGCGCCGACCTCGAATGCGCGCCAATAGACCCAGTCACCATCTTTTTGCGGGACCGAGCGATCATCTTCCTTGATCCGGCCCTTCATTTCCTCGAACAATGTGTCGATCAGCGGCTTATGCGGCTCCATCGCCTGTTCGAACCAGCGATTCTCTTCCTCCAGATAGGCGAGAACCTCCTTGTCCTTCACATCGGGATAACCGGGATCGCGCAACCAGGCATAGGGATCGTCAATCGTCCGGCCATGATGCTCGATAGGATGCGGGCGGCGCTGGGCGACCGGGGCAGAGGAAAGCGTCCTGGGGTCTGTCATGCAATGATCCGATATGGGTGTGGCGGGAATGGCCGGGCATCCCTATGTTGGTGGCCAACTGCCATGCTGCAAGGATAGAAGAATGTCCACCGCCCCCCTTGCCCCCGAAAAGACCGCGCCTGTGCCGCACAGCGCCGGCCGTCTTGCCGCACTGCGCGACGAGCTGACGCGGCTCGATCTTCAGGGCTTCGTCATCCCGCTGACCGATGAACATATGAGCGAATATGTCGGCGACTATGCCCAGCGCCTCGCCTGGCTGACCGGCTTCGGTGGATCGGCGGGCAGCGCGGTGGTGCTGATGGACAGCGCCGCGATCTTCGTCGACGGACGCTATACGCTGCAGGTGCGGGATCAGGTAGACGGCGCGCTCTATGATTATTGCGATCTGCCCGCGACGCTCCCCGCCGACTGGCTTGCCGACCATGTCCGCCCCGGCGACGGTATCGGCTATGATCCCTGGCTGCACACGCGCGACTGGGTGCGTCAGACCGACCAGTTGCTGCGGACAAAAGGCGCGGCGCTGATCCCCCTTATCGAAAACCCGGTCGACGCGGTATGGGAAGGACGCCCCGCCCCCAGCCCCGCCCCCGCCTTCCCCCATGACATCGCCCAGGCGGGCAAGACGCATGAGGAAAAGCTGGACGATATCGCCGCATGGCTGCGCGCGCGCGGCGACGATGCGCTCATCCTCTCCGCACTCGATTCGATCGCCTGGGCGCTCAACATCCGGGGCAGCGACGTCACCCATACGCCGGTCGCGCTATCCTATACGATCGCCCGGGCCGACGGCATGGTCGAACTGTTCATTGCGCCGGAAAAGGTGACGGACGCGTTGCGGCTCCATCTCGGCAACCGCGTCGTCCTGCGCGATCGCACCGATTTCGCGATGGCGCTGGCAAACGACCATGCGGGCAAGCGCGTCGCGGTCGATCCCGAACGGGCGGTGGCCGCGATATTCGACCGGCTGGAGGAAGGCGGCGCGGTTACCGACGCGGTGCGCGATCCGGTCGTGCTGGCCAAGGCGATCAAGAACCCGGTCGAAATTGCCGGGCATGATGCGGCACAACTGCGCGATGGCGCGGCGCTGACCCGTTTTCTTCACTGGATGTCGGTCGAAGGGCCGAAGGGCAGCCAGACCGAGCAGAGCGCCGCCGACCGGCTACGCGCCTTTCGCGAGGAAACCGGCCGCCTTGTCGACCTCAGCTTCGACACGATCAGCGGCGCCGGACCCAATGGCGCGATCGTCCATTACCGGGTGGAGGAAAAGACCGACCGGCACATTGCGCCCGACATGCTCTATCTCGTCGATTCGGGCGGCCAATATCAAGACGGCACCACCGACATCACCCGCACCCTCGCCATCGGTACGCCGGGCGAGGAAATGCGAGAGCGATTCACGCTGGTGCTGAAGGGCCATATCGCCCTTGCCGGCGCAATCTTCCCGGCGGGCACGCGCGGGGGCCAGCTCGATACGCTCGCCCGCCGCGCTTTGTGGGAACGGGGGCTCGATTATGCGCATGGCACCGGCCATGGCGTCGGCAGCTTCCTGTCCGTCCATGAGGGGCCGCAGCGAATCGCGACCTTCGGCGGCGGCGACGAGCCGCTGCGCGCAGGCATGATCTGTTCCAACGAGCCGGGCTATTACAAGACTGGCGCCTATGGCATCCGCATCGAGAATCTGGTGCTGATCGAGGATCGGGACATTGTCGGCGCGGAAAAGCCGATGCTCGGTTTCCGCACGCTGTCCCATGTGCCGATCGACCGGACGCTGATCGTCGCGGAGATGCTGTCGCCAGAGGAACGCGACTGGCTCAACGCCTATCATGCCGAAACGCTGCGCCGGGTCGCACCGCTGGTGGATGAGGCAATGCAGCCCTGGCTGAAAGCGGCCTGCGCGCCGGTCTAAGCCGGATAGAAAGGGGTTAGCCGGCCGGATTATCCCGGCCGCGCTCCTCCCCGTCTTGCCTATCCGTCTCGCGCGCCTGCGTCTTGCGGCGACGCAAATTGGCGCGCAATGCTTCGGCCAGCCGCTTTTTCCGATCCGCTTCCGTCTCGCTCATGACCGCGCCTTAGAGCATTTTGAAGTCCGGTGGAATCACCAGAAGACCTGAAAAATGCGGAAAAGCACGGGCCCGGGCCAAGATCGCACGGAAATCGCAATCGGAAAGGGGTTAGCAAAAGGCCCTGAACAAAAAAGGCAAGGGAGGCTTCACGCCTCCCTTGACAATCCGCCCCTGTCAGGGCCATAGGCCCGGCTCCGGAAACGGTCACGCTGCTGTAGCTCAGTGGTAGAGCACACCCTTGGTAAGGGTGAGGCCGAGAGTTCAATCCTCTCCAGCAGCACCACTCCCCACCACGCCCCTGTCAGAAACCAAACTCGGTCGATTCGAACCGGACCGGTTCGCCCACCGCCTCATTGGCGAGACTGTCTTCCCACATGACGCGGTTGCCGCGCACGATGGTGCCAACCGCCTTGCCGGTCAGGTCCATCCCTTCAAACGGCGACCAGTCGCAGCGCGAGGCCAGCCAGTCCCGCCCGACCGTCCAGCGCTTTTTCAGGTCCACCACGGTGAAATCGGCATCATAGCCCATCGCGATTCGCCCCTTGCCGACAAGGCCGAAGATGCGCTGCGGCCCGGCGCTGGTCATGTCGATGAACCGCTGCAACGTCAGCCGCCCCTTCGCCACATGGTCGAGGAACAGCGGCACCAGCGTCTGCACACCGGGCATACCGCTGGGGCTGGCCGGATAGGGCTTCGCCTTTTCCTCTTTCGTATGCGGCGCGTGGTCGGACCCGATCACATCGGGCACGCCCTGATTGAGCCAGTACCACAGCCCCTCGCGATGCGCGCCCGAACGAATCGGCGGGTTCATCTGCGCATAGCTGCCCAGACGCGGATAGGCGTCCTCCGCCGCCAGCGTCAGATGCTGCGGCGTCACCTCGCAGGTCGCGATATCCTTGTGCCCGGCAATATATTCCAGTTCGGCGGGCGTCGTCACATGCAGGATATGGATGCGCCGTTTCGCCGCACGGGCCAGCGCAATGATTCGCTTCGTCGCGATCATCGCGCTTTCATCGTCGCGCCAGACCGGGTGGGAGGACGGATCGCCCTCGACCCGAAAATCCTTGCGCGCATTCATCCGCGCTTCGTCCTCGGCATGGATGGCGACGCGACGACGCCCGCTCGCCAGCACCCGCGCCAGCGCCGCATCGTCATCGACCAGCAGGCTGCCGGTGGAGGCGCCCATGAAGATCTTCACCCCCGCCGTACCCGGCATCCGCTCCAGCTCGGCCAGTTGCTCGGCATTATCGGCGGTCGCGCCGACATAAAAGGCATGGTCGCACCACATGCGATGATGCGCACGGCCGAGCTTATCGGCGATGCGCTCGGCGCTGTCGGTATTGGGGTTGGTATTCGGCATTTCGAATATGGCGGTCACGCCGCCCATCACCGCCGCGCGGCTGCCCGATTCGAGGTCTTCCTTATGCTCAAGGCCGGGTTCGCGGAAATGCACCTGGCTGTCGATCACACCCGGCAATATATCCAGCCCGGTGCAATCGATCACCTCGCCCGCATCGCCGGACGCCACGCCGATCGCGGCGATCTTGCCGCCGCGCACGCCGACATCAGCGGCAACCGGACCGCCGGGCGTATGCACGGTACCGTTTTTGAGGAGAAGATCGAAAGAAGCAGACATGGTCATTGGTCCTTGGCGGAAGATAGGACTCGTCCTACCTAAAGGCCATGAACGATACCACCCCGAATGCCGCAACCACCCTGTACGATCGTGCATTGATCCGCGTCGGTGGCGAGGAAGCCCGCCCTTTCCTCCAGGGCCTCATCACGCAGGACATATTGTCCCTTGCCGAAGGGCAGCCCCGCTGGGCGGGCCTTTTGACGCCACAGGGCAAGGCCCTGTTCGATTTCATCCTCTGGGCCGACCCGGATGAGGCGGGACCGCACAATCTGCTGATCGATTGCGAAGCCGCCATGGCCGACATGCTGCTGAAACGCCTGACCCTCTATCGCCTGCGCCGCGAGGTGATGCTGGAGCGTGACGATATGCGGCGGGTCCACTGGTCGCCGGAGGCTCCCGGCAAGCCCCTCGACCCGCGCCTTGCCGCACTCGGCCATCGCTGGCTCGCGCCCGTCGCCGAGGATGACGGCGATGCCTCCGCCGCCTTCCGCACCCATCGCCTGTCGCTCGGCGTCACCGAAGGGGTGGAGGAACTGGGCAGCGACCGGACCTTGTGGCTGGAGGCCAATGCGGAGGAGCTGAACGGCGTCGATTACAAAAAGGGCTGCTATGTCGGGCAGGAAAATACCGCCCGGATGCATTACCGGTCGAAGGTCAACCGGCGGCTGGTGGTGGTGCCGCTCGCCGCATCCGATCCGCAACGGCAACGCCTGGCCCTGCCCGATCTCGGCCTTGCGATCGACCATCGCCGGGTCGAGGATATGGAGGGACTCTCCCTGCCCGGCTGGCTGGCCGCCGCGCTGACGGAAACGCAGGCGTGAGGGCAATTGCGGGCCTGCTGCTCGCCCTGCTGCTGTGCACCGGCACCGCCCGCGCCGATACGGCGTGGAAGGTGGTGGCCAGCTACCCGCATGACACCAACGCCTTTACCGAGGGGCTGATCTTCCTCGATGGGTCGCTTTACGAAAGCACTGGCCAATATGGCCGTTCCGACATTCGCGAGGTCGATCTCAGGACCGGCAAGGTGCTCCGGTCCGCCGAGGTGCCCAATATCTATTTCGGCGAGGGGCTGACCCATTGGGACGGCGCGCTGGTTTCCCTCACATGGAAACGCGGCACCGGCTTCGTCTGGAACCGCTCCTCTTTCCGGCAAACCGGCATTTTCGGCTATGACGGGGAAGGCTGGGGCCTGACGCAGGACGGCAAGCAGCTCATCATGAGCGACGGCACCGATCAGCTCCGCTTCCTCGATCCCAAAGATTTCACCGAGAAGCGCCGCGTCACCGTAACCTGGAACGGAAAGCCGGTGCGTCTCATCAACGAACTGGAATATGTGAAGGGCGAAATTCTCGCCAATGTCTGGATGACCGACCGGATCGCACGGATCGACCCGGCAAGCGGCGCGGTGATCGACTGGATCGACCTGTCCCCGCTGGTGCGCAAACTGGCGCTTTCCGATTATGATGCGGTGCTGAACGGTATTGCCTATGATGCAAAGGACGACCGGCTGTTCGTCACCGGCAAATATTGGCCCAAACTGTACGAGATTAAGCTGAAACGTTGACCCCGGTACGGATAATTGCACAAATCATGGCTTAATCCCCGCCGACAGGCTATGATCTTCTGACAATCAGGAGAGAAGAACCATGCTGAATCGCAATGTTGGCGGAATCGACCGCATTCTCCGTATCGTCATCGGCGTCGTGCTGATCGCGCTGGTATTTGTCGGGCCGAAAACAGCATGGGGCTGGCTGGGCCTGATCCCGCTCGCCACCGGCCTGTTGCGAACCTGCCCGCTCTACAGCCTGATCGGCCTCAACAGCTGCCCGCGCAAATAGGGGCAGGGCGCGATGCGCCGGCATCGGCGCATCACGACATAAGGCGCGATCATGCCCGCGCCTTTTCCCACCACAACAGCGCCAGCGTGTAAAGCGCGATCGCGCACCAGATGATGTTGAGCGCCATCGGCGGGATCGCGCCATGCCATGCGGCATTGGCAACGAAACCGATCGATCCGACAAGGTTCAGCATCTGATAGCTGACCGAACGCCCCTGCAACCGCCCAGTCGACACCAGCATATAACCGAGCAGGATGAGGGCACCGCCCACCCATCCGGCAATTTCGATCAACAAAACCATTTCCCCGCCTTTCAGACCCGCGCGGCCAGACCGGCCATGAAACAGAGCATCGCCCCCGCGCCCGGCAGCGTCCGTACCCCGTGCAACCGGTTCCAGCGCCGCAGCAACGCTGCACAATCACTTCCCGGCGGCGGGGCGAGCAGGAGGCGATTGACCGGCATGATCGCGGCCAGTGTCCAAGGCCAGTTGGCAAGCATCAGCACCGCCCCCGCACACCAGACCAGTTGCGAATCCATCCACCATGCGGCCAGGCCCAGCAGGCCGCCGAGCACCGCCAGGCTCACCTGCATCGCATAGCCGCGCTTATAGGCGGGCGCCCATTGCACCCGCGCCTGTTCGGGCGGCAGGTGCATACGCGCGGGATGTTCGGCGAAGTTGATATAGAAAGCCGCCCCGGTGAACAGGCCCGCAACCACGAGAGCAGCTATTGGAGCGGCTGTCGGGGCGGCTATCGCGATCATATTGCCCTTCTTTCGTTCAGCCTGCCGTTCAGCTTCCCGTTCAGGCCGCCAGCTTCCTCAGCACATAGTGCAGGATACCGCCATTGTTGAAATATTCGACTTCATTGGCGGTATCGATGCGGCACAGCGCGGTGAAGGTGAAGCTGCTGCCGTCCGGCCGCGTCACCTTCACCTCGACATCCTGCTGCGGTTTCAGGTCCGCAACGCCGAGGATGGTGAAACTGTCGTCACCGGTCAGACCAAGGCTCTGCCGGCTGTCGCCCTCCTTGAACTGAAGCGGCAACACGCCCATGCCGACAAGATTGGAGCGGTGAATACGCTCGAAGCTTTCGACGATCACCGCACGCACGCCCAGCAGGTTGGTGCCCTTGGCCGCCCAGTCGCGCGAGGAGCCGGTGCCATATTCCTTGCCCGCGACGACGACCATCGGCGTTCCTTCCGCCTTATACTTCATCGCCACGTCATAAACCGGCAGGACCTCGCCGCCATAACGGCTCATGCCGCCCTCGACACCGGGCACCATCTCGTTGCGGATGCGGATATTGGCGAAGGTGCCGCGCATCATCACTTCATGATGGCCGCGCCGCGAGCCATAGCTGTTGAAATCCGCTTTGGCGACCTGATGTTCCATCAGCCATTTGCCCGCCGGGCTGTCGGCCTTGATCGACCCTGCCGGGGAAATATGGTCGGTGGTAATCGAATCGCCAAGGATCAGCAGCGGCTTTGCTTCGATGATGTCGGCGATCGGCGCCGGGGTCATCTCCATCCCCTCGAAATAGGGCGGATTGGCGACATAGGTGCTGCCCGGGTTCCACGCATAGGTTTCCGAGCCGGTGACGTTGATCGCCTGCCAATGCGCATCGCCCTTATAGACTTCGGCATAGCGGGCCTGGAACATTTCGCGGCTGACGCAACCGGCGATGGTGGCGGAAACTTCCTCATTGGTCGGCCAGATGTCCTTCAGATAGACTGGCTTGCCATCTTTCGCCGTACCGATCGGCGTGGTGGTGAAATCCTCGATCACCGTACCCTTCAGCGCATAGGCGACCACCAGCGGCGGGCTGGCAAGGAAATTGGCGCGCACATCAGGCGACACCCGGCCTTCGAAGTTGCGGTTGCCGGAGATCACCGCCGCGGCAACAAGACCATTTTCGTTGATCGCCTTGCTGAGCGGCTCGGCCAGCGGCCCCGAATTGCCGATGCAGGTGGTGCAGCCATAGCCGACGAGGTTGAAGCCGATGGCATCGAGATGCGGCTGAAGCCCGGCCTTATTGAGATAGTCGGTCACCACCTGACTGCCCGGCGCCAGCGAGGTCTTCACCCAGGGCTTGGGTTTCAGACCCAGCTCGTTCGCCTTTTTCGCAACGAGGCCCGCCGCCACCAATACGCCGGGGTTGGAGGTGTTGGTGCAACTGGTGATCGCCGCGATGACGACATCGCCATCGCCAATGTCATAATCCTTGCCCTCGACCGGCACGCGCGCCTGCGCCTTCTTGTAGACGCTGGCCATGTCGGCGTTGAACACATCGTCGACCTCGGTCAGGACAACCTTGTCCTGCGGGCGCTTCGGCCCGGCCATGGTCGGCACCACCGTTCCCATGTCCAGTTCCAGCGTGGAAGAGAAGACCGGCTCATGCGCCGGGTCGATCCACATCCCCTGCTCCTTCGCATAGGCCTCGACCAGCGCGATCTGCTCCTCTTCGCGACCGGTGAGGCGCATATAATCGAGCGTCTTGGCGTCGATGCCGAAGAAACCGCAGGTCGCGCCATATTCGGGCGCCATATTGGCCAGCGTCGCCCGATCGGCAAGGCTGAGCGAACCAAGACCCGGTCCATAATATTCGACGAAACGTCCGACCACACCATGTTTGCGCAGCATGTTGGTGCAGGTGAGAACGAGGTCCGTGGCGGTCACTCCTTCCTTCAGCGCGCCGGTCAGCTTGAACCCGACGACCTCGGGGATCAGCATCGACACCGGCTGACCCAGCATCGCCGCCTCAGCCTCGATCCCACCGACGCCCCAGCCGAGTACGCCCAGACCGTTGATCATCGTCGTGTGGCTGTCCGTGCCGACACAGGTATCGGGATAGGCGACCGTCTCGCCTTTCTCATCGGCGCTGGTCCACACCGCCTTGCCGATATGTTCCAGATTCACCTGATGGCAAATGCCGGTGCCCGGCGGCACCGCATAGAAATTGGCCAGCGACTTGGAACCCCATTTGAGGAAGTCGTACCGCTCCATATTGCGCTGATATTCGATCTCCATATTGTCATGGAAAGCGGTGGGCGTGCCGAATTCATCCACCATGACCGAATGGTCGATAACGAGGTTGACGGGCACCTGCGGATTGATCTTGCCGGTTTCTCCGCCCAGTTTCGCGATCGCATCGCGCATCGCGGCAAGGTCCACCACGCAGGGCACCCCGGTGAAATCCTGCAACAGCACCCGCGCCGGGCGATACTGAATCTCGGCGCCGGTCACCGGGTTCTTCTGCCAGTCGACGATCGCCTGCGCATCGGCGGTGGACACGGTGAAACCGCCATCCTCAAACCGCAGCATATTTTCCAGCAGCACCTTCATCGAGAACGGCAGGCGCGATACGTCACCCAGCTTTTCCGCCGCTTTCTTCAACGAATAGATCGCGTAGCTTTTCCCGCCCACGGTCAAGGCCGTGCGTGTGCCCAATGTGTCCTGTCCGATTGCAGTCATAATGTGCGTCTCCATCGCTAAAGCACTCAGGCCATGCCGGCTGGGGGAGACGGGCGGAGCGGGCAGCATCGGTCCGGCTGATGCGGCTCCGATGGACTGTCCTGCTTCTTTTTAGCCCGTCAGTCGGGCGGTCAAAGCGGAATACTCTCTGTCCCGCAGCGAATACCGCACCACCGGCAGGAGTCAACGCACCGCCCTCTAATTGCTATACATTCGCAATATCATTGCATGGCGAGCCATCATCCCCCGCCCCGGCCCGAAACCGGGTCACAAAGGGACAAAATCGGGGGATTCCGTGTTGCGCTATCTGGGGAATGCGAATAACGCTCTGGCCGTCTCGGGCCGAAAAGCCCGCGTAGAGTCATATCTGACCTATTTCATAACGGAGCCCGACCCAATGTCCTCGATGCTTCAAACCTATCGCGACCATGTCGCGGAACGCGCTGCTCTCGGCATTCCGCCGCTGCCCCTCTCGGCGCAGCAGACCGCCGACCTGATCGAGCTGATCAAATCCCCACCCGCCGGTGAAGATACCGAATTCCTGCTCGACCTGCTGATCCATCGCGTGCCCCCGGGCGTGGACGATGCGGCCAAGGTCAAGGCCTCCTTCCTCTCCGCCGTCGCGCATGGCGATTTCCCGGTGGACCTCATCAGCCGCAAGCGCGCGACCGAACTGCTCGGCACCATGGTCGGCGGCTATAATGTGAAGCCGCTCATCGACCTGCTCGGCGATGCCGAGGTCGGTGCCGTCGCTGCAGAGGGTCTCAAGAAGACCCTGCTGATGTTCGACTTCTTCCATGATGTCGCCGAACTGGCGAAGGGCGGCAATGAAAACGCCAAGGCGGTCGTGCAGTCCTGGGCCGATGGCGAATGGTTCACCGACCGTCCGGCGGTGCCGGAAAAGATCACCGTCACCGTGTTCAAGGTGACCGGCGAAACCAACACCGACGATCTTTCCCCGGCGCCCGACGCCTGGTCGCGCCCGGACATTCCGCTCCACTATCTCGCTATGCTGAAAAATGCGCGCGACGGCATCACGCCGGAGGAAGACGGCAAGCGCGGCCCGATCCAGTTCATCGAGGACCTGAAGAAGAAGGGCAATCTCGTCGCCTATGTCGGCGATGTGGTCGGCACCGGTTCCTCGCGCAAATCCGCGACCAACAGCGTGATCTGGGCGACCGGTCAGGACATTCCCTATGTCCCGAACAAGCGCTTCGGCGGCGTCACCCTCGGCGGCAAGATCGCCCCAATCTTCTTCAACACGCAGGAAGATTCCGGCGCGCTGCCGATCGAGGTGGATGTTTCCAACTTCAACATGGGCGATGTCATCGACATCTACCCCTATGAAGGCAAGATCGAGAAGGATGGCAAGACTGCCGCCACTTTCGAACTGAAGAGCCAGGTGCTCCTCGACGAGGTGCGCGCCGGCGGCCGCATCAACCTCATCATCGGCCGTTCGCTCACCGCCCGCGCCCGCGACTTCCTCGGCCTGCCCGCGTCGGATCTGTTCCGCAAGCCGATCGTGCCCGTCGATACCGGCAAGGGCTTCACCCTCGCGCAGAAGATGGTCGGCCGTGCCTGCGGTCTGCCGGAAGGTCAGGGCATCCGCCCCGGCACCTATTGCGAACCGCGCATGACCACGGTCGGCTCGCAAGACACCACCGGCCCGATGACCCGCGACGAGTTGAAGGATCTCGCCTGCCTCGGTTTCTCGGCCGATCTGGTGATGCAGTCCTTCTGCCACACCGCCGCCTATCCGAAGCCCGTGGACGTCAAGACCCACCGCGAACTGCCCGCGTTCATCTCGAACCGTGGCGGCGTCGCGCTGCGTCCCGGTGACGGCGTCATCCACAGCTGGCTCAACCGCATGCTGCTGCCCGACACGGTCGGCACCGGCGGCGATTCGCACACTCGCTTCCCGATCGGCATTTCCTTCCCGGCAGGCTCCGGCCTCGTGGCGTTCGCTGCCGCGACCGGCGTGATGCCGCTCGACATGCCGGAATCGGTGCTGGTGCGCTTCAAGGGAGAAATGCAGCCAGGTATCACCCTGCGCGATCTCGTCCACGCCATCCCCTATTATGCGATCAAGGCCGGCCTGCTGACGGTCGAAAAGGCGGGCAAGAAGAACATCTTCTCCGGTCGCGTGCTCGAAATCGAGGGCCTGCCCGACCTCAAGGTCGAACAGGCGTTCGAACTGACCGACGCCTCGGCCGAGCGTTCGGCGGCAGGCTGCACCGTGCATCTCAATAAGGAGCCGATCATCGAGTATATCCACTCGAACATCGTGCTGCTGAAGAACATGATCGCCGACGGCTATCAGGATGCCCGCACCCTGCAGCGCCGTATCGACGCAATGGAAGCATGGCTGGCCGATCCGAAGCTGCTCGAAGCGGATAAGGATGCGGAATATGCCGCCGTGATCGAGATCGATCTCGCCGACATCAAGGAACCGATCCTCTGCGCGCCGAACGATCCGGACGATGCGCGCCTGCTCTCCGACGTGGCGGAAACCAAGATCGACGAAGTGTTCATCGGTTCGTGCATGACCAATATCGGTCACTTCCGTGCTGCTTCGCTGCTGCTGAAGGGCAAGAAGGACATCCCCACCCGCCTCTGGGTCGCACCGCCGACCAAGATGGACGCTGCCGAGCTGACCAAGGAAGGCCATTATTCGACGCTGGGCGGGGCTGGCGCACGCATGGAAATGCCGGGCTGTTCGCTGTGCATGGGCAATCAGGCGCAGGTGCATGAAGGCGCGACCGTGGTTTCAACCTCGACCCGCAACTTCCCGAACCGTCTGGGCAAGAACAGCAATGTGTTCCTGTCCTCCGCCGAGCTCGCCTCGGTCGCCTCGAAGCTCGGTCGCCTGCCGACCGTCGCCGAATATATGGCCGAGATGGGCGTGATCGACGAAGCGAAGGACGAGGTCTATCGCTATATGAACTTCGACCAGATCGAGGAATATGCCGACCGCGTCGCCTGACCCGGCGATCCGATAAACGGACAAGAAACCGGCCGGAGCCTTCGGGGTCCGGCCGGTTTTCTTTTGGCTGAAAGTGTGGCTGTTTACGACCCCATTTCTGCCGTTCGCCGGGTCAGTCGCGCTGACTGGAACCGGACAATCGCGAGGACTAGCCTAAAGATCGCTGCGCAGATAACAGGGCAATATGACCGTACATGTTCACTTTGCAACCAATGGACGAATTAGTCGCCCGACCTGATACGTCGGGTCGGGTTCTTCCATGAACACCAATGCGCTACAGGCGTACTACAAGGTCTTTTATCATGTCATCGAACATTGCTACGCTGCACTTGGTGTGCGGCAAAATTGCTGCGGGGAAGTCAACTCTCGTTTCTGAGCTGGGCCAGTCACCTAATACAATCGTTGTAAGAGAAGACCATTGGCTCGCCAGCCTCTACCCAGAAGAGCTTCACAGCTTGGCAGACTACACTCGCAGTTCCGCTCGGCTTCGACGCGCCATTGCCCCGCATCTGATTGAGGTGCTTCGAGGCGGTCTTTCAATAGTTCTCGATTTTCCGGCAAACACTGTGGACACGCGGGCATGGATGCGAGGCCTGTTTGAGGGCGCGGGCTGCGCCCATCGGCTGCACTATCTCGAAGTATCAGACGAGGTGTGCAAGGCCCGCCTTCGGCAACGAAATGAGGACGGCAAACACGAGTTCGTCGTCAGCGAAGAGCAGTTCGACCTCTTCACCAGCCATTTCGTTCCGCCTTCAGATGAAGAGATGTTCGATGTGATATTGCATCGTCACTGACGGTCAGCAGGTCCGCTATCCTGATCGATATCTCGGTAGCGGACTGGCCGCTCTCCACCCCAAAACGGCCATCCAACACACATATTCGTGACCGCCCTGCAAACGAAAATCGGGCGCCGACATGACTGCCGACGCCCGGTGAGTTTGCGTCCCTTCTTATGCAACCCGAAGGGACAGAGGCTTTAGCTGTCGATCGCCCGGCGGAAGGTTTCCGGCAGGAACAACAAGCCGATCACCACGGTCAGCCCGGCGATCACCACCGGATACCAGAGGCCGTAGTAGATATCGCCGGTCGCCGCGACCATCGCGAAGGCGGTGGTCGGCAGGAAGCCGCCGAACCAGCCATTGCCGATATGATAGGGCAGCGACATGGAGGTGTAGCGGATCTTGGTCGGGAACAATTCGACCAGCATCGCCGCGATCGGACCGTAAACCATGGTCACCAGCATCGCCAGCGCCCACAGGATCGCGATCACCATCACCTTGTTGATCGCCTTGTCGTCCGCCTTGGCGGGATAGCCCGCATCGGCAAGCGTCGCCTTCATTTCGTCCTGAAAACCGGAAATCGCGGTCTTCAGATCATCCCCCGACAGAGCCTTCGGATCGGGAATGAACAGCGTCTTGCCGCCGACATGCACCTCTCCGGCCGTCCCCACAGCGCTCTGCGCGTTATGATAGTTGATGCCGGTCTTGGCGAGATAAGCTTTGGCGATGTCGCAGGCCGACTGGTCGAACTTGTTCTTGCCGACCGGGTCGAACTGGAACGAGCACTGGTTCTGATCAACCGTGACCGTGACTGGCGACGCCGCCTGTGCATGGGCCAGAGCCGGGTTGGCGGCCGTGGTCAGCGCACTGTAGAGCGGGAAATAGCTGATCGCCGCGAGCAGACAGCCGCCCAGGATGATCGGCTTGCGCCCGATTTTGTCGGAAAGCCAGCCGAAGAAGACGAAGAAGGGCGTCGCCAGCGCCAGTGCAATCGCAATGAGGATATTAGCGGTCGCACCATCAACCTTCAGCGTCTTTTCAAGGAAGAACAGCGCGTAGAACTGGCCGCAATACCAGACCACCGCCTGCCCCGCGACCGCACCGAACAGCGCGACCAGCACCCAGCGCAGATTCTTCCACTGCCCGAAAGCCTCGGTCAGCGGTGCTTTCGAGGTCTTGCCCTCTTCCTTCATCTTCTTGAAAACCGGGCTTTCATTGAGCTGAAGCCGGATCCACATCGACACTGCGAGCAGGATGATCGAGATCAGGAAGGGCAGACGCCATCCCCATTCGCCGAACATCTCTTCGCCCATCACCAGCCGGATGCCGATCACCACCAGCAGGGCCGCGAACAGGCCGAGCGTCGCCGTGGTCTGAATCCAGCTCGTATAGAGGCCGCGCTTGTTGTCGGGCGCATGTTCGGCGACATAGGTGGCCGCGCCGCCATATTCGCCGCCCAGCGCAAGGCCCTGCGCCAGACGCATCACCAGCAGGATGATCGGCGCAGCGATGCCGATCGACGCATAGGAGGGCAGCAGGCCGACCGAGAAGGTCGACAGGCCCATAATGCCCATGGTCACAAGGAAGGTATTCTTGCGCCCGACAATGTCGCCGATCCGCCCAAACACCAGCGCGCCGAAGGGCCGCACCGCGAAACCGGCCGCGAACGCCGCCAGTGCGAAGATGAAGCCCGTCGTTTCATTGACGCCGGAAAAAAATTGCTTGGAAATATAGGTGGCCAGCAGGCCGTAAAGATAGAAATCATACCATTCGAACACTGTTCCCAGAGACGAGGCGGCGATTACCAGTTTTTCATTTTGCGTCGCGTCGTGATGCTTGGGCAGTGCGTCTTCATAGACCGTAGCCATATGCCCTCTCCTTGTTGAAGTGCGTTATTTCACCTTGTGTCAAAAGCTGTACTTGGCGGCGAAGTCGAACCGGTCGAGCTGCCCCTTGGCGCCGCTCATGACCTCGCGTTCGCCATGGCGATATTCGACGCCGAGGTCGAAGCCCTTGGCCGGGGACCAGAACAGGTTGCCCGCCATGCTCCACGCCTGCTTATTATATCCGGCGATCAGCGCATCGCCGAGCGCCCCGGAATAATCGACATGCTGATAGCCGCCCATGACCGTCGACCGCAGGCTCTTGGTCCAGCCGAGCTTGAGCGCCGCCATCGCCGCGAAATTGGAAACGCCGCGCAAGGTGCCGGTGGCCGGATCGACCACCGCGTCGGGCGAGAAGTTGACGCCGAGATACCGGCCAATGCCCTTGCCATAGGTCGCCATGAACCGGAAATCGGTCAGCTTCGATGCGGTGAGCGGAATGACACCGGCCGCACTGACGCCCCAGCCGGTCCGGCTGTCTTCAAACCCGGTTCCATTGTCCTTCACCCGCAACTGACGGCCCATGCCGGCCAGCGAGAGCGCACCGAAGGGCGCCTTATAATCCAGCCGTGCGACGAAATCGGGCAGATGATCGTCATCATTCTCGATCAGCGCCGGCGCCCCCGCAACGGCCGACGCCGTTTCCGGATTTTCCGCCGAAACCTGCAACGTCAGCTGCTTCGATAGCGGCTGGGTATAGCGGATCAATGCTTGGCGGATGAAGACCGTGCCTTCGCTCGGCCCGATGAAATCGGTGCTTTCCGGCAGGGCCGCGACATTCTGGAAGGTCGACCAGTCCTGCCCGACCGTCAGATTGTCATATTGCACGAAAGCGCGGCGCAGGCGCAGATCATAACCGCTGACGACGCGCTCGTTACCGGATGTTGTCTGGAAATCGGTTTCGATATGCCCCTTGAGAACATGACCGCCGACATCGGTATTCATATCGAACCAGAACCGCGTCTGCTTCGCGTGGAAATCAGCGTTGGTGGACCCTTTGCCACCCAGCGGAATGGTCTGCGGCAGGTAGAAATCGCGTCCCAGCGACGTCCCCGCGACCTCGCCGTCATCCCAGCGGCTGAACATGGCGACGGTGCGGATATAACCGCCCATCTTGAATGTCGTCTTGCCGGTGCGGAACCCTTCGGCCGGGGCCTGCGGGCGCGCCTCCACCGCCGCGACACGGGTTTCGATCGCCTGTGCCTGTTGCGTCTGGGTCGCGACCTGCTGCTGCGTCTGTTCCTGCGCGGTCGCCTGTTCGGCCCGCGCCTGCGCCAGTTCGGCCTTCAGATCGTTGACCGCCTGTTCGAGCATTTTGAGCCGCGCCTCCAGTTCGGCCTGCGATGAATCCTTCGCATCGGCCGCTATCGGCGCCATCGCCATCACTATCGCCGTGCCCGACAACATCCAGCGGCGAATATTGGACAATCCCTTTTCATGCCTGTTCATGTCACCCTCCGTCCTTAGTATCGACCCCTCTTCCATCTGGCGTGGAAAATACGGCACGATGCCATGGAGAATGCACTCCCCACCAAGTATTTAGCCAGATAGACCTTGGTCGATAAGCATTATAGACTTTGGTATGGGTGTGAGAGCATCGGCAGGCTGCTAATATAGCTCGCAAAGCTGTCAGGCCGAAATATTGGGAGAGAGAGGATGAGCGAAGCAATTTATCCTGTTCCGGCGGAATGGGCCGCGAATGCCAAGATAAATGCCGAACGCTATGCGACCATGTATGAGGAAGCCTCTCGCGATCCGGAGAAATTCTGGACGCGGGAGGCCGCCCGCATCGACTGGATCAAGCCGTTCACGAAGGTCAAGAACACCTCGTTCAACGAGGCCGATTTCGGCATAAAATGGTTTGAGGACGGCCAGCTCAACATCGCCGCCAACTGCATCGATCGCCATGCCGCGACTCGGGGCGACGATGTCGCGATCATCTGGGAACCGGATTCCCCCGGGCAGGAACGCCGCATCACCTTTCGCGAGTTGAAGGACGAGGTCAGCCGCCTCGCCAACGCGTTCAAGGCGAACGGCGTGCGCAAGGGCGACCGGGTCACCATCTACCTGCCGATGATCCCGGAAGCCGCCTTCGCGATGCTGGCCTGCGCCCGGATCGGCGCGATCCACTCGGTCGTATTCGGCGGTTTTTCTCCCGACAGCCTCGCCAACCGCATCGAGGATTGCGACTCGGCGCTGGTCATTACCGCCGACGAGGGGCTGCGCGGCGGCAAGTCGGTTCCGCTCAAGGCCAATGTCGACGAGGCGCTGAAGCAGTATAACGGCGTGCAATGCGTGATGGTCGTGCGGCGCACCGGCGGCGAGATCGACATGATGGAAGGCCGCGACATCTGGTATGATGAAGCCGTCGCCGCCGCTTCGCCCGACTGCCCGCCCGAACCGATGAACGCGGAAGACCCGCTGTTCGTCCTCTATACCTCCGGTTCCACGGGCAAACCCAAGGGCGTGCTGCACACGACCGGCGGCTATCTCGTCTGGACGGCGATGACGCATGAATATGTGTTCGATTATCGCCCTGGCGACATTTTCTGGTGCGCGGCCGATGTCGGCTGGATCACCGGGCACAGCTATGTCGTCTATGGTGCACTGGCCAACGGCGCGACCACGGTGATGTTCGAGGGTGTGCCCAACTACCCCGATTTCAGCCGCTTCTGGCAGATTGTCGACAAATATAACGTCACCATCTTCTACGGCGCGCCGACCGCCATCCGCGCGCTGATGCGTGAAGGTGACGACTGGGTGAAGAAGACCAGCCGCCAGTCGCTGCGCGTGCTGGGTTCGGTCGGCGAACCGATCAACCCCGAGGCATGGGAATGGTATTATCATGTCGTCGGCGACGGCCGCTGCCCGATCGTCGATACATGGTGGCAGACCGAAACCGGCGGCCATATGATTACCCCGCTGCCGGGCGCCACCGCGCTCAAGCCGGGCAGCGCGTCGCAACCGATGTTCGGCGTGAAACCGGTGCTGGTGGATGCCGAGGGCAAGCTGCTGGAAGGCGCGACCGACGGCAATCTGTGCATCGCCGACAGCTGGCCGGGCCAAATGCGCACTGTCTGGGGCGATCATGAACGCTTTTTCCAGACCTATTTTTCGACCTATCCCGGCTATTACTTCACCGGCGACGGCTGCCGCCGCGACGAGGATGGCTATTACTGGATCACCGGCCGCGTCGATGACGTCATCAACGTGTCGGGCCACCGCATGGGCACGGCCGAGATCGAAAGCGCGCTCGTCGCCCATGCCGTGGTCGCGGAGGCAGCGGTGGTCGGTATGCCCCATTCGCTGAAAGGTCAGGGCATTTATGCTTATGTGACGCTCAACGCGAATGAGGAACCGTCCGAGGCACTGCGCAAGGAACTGATCCGCTGGGTCAGGCACGAAATCGGGCCGATCGCGACGCCGGACGTGATCCAGTTCGCACCGGGCCTGCCCAAGACCCGCTCGGGCAAGATCATGCGCCGTATCCTGCGCAAGATTGCCGAGGACGATATCGGCAGCATCGGCGACACCTCGACGCTCGCCGATCCCACCGTGGTTGACCATCTGCTGGAAAATCGCCAACTTGTGGCGTGATGCCACAACATAATTCAGGCGATGGGGGTGCAATCCTCATCGCCGACGATCATCCGCTCTTCCGCCAGGCCCTGGGCCTGGCGGTGATGGGCGTCAGGCCGGATGCGGACATTATCGAGGCGGGAACCATAGCCGCCGCGCTGGAGGTTGCGCGCAATCAGGAAGGGCTCGCGCTGATTCTGCTCGATCTGCACATGCCCGGCGCGGAAGGCTTCATGGGTATCGCCCTGATGCATGCACAGGTGCCGGACGTGCCGATCATCGTCGTTTCCAGCGCCGATGCCGCCAATGCCGCGCGAGAGGCCCGGCGCGTGGGGGCGGTCGGCTTTCTCGGCAAGCATGAAGATCTGGCGACGATGGAACAGGTGATCGCCGCCGCGCTCGCCGGCGAAAAAATGGCCGCCCCCGCCGACGAACCGCTCGACGCAATGGCGAGCAAGCTGGCGGAACTCACCCCGATGCAACTTCAGGTGCTGCATGGCGTGCTGGCCGGGCGACTCAACAAGCAGATCGCCCATGATCTCGGTATCGCCCTGCCCACGGTGAAGGCGCACATGACCGCCGTGCTGCGCAAGCTGGACGTGGCCAACCGGACGCAAGCGGTGCTGGCGGCGCGGGCGCTGGGGTTGCAGGCGCCGGATTAGGGCCAATCGACGCTCAACAAACTTCGTGGCTTTCTGCCTTTACTCCGCCGCCTTCGTTTCCGGTCCGCCAAGCCAGGCGACCAGCCTTCCCGGATCGGCCGGCTTAGGGAAAAAGGCGATCTCTCTCTGGAGACACTGCCGAATCATCTCCTCGGACCGGTCAGCGGTAACCAGCGCGCAACGCAACGCCGGATTGAGTATCTTCAGCTCGGCGATCAGCGTCAGGCCGTCCCCATCATCGCCCAGTTGGAAATCGACCAGCGCGCTGTCGGCCTTCATGGCCCAGTGCCGCGCCTTTTCCGGGCCGTCCGCAACCAGCGGTTCGAACCCGTTCTGTCGCAGCAGCAAGGCGGTGGCGGCGCGGATTTCCGCGTCGTCATCCACCACCAGCACATGGCGCCCGCAGAACGGCATGACCGCGGCCTCGGCGCCGTCCGCTTTCTCCATCACCTGCCTGACGGCACCGGTCAGCTCCACCGCGAAACGGCTGCCATGCCCCGGTCGCGACCGCAGATCCACCGTCGCGCCGAGCAGACGCGCAGTACGGTCAACAATCGCGAGACCAAGGCCGATTCCGGCATCCCCGCTGGTCCCCAGTCGCTCGAATTCGCGGAAAACGCGCTCCCGGTCTGCCTCGGCAATGCCGGGGCCGGTGTCATAAACCTCGATCCGCACCGCATCGCCATGTCGCCTTACCCCCATCACCACGCCGCCCCGCTCGGTATAGCGCACGGCATTGGACAGGAAATTCTGCACGATCGACTGAAGCAGGGTCCGGTCGGTCTCAACCAGCGCGTCACCGGGGCCGATATGGATGGCCAGCCCCTTCTCCGCCGCCTGCGGCATGAAAATTTCCGCCAGTTCCACGAGCAACGGCCGCACCGCGAATACCGTCGGCACGGGCTGGATACCGCCCGCATCCAGCTTGGAAATATCGAGCAATGATCGCAACAGCGCCTCGGCCGCCTCGATCGCACCTGATACTCTTCCCAGCAATGGCCGCTGACTCTCCGGCAACTGCCGGTCCAGCCCGGCGGTAAACAGGCGCGCGGCGTGAATGGGCTGCAACAGGTCATGACTGGCGGCGGCGAGGAAGCGCGTCTTTTCCGCATCCGCGCGCGAAAGCTGATCATTGGCGGCCCGCAAGGCACGGGTGCGCTGCTCGACCCGGCTTTCCAGTTCCGCCCGCGCCCGCTCCAGCGCCGCGCGCGTCTCCGCCTCTGTGGTGATGTCGGTGAAGCACATCACATAGCCGCCACCCGGCATCGGTCCGCCCACGGTTTTGACGACCCTCCCGTCAGGCCGCACCCGTTCGAAACTATGAACCGTGCCGCGCCGCATATGGTCGAGCCGCTTCTCGACATGGGCATCGACCTCGCCCGGACCGCATTCCCCACGCTCGGCATTATAGCGGATCAGCTCCGAAACCGGCGCGCCGACATAGATGAGTTCCGGCGGATAGCCGAACAGGTCGAGATAGCGGCTGTTCCACGCGACCAGTCGCTGATTATGATCGATCACGCTGACACCGGGATCGATATTTTCCAGCGTCGCGGCCAGCAGCCCCTTGGAAAATTGCAGGCTCTGGCCCGACTGGTCGAGCAGGCGCGCAACATCGGCGACACCCAGCCGCGTGCCCGACAGGGCCGAAGCCATGATCGCCCGCGCCGAAGGCCCGCCGACCACGGCAGCGATCAGCCGCTCGGCCAGTCGCGCGTCGGCCCGCCCGATCGACGCCGCCCGGTTGCGCCCCGGCCCGAACGCCTCCTTGACCTCTTCGGTACCCGCGAAACGCGCGACCATATCCATCAGATCGCCGATGGTACGGGCCTCGCCGATACGGGGATGGCGGCCGAAACCATGGATGATCGGCATCGGGACGCGCCGCGCCGAAACAAGCAGAAACGCCAGCATATTGGCGCCCAGACTCCAGAGCGCGCCATGGGTGATCGGCGGCATTCCACTTATGCCCATCAGCGCGAGCGGATCGGCCAGCGTACCGCTGAGCGGCTTCAGCAGTTCCGGCGCCGCCAGCTCGGGTAGAAATAATGTATAGCCCCAGACCAGCAACCCGGTCAGCAATCCCGCCTTGGCGGCAACGGCATCGCGATTGCCGCCCCGCACCGCGAGAATCAGCGCGGGCGCGAACTGCGCCATCGCGGCGAAGGCGGTAAGGCCGATCACCGCCAGCCGCTCGCTTTCCGACACCATCCGCGCATAGACCAGCGCCGCGCCCATCACCGCAACGATCGCCGCGCGGCGGATGCGCAACATCATCCGCCCCAGATCCGCGTCTCCGGCGGCGGGCCGGTTGCGCAACATGATCGGCGCGATCAGGTCGTTGGACAACATGGTCGACAAGGCGATGGTTTCGACCACCACCATGCCGGTCGCTGCCGAAAATCCGCCGAGAAAGGCAAACAGGGCCATCATCTCCGCGCCATGGGCCAGCGGCAGGCCCAGCACCAGCAGGTCCGGCGCGATACCTGGCGGATGCACGGTCATCCCGGCCAGGCTGACCGGCAGCACCACCAGCGCGACCACCAGCAGATAGAGCGCGAAAGGCCAGCGCGCCCGCATCACATCATCCGGCTCCCCCGCGCCGATCACGCCAATATAGAATTGGCGCGGCAGGCACAGGATAGCGGCCATCGACAACAGGCAGATGACGAAAAAATCTCCGTCTATCGTTTGGGGCGCAAAAATATCCGAGAACCGCGCCGCACCCGCCACCCTGTCCACCGCCGGAGCGGACAGGAACAGCATCGCCGCGAACAGGCCGACCGCGACCATCGCCACCAGCTTCACCAGCGATTCGGTCGCGATCACATAGAGCACCGCCTCGCTGCGGCTGGAGGCGACATAGCGGCGCGTGCCGAAGGCGATGGCGAACAGACCGAGCAATAGCGCGGCGACCGTCATCGGCACCATCGGCCCATCCTCGCCGGTGATCACCGTATAACCGGTGCCGATCGACCGCAATTGCAGCGCGAGATAGGGAATGGAACCGAACAGCGCGAGCAGCGTCACCAGCGCCGCCACCCCCCGGCTCTTGCCGAAGCGGGAACCGATGAAGTCGGATATGGAAGTCGCCCCCTCGGCCTGTACTTCGCGCACCAGCGCACGGAGGAAACCCGGCGCGAACAGATAGACGAGGACCGGCCCCAGATAGATGGCCGCATAATTCCAGCCTTCGCTGACGCTGCTGCCGACCGCGCCGAAAAAGGTCCAGCTCGTGCAATAAACGGCAAGGGCCAGCGCATAGGCGGGCAGGCGCAGGCGCGAATGCCCCAGAGTGACGCGACGGCTTTCGGCCAGCGCCGCCAGCAGAAACAGCGCCGCAGCATAGCCGATGGCCACCAGAAAAGGCATCACTCCCCGCATTCCCGAGCGATAGAGGGTTTCCGGGCGAAAGGGAATATTACCCGAACGGGCAAGGGCATGGTTCCTTCCGGGGCATTCCGGCGATGACCATTTCGATCCAGCGATTGACAGGGACCTGTCGAACGAAGAGTATAGAACATATAGTGAACATATGCCCTCCGATTCGCCCCTTTCACGCCTGCGAACTGCTTTGCGCGGTTCCTATGATGCCGCCACCCCACCCGTTCCGGGGACGCTCTGCCCTCGCCTGGCATTGGGGCCGGAGGCGGCAGACCAGATGCTGGGCAGCGGATTGCGCAGCGACGGCCTGCATGAAATCCATGCGGCCGGCAATGGCGACAGCCCCGCCGCACTCGCCTTCGCGCTGCTGATCGCCCATTTGCGGCACCGGGCGGACGGCAGGCCGATCGTCTGGGCGCGGGAAAGGCGCGGAACGGCATCGCGGATGCGGCCTTATGGGCCGGGCCTTGCCGATCTCGGAATCGACCCGGCGGCGATCGCCCTGCTCCACCTGCCCGATGGCCGGGCGGTGTTGCGCGCCGGGCTCGATGCGGTGCGCGACGGGTCGGCCTCAGCGGTGCTGATCGACGTGCAGGGACGGCAACCCTTGCTGGATCTGACCGCGACCCGCCGCCTGACGCTGGCCGCCGCCGAGACGGACACGACAGCGCTGATCGTCCGCGACCATGCCGCTCCGAACCCAAGCGCCGCCCATACGCGCTGGCATGTCGCCGCCGCGCCGTCCGCCGCGCTGGAGGCCGATGCACCGGGCGCGCCCGCTTTCGCCCTCACCCTGACGCGCCAGCGCGGCGGACGCGAGGGCGCGCGCTTCCTGCTGGAGTGGAATCGTGACACAGGCTGTTTCATCGACCGACCGGACAGGCCCCGGCCCGCGACCCTGCCGCTATCTGGCGCTGTGGCTGCCCCGGCTACCGGAAGAACGGGCACGACGCGACGGGATCGCGCCGCCTGACGGCACGCCCTTCGCCCTGATCGAAAAACAACGCAGCGCGATGCGGATCGCTGCGCTCGACCGGCGGGCGGAGCGACTGGGGCTGGAACCCGGCATGATGCTGGCCGATGCGCGCGGGCGCGTGCCCGGTCTGGCGGCGATCCCGCATGATCCCGCAGCCGATGCCGCCCTGCTCGACCGGCTGGCGCGACTATGCGGCGATTACAGCCCCGGCGTCCAGACCGATCCCCCCGACGGGCTGATGCTCGATATCACCGGTTGCGCGCATTTATGGGGCGGAGAAGCGGCAATGCACATAGCCCTCTCCCGCCGGATCGGGGCGCTGGGTCTCACCCTGCGCGCGGCCCTTGCCGGAACGCCGGATGCCGCCCGCGCGCTCGCGCGCTTCGGTGGACCAGACAAAGCCATGCCTGATCACACCATGCCGGACAGGACCATGGACGTGCGGGCGCTGCCGATCGAAGCCCTTGCCGCTGGGGAAGAGAAAGTCGGCGCGCTACGCCGTGCGGGATTTCGCACCATCGCCGATCTCGCCGCGCTGCCGTCCGCGCCGGTTGCCGCCCGGTTCGGGGCGGAAACGGTGCGCCTGCTCGATCGCCTGCTGGGGCGGGAAGACCCGCATATCGTACCGCTATCGTCCCCCGCTCCGATCCGTGCGGCGATGCGCTTTGCCGAACCCATTGCCCGCACCGACAGCATATTGGACGTGATCGAGGCACTGGTGGAACAGGCCGCGACGCAGCTTGCCGGGCGCGGCGAAGGAGGACGCGCCTTTGCCGTGCAGCTTCATCGCAGCGACGGACATATCGCGCGCCTGTCGATCGCAACCGGCGCGCCGACCCGCGATCCAGCGCTGGTGCTGCGCCTGCTGCGTGAGCGGATCGACAGTCTCGCCGATCCGCTCGACCCCGGCTTCGGCTATGACAGCATCACCCTCGCCGTGCCGAGGACCGAACCCTTGTTCGAACGCCAGCCGGAACTGGAGGCGCACAGGGAACGGACACGGCCCGACATCGGCGCGCTGCTCGACCGGCTGGCGGTGCGCTATGGCGCGGCGAGCGTGCTACGCTTCACCGGTGAGGACAGCCACCAGCCGGAATGGGCAGGCACGCTCGCCCCGACCGACCGCCCCCCATCGCCATCCGCCCGCCCCGCACCGGAGCCGGGCGAACCACCGCTGCGTCCGCTGCTGCTCTTCGATCCGCCGCAACCTGTGGAGGTGCTCGCCGCCGTGCCCGACGGACCGCCCCGGCGCTTTCGCTGGCGCGGCGCGGCGCATCATATCGTCCGGCAGGAAGGGCCGGAGCGGATCGCACCGCCGTGGTGGCGGCGCAAAGGAGGGCATGACATCAATCCGGGCCTCAGCCGCGATTATTACCGGGTCGAGGATGAGGAGGGCCGCCGGTTCTGGCTGTTCCGTCACGGGTTATACGGGCGGGAAACCGGTGCCCCGATATGGTATGTCCATGGCCTCTTCGCCTGACGCCGGTCCCAAACCCCGCCCCGACCTCCCTTATGTCGAGCTGGCAGCGGCCACCCATTTCTCCTTCCTGCGCGGTGCGTCCTCTCCGCGTGCGATGGTCGAACAGGCGATCGCGCTCGGCATGACCGGCATCGGCATTGCCGACCGCAACACGGTGGCGGGCGTGGTGCGCGCCCATGTCGCATGGAAGGAAGCACTGGCCGAAGCGCGGGAGCGTGTCGATGCCGGTCCGGCGGAATTCCGCCTGATCGTCGGCGCGCGGCTCTGCTTTGCCGACGGCACGCCGGACATCCTCGCCTATCCGGCGACGCGGCGGGGCTGGGGGCGGCTGACCCGGCTGCTGACGGTCGGCAACCGGCGGGCGGTGAAAGGCGATTGCATCCTCCACCTTGCCGACCTGCTCGACCATCTCGACGACCTGCTGCTGATCGTGATGCCGGAAGCGGACGGGCAAGAGACAAAGCGAAAAGCGCTGGAAACCCTCCGCACCGCCGCTCCCGGTCGCGTCTGGCTCGGCGCGACGATGCTCCGTTCCGGCCGCGATGCGCGCCTGCTCGTCCGCGCGCAAATGCTTGCCGCGCAGGCGGGCGTACCGTTGATTGCGCTCAACGATGTGCTCTACGCAAACCCGGAACAGCGTCCGCTTCAGGACGTGCTGACCGCGATCCGGCTGCGCACCACCGTGGAGGCCGCCGGGCAGGCGCTGGCCGCCCATGCCGAACGCCACCTCAAATCCCCCGGCGAAATGGCGCGCCTGTTCACCGCCGCCCCCGCCGCCATTGCCGAGACCAGCGCCTTTCTTTCCCATATCACCTTCACGCTCGACGATCTGCGCTATGAATATCCACATGAGCCGGTGCCCCATGGCTGGGAGCCGATGGACTGGCTCGAACATCTGGTGATAGAGGCGGCCCATGCCCGTTATGGCGCGGACCTGCCCGCCAAGGCGCGCCGCCTGCTCGATGAGGAATTCACCCTCATCCGCAGCGCCAATTACGCCTATTATTTCCTCACCGTGCACGACATCGTTCGCTATGCCCGCTCACGCGATATTCTCTGTCAGGGGCGGGGGTCGGCGGCGAACAGTATCGTCTGCTTCCTGCTCGGCGTCACTTCGGTCGACCCGATGCAGCATGACCTGCTCTTTTCCCGCTTCATGTCGTCGGAACGCAAGGAACCGCCCGACATAGACGTCGATTTTGAGCATGAGCGGCGCGAAGAGGTGATGCAATATATCTACCGCCGATACGGGCGGGAACGCGCCGGCATCGCCGCCACCGTGATCCATTATCGCCCGCGCAGCGCGGTGCGGGAGGTGGGAAAGGCGCTCGGCCTGTCGGAAGATGTCACCGCGCGCATGGCGAGCACCATCTGGGGCAGCTATGCCGCGAAATATGAGGAACAACGCGCGCGCGAAAGCGGCTTCGACCCCGATAATCCGGAAATCGCGCGGCTCACCCATTTCGTCGGCCAGATAGTCAATTTTCCGCGTCATTTGTCGCAGCATGTCGGCGGCTTCGTACTGACGCAGGACCGGCTCGACGAGACGGTGCCGATCCATAATGCGGCGATGGCCGACCGCACCTTCATCGAATGGGACAAGGATGACATTGACGCGCTCGGCCTGATGAAGGTCGATGTGCTGGCGCTGGGGATGCTCACCTGCATCCGCAAGGCGTTCGACCTGATGCGGCATCATGATCTAGGCGACCATGATCTGGAAGTCGACATCGCGGCGGACGACAAGGCGGTTTACGATATGCTGTGCAAGGGCGACAGCATCGGCGTGTTTCAGGTCGAAAGCCGGGCCCAGATCAACATGCTGCCGCGCCTCAGGCCCCGTATCTTCTACGATCTTGTCGTGCAGGTGGCGATCGTGCGGCCCGGCCCGATCGAGGGCGACATGGTCCACCCCTATCTGCGCCGCCGTTGCGGCGAGGAGAAGGTGGATTTCCCCAGCCCGGCGCCGCCACATCCGCCCGATGAACTGCTCGGCGTGCTCGGCAAGACCTATGGCGTACCGATTTTTCAGGAGCAGGCGATGAACCTCGCCATCACCGCCGCCGCCTTCACCAGCGAGGAGGCGAACGGCCTGCGCCGTGCGATGGCGACCTTTCGCAACCTCGGTACCATCGATCGCTTTCGCGACAAGATGGTCGGCGGCATGGTCGCGCGCGGTTATGAACGCGCCTTTGCCGAACGCTGCTTCCGTCAGATCGAGGGATTTGGCAGCTACGGTTTTCCCGAAAGCCATGCGCAGAGCTTCGCCCGGCTCGTCTATGTCTCGGCATGGCTCAAATGCCATCATCCGGCGGTGTTCGCGGCCGCCTTGCTCAACAGCCAGCCCATGGGCTTTTACGCGCCCGCGCAACTGGTGCGCGATGCCCGCGACCATGGGGTCGAAGTGCGTCCCGTCGATGCCAGCCACAGCGACTGGGATTCGACGCTGGAACGACGGACCGACGGCAGTCTGGCGCTGCGGCTGGGGTTGCGTCAGGTCGGCGGTTTCCGCCGGGAATGGGCAGAGGCGATGAGCGCGGCCCGCGTCGCCCGGCCCTTTGCCGCCATCGAAGACATGGCCCGGCGGGCGCGCCTTCCCTCCCGCGCGCTACGCCTGCTCGCCGATGCCGATGCCTGCCGATCACTGGGGATGGACCGGCGCGCGGCGCTGTGGGAGGCCCGGCGCACACCTCTGGACGAACTGCCGCTGTTCGCCGCCGCGCAGGCGCGGGAACTGGGCGAAGAACCGGCCATAGCGCTGCGCCCGATGACGGCGGGCGAACATGTCGCCGCCGATTATCAGATGACCCGCCTGTCGTTGAAGGACCATCCCATGGCCCTGCTGCGCCCGGTCTTCGCCGCCGAAAATGTGACGCCCTGCGCCGCGCTACGCGGGATGAAGGGCGGCGACAAGGTGCGGATCGCCGGTATCGTGCTGGTGCGTCAACGGCCCGGCAAGGGCAATGCGATCTTCGTTACGCTGGAGGATGAAGGCGGCATCGCCAATATCGTGCTGTGGGCGCGCCAGTTCGATCGCTTTCGCCGCGCGGTCATGGCGGCCCGGCTGATGCTGGTCGAGGGCGAGGTGCAGAAAAGTCGCGAGGGCGTGATCCATGTCATGGCCCACCGCATCATCGACCGGTCCGATGTGCTCGGCGCGCTTTCGACCGGAGTGGACGAAGCCCCGGCACCGCGCCAGTCCCGCCATCCGCGTAATGTCCGGCTGCTGCCCCGTTCCCGCGATTTTCACTAGAGTCAGGAGCCGCCACCCTGAATGTGTGGCAACAGCACAGAGGCGGCAACAATAAGCCATTTGTCCACTGCACGCCCTGTCACCCCGCCTCTATCAGCCCCGCAACCCAGCAACATTTCCTTATTTTCGGGACAAGCTGAAGCAAAATTGCCCGAATAATTTCATCATCTCCATTTCCGAACCAAGCAGAGACAGGGTCCATAGCCATGTTGCGTTTCCTCACCGCCGCTGCGGCGCTCACCTTTCTTCCCGCCATTGCGAACGCCACGCCGGTTGCCGGTATCGCCGTTCCCGCCGGCAAGATGATGCCCCCCGCTCAGCCGACCCGCACCGCCAAAACGGCCAGCGCGGCCTGCCCTCCGGACATCACCAAGGCCCGCGCCTGCCACCAGCGTCAGGCCGAAATGCGCCGGGCAAAGAAGACCGCGCTGGCCAGCAACTGATTGCGATTGAGCTAGAATCTGTGCCGGGCCTGTTGCTGGCCGCATTTTCGGTCGCCGATATTTTCGCCTGACCGGGAAATCAGTCGGCGCACCAGCCCCGAAAAAATGAGGCGGCGCTTCATCCCCCTTTGATGAAACGCCGCCCGTTTTGCGGCCATAGCCTCGTGGCTATGGCCTGTTTCGTCAGAAGCCCCAGGTTGCGGAAAGCACCACGCGGCTGGACGAGATGGACGACCCATCTTTGGACGAAGAGAAACCGGGCAGCGCCGTCGCTTCGGACTTACCGATGTCGGTATCGACATAGGCAATGCCGAGCGTGACCGGGCCGACAGCCACATCCGCGCCCAGCAGCCAGTCAAGATATTTGCCGGTCGGCGCAATGCTGGTGCCATTGGGCCCAAGCCCCGGATTGCCGTCCGAATAGCCGAGATGCGCCTTCAGCGTGACCGGGGTTTCCGGTATGCCCGCGCTGACATCGCCCCAAATGTAGAGATTGTCTTCCTTGTCACCCGGAGCGGCAGCGGGATGGGCGCCCGGCGTCACATTGCCCAGCGCCTTCTGCTTGGGTGCATAGGCGACCCCGAGCAGCAGGCTGGCCGGACCAACATCGCCGCTCAACTTCACATAGGGTTCGGCGAAATCGGTCGTGTCCGCACCACCCGGATACATATACCAGGTCAGGCCGACATCCAGCGTGACGCCGCCGAGCGGAACCGCATAACCGGCATAAAGATCGAGTTCCATATTGGACCCGCCGAACGTCCCCCAGCCCGCGAGGTTAGAAGCCCATGTTCCGGCATAAAGGCCGCTTTCATGGGAAACGGTCAGCCCTCCCTGAATCGCCATTTCCTTGTTGGTCTGGGAAACGCCGCGGAACCGGTAATCCGAAGTCAAAGTGGCGCTGCCGGATACCGAAATCGGGCCTTCCGCTTCCTGTGCCTGAGCAACAAACGGGGTGCAGGCAAGAAACAAGGACGCGCAAGCGATATATTTTTTCATTGGGATCTCCCTTCCTGTGGATGTCCCATCCCGCGCCGTCCGCTTTGCACCTCTTTATTCGGTATGCGTTCAAGCGAACGCTGTTTTTGTAGTTCGCAATTCGGAGAATTATAAAGAACAGTTTTTGCTGCGGCGCACAGTTTCCGGCAATGCGTTGCCAAATGGCCACGTTTATTTAATATATTATTTCTGGATAGTTTCTTATATTATCTCATTTGTAAGATAATATTGCTGAATGACCAGAAAGGCCCGGCGCAGGAAATCATCCCGTCCCCGCTCCCCGGACGCGAGCGGGCAGGACGATATCCATTCTTCACGAAAAGCGGCAAAGCACGACGCGGAAAAACCCTCAGCCCCCCCCTGGAACCGGGAACAGGGCCAACCGGCCTACCGGCAATATCGGGAATCAGTCCCCGATCAGATCGAGATAGGCGATCACATCATTATCGGTGGCGATATACAGCCCGGCCTGCACCGCCTCCGGCTGGCGCGCGGCGTGATGCAGCGCCGCATCGAGCGGCCCATAAAGCAATGTGGTGATCGCCCCGCCCTCGGCCTCTCCGTCCAGATGATAAAGGCGCACCGTCGCGCCATCGAACGTCGTGCGCATCAGCGTTTCTCCCCGTCATCATCCCGGTCCCGCCGCGCGCCCTCGACCTGCCGCGCCAGACGGTCGGCTTCGTCGCGTGCGCGCGTTTTCTCCGCCTTCGTCATGCCATATCGGGCGCGATTCTCCGCCGCCCGCCCCTCGGCGACACGACGGTCGCGCCATTTGCGCGCCTGCCGCAGATTGACGACATCCCCCATCAGCCTTCCTCTCCCAGATGAACGGCGAGCCAGACGGTCGGTTCGCCAGGTGCGGTCCATGTCACATAATGCACCTTATGGGCAGGAATCAGCACATAATCACCCGGCGACAAGTCCACTTCGCCTTCCCCGTCCATCCACAGCCGCGCCCGACCGGCCAGCACCACCACCCATTCGTCATGCGGCTGATGATAAGGAGCATCCGCCGGGGTTGTCTGCCCATGGGAAACGATTCTCTCGATCCGCGCACCGGGCCGGGACAGGAGCGTCTCGAACACCTCCCCGTCACGGGCATCCGGCAACGGACCGAACAGATTGGCGGTCATGCCTCCTCGCTTTCGGGCAGACGGCATATATCGACCCAGCGCGCGCCGGTAAGCGCGACCAGCCGCGCCGGGCTGATCTCCACCGCGCTGTTGAGCGACCCGGCGGCCGGAAACACGGTTGCGAAATCCTCCAGCGACCGGTCGCAGCAGACCGGAAGCTCCGTCGCCAGCCCGAAGGGGCAGACCCCACCCACCGCATGACCGGTCAGCGCCAGCGTCTCCGCCGCGTCGAGCATGCGCGGACGGGTGCCGAACGTCGCCTTTGTCTTCGCATTGTCGAGCCGGGCGTCGCCACGCGTAACCAGCAGGACGACCTCCTCCTTCAGGCGGATCGCCAGCGTCTTGGCGATCCGCGCCGGTTCCACGCCCAGCGTGGCGGCGGCCTCGGCGACGCTCGCCGTGCTCGTTTCCGCTTCGATGATCGTCAGGTCCGGCGCATGGCGCTCCAGCCACCGGCGCACATCCTCCACCGCCATCGTTAGTCCCCCATCAGGTGCAACGCGACCGAACGCCGATGCGGCCTGCGGCGATGCTCGAACAGATACAGCCCCTGCCATGTGCCCAGCGCCAGTTTCCCGCCGATCAGCGGCACGGAAAGCGACGCCTGCGTCAACGCGGCGCGCAAATGCGCGGGCATGTCGTCCGGCCCTTCATCGTCATGCAGATAGCGTCCCTTTTCCTCCGGCGCGATCCGGGCAAAGAAGGCGACGAGATCGTCCTGCACTTCCGGCGCGGCATTTTCCTGGATCAGCAGGGAAGCGGAGGTGTGGCGGCAGAAAAGGGTGAGCATCCCCTGTTCCATCCCCTGCTCATAGGTCCATTGCGCGACCTGCCGCGTGATATCGACAAGACCCGCGCCCCGCGTCTCGATTTCCAGCATTCCGCTTGCCTGCCGCATCACCGGCCCAGTCGCTCGATCAGGGCGCGCGCGGCCGCGCTGACATCCGCCCAGGTTTCGGCAAAGCCTTCCGGGCCGCCATAATAGGGATCCTTCACCCCTTCACCCGCGCGCCCCGCAACCATGTCGAGCAGAAGCGCAAGGTGGGCGCCATGTCCGGCGGGGGCGATATGGCGCAAATCGCGCAAATTCTGGCCATCCAGCGCAAAAATATGGGTGAAACGGCTAAAATCCGCCGTCTGTGCCTGCCGCGCGCGATAGCCCGAAATATCGATGCCGTGGCGCAGCGCCTCCGCCTGCGCGCGCGGATCGGGCGGGCGGCCGACATGCCAGTCGCCGGTCCCGGCGGAATCGGCATGGGCGTTCAGCCCCACCCGCTCCGCCTCGGCGCGAAAAGCGGCTTCGGCGAGCGGCGACCGGCAGATATTGCCGAGACAGACGAACAAAATGGCGGGCTCGCTCATCGGATCACGCCTCCCCATCCCGCTCGATCCGCCAGGCGGCGGTGAGATAGGCGTCCGCCGCCTCCCGCAGCATCGCATCTTCCGGTTCGGCGAAGGCCTCCGCAGGCAGAGGCGCGAAACCCAGCGCCTCCATCAACGTCCACAGCGCGAAACGGCGGCCCGGCTCCCGTTCCGACCCGAAATCGATCGCCAGCCTTTCCTTGCCCAGTACGAAGCGATCCGGATCGATCGCCGCCGGATCATCGGTTCCGAAATAATGATCGAGCAAAATGTCGAGGTCCATCGCGCATCCTCCCCCTGTTCAGGCCTCCATGGGCGCGGTGGAAAGCCCCAGTTCCGGTATGCCGACCGAACGCCGACCGCCGAAATCGGTGCGCACGACGATCAGATTGTTACGTTCCATATAATCGATCAGGCGGCGCACGCGCCCGGCGGACTGGGTGCCATAGGCACGGGCAAGATCCTCGTCATTCGGGCAGGGCGCGCCGGTAATCGCCGCATGGGCGAGCATCAGGAACGGCGCGGCAATATCCTCGCTCACCCGTTCGGCAAGGCGCAGCGCATCGGCCCAGCGCGGCTCCGACGGGTCACTCATCCCCGCCTGCGCGATCGCATAGCGGCGGCGGAAGGAAGGCAGGTCGATCGGCGATTTGGCGATCTGCCGCATCCGGCAGCGAACGGTGAAATCCTGATAGAGCGAGGCAATCGGCTGAAACGCGCATTCCGGTTCGGCCGCCATCTCGTTCATGATTTCGGTCATCACCTCGTCGCTATTGTCGAACAGATCAGCCAGAGCCGCCCTTCCGGCCTCCTCCGCCTTTTCTTCCTCGCTCTTGCCCAGTTCAAAATGGGAAATCTGATCGATCAGGCTGTCGCTATCCTGTGCCGGGTGGATCGGTTCCGGCTCGGGCGCACCGACGACCAGCGGTTCATTCCCATCCTCACCGCCCGCGAACAGCATCGCCGTCATCTCTTCGGTCGGCGCGGTCGGCAGCGGCATCAGCTTGTGCGAAGAGGTCCGCGCGCTGGTCTTCACATCGCCGATCTTCACCGAAACCGGGCGGCGACAGATAGCGGGGCCGAGCGCGAGGAAGCGCCCCCGCTCCAGATCGCGAATCTGCTCCGCCTGCCGCCGCTCCATGCCGAGCAGGTCGGCGGCGCGCGCCATGTCGATGTCGAGAAAGGTCCGCCCCATCAGGAAGTTGGACGCCTCGGCCGCGACATTCTTGGCGAGCTTGGCCAGCCGCTGCGTCGCGATCACACCCGCAAGGCCGCGCTTGCGCCCCCGGCACATCAGGTTGGTCATCGCCGCCAGCGAGAGGCGGCGCGTCTCGTCGGACACGTCACCGGCGGCGGCGGGCGCGAACATCTGCGCCTCATCCACCACCACCAATGCCGGATACCAGAGGTCGCGCGGCGCATCGAACAGGGTAGAGAGAAACTGCGCGGCGCAGCGCATCTGCGCCTCCAGCTCCAGCCCGTCCAGCGCCAGCACCACCGAGGCGCGATGTTCGCGAATGCGTGCGGCCAGCCGCTCGATCTCGCGCCCGTCATGGGCCGAACCATCCACCACCACATGGCCGAACGGCTCCGACAGGGTGACGAAATCGCCCTCGGGATCGATGATGATCTGCTGCACCATGCGCGCGCTTTCTTCGAGCATCCGTCGCAGCAGGTGCGACTTGCCGGACCCGCTATTACCCTGCACCAGCAGGCGGGTCGCCAGCAATTCCTCCATGTCGACCGGGACCGGTGTCCCGTTCGCTTCCGTGCCGATGATGATCGATGAACTCACGGCGCCTGTTTGGCCGATGCGCGGGTGGAGGGCAAGAGGGCGGACGGCCCGACGGGCAAAAGCCACCGCAATATTTTTGCATCCTGCCCCTGTTCGGGGCTATGCGCGGAGCGCACCGAGCCGGATCAGACGGCCTGTCCGATTCCATTCCCGCATGAAGGTATGAAAAAGAGTCCCTCCATGACCGAGACATCCTGTACACTCGCCCTGTCCTGTCCCGACCGCCCCGGCATCGTGGCGAAGGTCAGCACGCTTTTATCCGATTGCGGCGGCAATATTACCGAGGCGCATCAGTTCGATGACCCGGAAACCGGCCATTTCTTCATGCGCATCGTCTTCACCCTCGCCGATGGTGGCCGGCTGGAAGAGTTGCGCACGCGTCAGGCGGAGCTGGCACAAACGCTTGCGATGAAATGGTCGCTGCGGGACCGGTCGCGGCCGCGCAAGGTGCTGCTGCTCGCCTCGAAATTCGACCATTGCCTCGTCGATCTGCTCTATCGCAACCGCATTGGCGAGCTGGAGATGGAGGTGGTCGGCATCGTCTCCAACCATCCCCGCGAAACCTATGCCTCGGCGGATTTAGGCGACATTCCCTTCCACCATCTGCCGATCACGAAGGAAAGCAAGCCGCAGCAGGAGGCCCGGATCAAGGCGATCGTGGAGGAGAGCGGCGCGGAACTGATCGTGCTGGCCCGTTATATGCAGATATTGTCGGACGATCTCGCCGCCTTCCTCTCGGGTCGCTGCATCAACATCCATCATAGCTTCCTGCCCGGTTTCAAGGGGGCGAAGCCCTATCATCAGGCCCATTCGCGCGGCGTGAAGATGATCGGCGCAACTGCCCATTATGTGACCGCCGACCTCGACGAAGGGCCAATCATCCATCAGGATGTCGAAGCGATCAGCCATGCCGACAGCCCGGAGGACCTTGTCCGCAAGGGGCGCGACATAGAGCGGCGGGTGCTCGCCCGTGCGGTATATTATCATTTGCAGGACCGGGTGCTCCTCAACGGCGCGAAAACCGTGGTGTTCCGGGATTAATCGCCGGAAGCGCGCGCTCCGGCCAGCCCCTCCCCGGCCAGCAGGGCGCGCAACGCGTCGCACCGCCCGGCCCCGGCGGATTGCGTGCCAAGATGCCCGCATGCCCGCGCGGCAAAGCCCGTCATCTGCGCGGCGGCGAAACTGATGCCATAGAGGTTCCGCCGCAACGGCACGCCCGGTATCGGCCGCGGATAGCCGGATGCAACGAAGACCGTGCTTTCCCCGGCCGCTTCGACACGATAGCACTCGCGCGGACACTCCCAGTCCAGCCCGACGCCGACAACCTGCGGCAGCGCGCCCGGATAGCAGGCTATGTCATTGGCCTCCCGCGCGGCGATCAGCAGCGCGCCCGCCGCCCGCGCCCGTTCCACCGCGCGGGCAAAGCCATCGCGATGGGCGCTGTTGGTGGAACCCAGGCTGAGGTTGATAAGGTCCACCCTCTGATCGACGCACCAGTCGATCGCCGCGATCAGCGCCGCCGCCGTGGTCTTCAGCGAATCATGGAAAACCCGCACGGAAAGGCAATGCGCATCCGGCGCCTTTTCCTGAATCGCGGCAGTGACGGCGGTGCCATGACCGAGACGGTCGAGCGGCACCCCGCCTTCATCTTCTTCCGGCGCCGCCAATGTCCCGTCCTTCGCCACCGTCACACCCCCGGCAAGACGAGCGGCATCGATATGCGGATGATCGGGATGTACGCCGCTATCGATGATCGCGATGCGAACGCCCCGCCCGGTCAGCCCGGCAAAAGGCTCCGCCACGCCCCCTGCGGCGATCCCGACGCCCGCCTCAGCCGTCATGGCTCAGCTTTTCCCGCACGGTCATCCGCGCCCGCCCCTGCTCGATGGTGATGATGCGGTCCGCCATGTCGGCCAGCAACGGCTTATGGGTGATGACGATGATCGTCGCATCGGGCAGCGCCTCGCGCAGGCGCAGCGCAACCAGCCGCTCAGTCTCGCTGTCCAGCGCCGATGTCGGCTCATCGAGGATGAGCACCTGCGGTTGCCGCAGCAACGCGCGGGCAAGCGCAATCCGCTGACGCTCCCCGGCAGAAAGAGCAAGGCCGCGTTCCCCGGTCTTCGTCTCATAGCCTTCCGGCAGGCGCGCGATCAGTTCATCGAGACCCGCCGCCCGCGCCGCCGCCTCCACTGCGGCCCGGCTCGCTTCAGGCATAGCGAAGGCGATATTGGCCGCGATCGTATCGTTGAAAAGATAGGGCGACTGATCGACCAGCAGGATTGCGCGCCGCACATCGTCGATCCTGAAATCGCGCAGGTCGGTGCCGTCGATCAGGATGCGGCCGCCATCGGGATCGAGATAACGCACCATAAGGTCAGCCATGGTCGATTTGCCGACGCCGCTCGGCCCCAATATCGCGCAGAAACTGCCCTGCGGAATGACAAGATCGACATCGGTCAGTACCGCATTGCGATCATAGCGCATCGACAGGCCCTCGAAACGGATTTCCCGCCGGATATGATCGAGCGGACAGGCATCGGGCTTTTCCGTCACCTCCGGCGCGGTATCGAACAGCTCGAAAATGCGGGCGAGCGACACCCGCGCCGAGGCCAGCCCGGCGGTCAGGCCCATCAGCACCTGAATCGGGCTGAACAGCCGCATATGATAGGTCATGAACGCGACCAGCGTGCCGATGGTCATGCGCCCGTCGATAATCATCGAACCGCCATAGAGGATCACCGCCGCGGTCGAGGCGGTGACGAGCGTTCCCGGCAACGCCCCGGTCATGAACGAGGTGATCTGCATCTTCAGCATCGAGGAGACGAACGCATCGTTGCGGGCACGAAACCGCTCCGCCTCATGCTCGCCCGCGCGCAGCGAGGTGACGACGCGCATTCCCATCACCGTATCGACCAGCAGGCTGCCGAGATCCGCGCCGCGTTCCCGCATCTGCCGGGTAATCGCGGTCAGTTTGCGTTGATAATGAAGGAAAACCAGCACACAGGCCGGGATGATGACCGCACTGATGAAGAACAGGCGCCAGTTCAGCCACAGCATCATCGCCGCGCTGCCCGCGAAGAATAATATATTGCTCAGCACCGACAGCATTGAATCGGCCGCGACGCGCTGCACATCGCTGACATCGCTGTTGATGCGCGACATCAGGTCGCCAAGCCGGAACCCGCCATAAAAGCGCGGCGACAATGTCTGGAGATGGCGCAGCAACGCGACGCGAATATCGAACAGCATCGCCGCCGATACCGAGACATAGCGATAACTCGCCAGCATGTTGAGCGCGAAACCGGCAATGGTAACCCCGACCATCAGCGCGGCAATGGCGATCAGCGCATTCATGTCCCGCTGCAACAGCGCATTGTCGATCAGCAATTTCGAAATATAGGGCTGCGCCAGCCCCAGCGCAGTCGCGGCGAGGCTGATGATCAGGACGAGGATCAGCGATCCGATATAGGGCCGGATATAGACCGCGACCCGGCGATAGGTGCGCCAGTCCGCGACCGGGGCCGGCGCGATCGGCGCGCCCATGCCACCGGGAGAGGCAGAGGGGCGCATCGGCGGTGTCGGAATCCGGGTCAGGCCGCCTTCTCCCGTTCCACCAGCCGGAAATCCTGCAACAGATAGCGCGGCTCCGGCATGGCGCGGAGGCGTTCGGTGCACCAGTCATGCCCGTCCATCAGGGCGGCCAGCTCCGACCGCCACCACGGCCCCGATCCACCGCTGCGATAAAATTGCGCGCTGAGGGCAAGGTGCCGCCGCATCGCCGCGATCAGCATGGATTCATAGTGGGTCAACAATGCGTCCGCGTCTTCGCCTTCCCCGATTGCCCCGATCACCGCTGCGGCAAGGATCGCTTCCCGCATGGCCTGCGCGGTGCCGTCGCCGCAGATCGGATCGAAGGCGATGGCCGCCGTGCCGCAGGCGAGCCAGTGCTCACCGCACAACGACGGCAGCATGCGCGGGCAACTGTCGAACGCTGTGGGCGGCGCGTCTCCGGCCGGAGTGAAGCGCGGCGCGACATGGCGGCTCTGGCCGAGCAATGCCGCCATCGGTGCCCCGACCGCCAATAACCAGCCATGGCCCCGCCCATCGGGAATCAGGAACAACCAGCCATCCGCGACCGCCTCGATCCAGCAGGCGGACCGGTCTTCCTCATGGGTCAGCCGGACCGGAGCCGCCACCGCATGACGGCTGCCGAAACGGCGCGGCGCACCGGAGGGAAAGGGCGCGGCGGTGTGAACGGTAAAAGACGGCGGCCGGGCATCCCCGGCCAGCAGGTCGGCCATCACCGGAAAGGCCGCCGCCAGATCCTCCTCCGACACGACGACCCCGCCATGGGGCACCGCAACCGCATCGCCGCCGCCCCAGGAGACCATGCGCCTGTCGATACGCGGCTTGTCGGCGAACAGAGTCGGGCTGGCGAACACATCCCGCATCAGCGCCAATGCGGGATCGCTCAGCAAAATCGCGGGAACGGGCGGACGTTCGATCGCATCCACGCAAACCGCTATGCCCTGCCGGGAAAGAAGCCGGGCACAACAGGCCGAGGCGATGCCGGTGCCGGAAATGCGGACAGAAACTGTCATGCCGCCGGCACCGGCGAGGGGAAAGGACTCAACCGGGTCATGAAGGCGGGACCAGCCGCGATCCACGACCCCTGACGCGGATCATGGGACGTAGACGAGCCCCGCCATGGTCGCATCGTGGTTGAGTTCCCACGTCTTGTCATAGTGTAATGTCTTGGCGTCATAGGCTTCGATCTCGTGGCCTGCGCCATAGATGTACAGTTTCTCGCCATTACCGGAAATGCTGAAATAGAAACGCGACCGACACTGGAACTCCGCCTTGTCGAGCAGCTTGGCCGCTCCCATGTCGAAATGCCAGAATTCGCACCGCTTATTGCCCAGCTTGCCGCTGGTAATCACGGCATAGCCATCCTTGCCATCCGGCGTGATCTGGAAACCGGGCATGGATTCGGGCGCCGGGGCAATCGGCGTGAAGGTCAGTTCCTGCTTGTTGAGATCGAACCGGCCGATACCGAAAATCTTGTTATGGATATAGGGGTCGGACGCGGTGAACAGCGACACATATTCGTTCGCGCTATTTCCTATCCGCGAACGCCCCCCGAAACCGCCGCCGAACTGACCATCCTCCAGCCCCATGCCCGCAGGCTTGGAAATTTCGAACGTTTTGACGGCTTTCAGCGTCTTCGTATCGACGACAACGACCTTCTTGTGGAACAGATAAAGCCACTTGCCGTCGGGCGACACCTTGAAGCTCAGCCCATACAGGCCGCGCCCGGACAGGTCATCCTCTCCCATTTCCTGTGACCGCACGATTTTCTGCTGCTTCAGGTCGATCACGATATATTTGGGTTTACTATAGCTGTAGCGATCGACGCCTTTGTCATATTGCGTTGCGACGGCATAATAAAAGCGACCCGTCGGATCCACGGCCCCGCGCGAAAAGCGATAGCGGGTCGTCGGCGTATTAAGGCTGAAACTATTGGTTACCTTGCGCGTGGCGGTATCGATCACCTCTATGCCGCCGGTCGTCAGCGTGGTGACATAAAGGGTCTTTTCATCGTCCGACAGGAGCAAGCTGGTCGGCAGGCCCGATTTCAGGTCGATGACCTGCGTGACCTCGCCTTTCGCTTCGTCGAACGTGATGATCTTGTCGGGATAGGCGCCCAATATGGCGGTATCGGCCTGTGCGGGACCATGGGCGGCGGTAGCCATCAAAAGGGCTGCAAGACCTGAACTGAGCTTTTTCATGAAGCGGGTCTTCCTCGAAGGATAGAAAGAAGCAGATGACCGGACGGGCGGTGTTACGGGAACACGATATCCAGATTGCGCCAGTCCTTGGTGGCGGAGGCGCAATTGCCGGCCCAGTCCTGCGAATAGTTGACATGGTCCGGCACCTGCACCGGCCAGAAACAGGTGACGTAGCAGTCATAGATATCGCGCTCGACCGGCTGGCACAGGCCGGCGGTGCCGCCGCCCGCATCCACTTCCCAGCCGGGCGAAAAGGCGAGCGCGCACCCCATCGGCACATGGGGCTGCTGCTGCAGGGCGACGACATCCTCCTCCATCGCCGAGACCATCTCGTCGATACGGCGGGCTTTTTTGTTGAGGGGCCGAAGATGCTTCATGACAGCGCCTTTCTATCGGTAAAACGTTCGAGAAATTCCGGATTGCCGACGCTCACTGCGCCGTAGACCTGAAGACATTTGTCGGTCCAGTCACGAATCCAGTCGCAATAATGGAGATTGGGATGGCCAGTGTCGCCATAGCGGACAAACGCCTCATGATGGCATCCCCCGGCGCAAAGCGGCCGCACCCAGCAGCTCTGACACTCATATTTCGCCCCGACATGGCCACGCGTCAGGAAGTCGCTCTGCTTCTCGCGATCGATACCGTCGGCAATGGTGCCGAGGCTATGCGTGTCCGCATCGGTAAAGCGGTGGCAGGGCGACAGATCTCCGGACGGGCTGACCCCCAGCAGGCCGAGGCCCGCGCCGCAAGGGTGCGATTTATTGGCGCCCTGCATCAGTTCGCCGATCGTCTCGCTGACGTTCGAAAAACCATGCGGCCGCCCGGACAGAGCGTGATCCATCCATTCGTCGGCCAGCGCATGAAATTGCGAGACGACGCTGTTCATCTCCTCGGCGCTCAGCGAATAGCTTTGCTCGCCCGAATCGGTGACCGGCGCGAAACCCACCTCGTGAAAGCCAAGCTCGTCCTTCAGATGGCGGTAAATGCCGATCACGTCCGTCACCCCTTCGGAAAGGGTCACGCGCGCGGTAATCGCCCGGCTCTTATGCGTGGCGATCAGCTTGCGCAGCTTCGGCTCGATCACCGCATAGCTGCCCTTGCCGCTCTTGTAGACGCGGCGCTTGTCCTGCATCTCGGCCGGGCCGTCGATGCTGACCGTGACGCCGATATCATTCTCCGCAAGGAAGGTAATGATCGGATCGGACAACAGCGTTGCGTTGGTGGTCAGGCTAAAGGTGATGGAGCGCCCCTGCGCCGCCACCTGCTCCCGCGCATAGAGCACCACTTCCTGCAACAACTTGAAGTTCATCAGCGTTTCGCCGCCGAAGAAGGTGATATGCACCGCCTTGCGATCGGCCGATTGCGCCAGCAGGAAATCGACCGAGGCCTTCGCCGTTTCCAGCGACATGAACTTCGGCTTGCCCGCCGGGGTCGCGATCTTGTCCGCCCCGAATTCATAGCAATAGGTGCAGGACAGATTGCACTGATTGGTGATGTTGAGCACCAATGCCTGCAACGGGAAGTCCTTGGGCGGGTTCGGGGCCACCGGCGCCGGAACGCTGTGATCGGACAGGATCAGTTGCGCATGACGCAGTTCCCGCACCAGCCCTTCGGCATCGGCCTCCGCATAGCCGCCCCCGACCAGCGCACCGATCAGGTCGGCATGGCCCATCGGGCCGGTGGCAAGCATATCGAGCACCCGGTTGGCAACCTCATCCAGTGCGAACACGGCACCAGCGGACACAAGGTAGATGAACTTCTCTCCGGCCGCCTCGAAGGAATGATAATCCCCCGGGCGGTAGCTGTGGGAAAGCATTGTCGTCATGGCGCGATCTCCGGCTGGTCCCAGCGCCGGTACATCGGCACGGTGGTGACAAGATAGGCGCGGGCGGCGAGCGGCTTGCCATCCTTGCCCTTCAGCGACTTTGCCGTCGCCACGACCCAGACTTCGCCGTAATTGTTACGGCCGAAGCGACGTTCCGGGTTCGGCCCCGCCACATTGGGCGTGAACAAACCCGTATTCGCATCGATGGTCCCGACATATTTCTTGTCGTCGTCATAGCTGACGGTCATGAACTCATCGATGCTCCAGCTGACGTCTACCGGACCGACCGCGACATCATCGGCGGTGCCGGGCTTGCCGTCGGCGCCATTATCATAACCGACCGCCTCGAACAGCTGATACCCCTTGGGATATTTGATGCCTCCCAGACGCGCCATCGCGGTTTCCGGCGTAACCTTGAGGTAATCGACCCTGGTGTAAACCGGGAACGCTTTCTCCAGCACCGCGCCGCGCACACTGACATCGCGCAGACCCGCCGGAGCATCAGAGGCGATATCGGCGTTCACCACCAGATCCGAAGGCCCGGCAGAGACGATCCCCGTCACCTTCACACCCTCGCCCAGGCTGATCTCGGCCGGAGCGAGCCCCGTCGGCAGATTGTCGCCCAGGATATGGAAGCTGACGCCCTTCATCCCCGGCTTGACCGCGCCCGGCGTCACCGCCCCAATCACCGGCCCGCCCGTTACGCGGGTCAGCTTCACGTCGAAACCGAACTCATTATAGGCACCCCAGAACCAGCGCCCCTCGGCGCTCGCCTGATCGGGCGAGAACCACATGGTTTCCCGCGCCTCGCTGGAAAGATCGCCGGGCACAGCATCCTTGCCCGCGCCGCCCTGCGACCGGCCGCGCCAGCTATAGCCGCCATAAACGATGGCCGCGCCGGTACGGGTCAGCGATGCTCCGCCGCTGAGCGAACGCAGCGTGATGCTGGTCTTGAACTCATCGGCGGCCGCGCCGGGGGTGATCGTCATTTCACCGACAAACCTGCCCTTGGCGGGGCTGCTGGCCGACACCACCCATTTGCCCGACAGCTGAGGCGACCGGATACGGCTGCGCCAGGCAGCCCATTCCGGCGTATGCAGCGGCGCCAGCTTCGTCATCTCGGCAAAAGCGACATCGCCGCGCGTTTTTTTCTTACCGGATGCCGCGCCATCGGCATCTACCGCCTCATGGAAGCCGGCGTCCGAACCGGGGCGGTTGCTCACGCCCTCTTCATCGTCGTCATCGCCGCCCTCAAGCGGCTGTTCATATTGCGATTCCGCCTGCGAATAGAGCGAGACATGCATCGCCCGCAGCAGCGTCCATTCCGCCTTGGACCGGCGCCAGGACATCGGCTTGCCGAAGGCGTGGCAGGACGCGCAGGTATTGTGCAGTAGCTTGGTGGGGATCTTCTCTTCGATGATCCGCTCTTCCGGCATATACATGACCGGCTTCGCCTCCGACGGGGCAAGGCCATGATAGGTCGAGAGATATTTCAGAACTTCGCGGGTTTCGGCCGGCGTGATCTGCAATCCGTTCAGCTTCACCATGCGGCTGATCGCCTGCGACCATCCCTCCGGCGTGGTGCGAACCCAGGAAATGCGGGTAAGATTGCCCTTGTCATCGGGGGCGTGGCAACCGGCGCATTTCTCGATCACCAACTTGCTGGTGACGGGAATGCCGGCCTCCGTTTCCTTCACCTCTCCCTCGGACTGCGCCCCGGCCTGCGCCGCGACAATGGTAACCGAGCCCAGCCCGAGCAAAAGCATGGCACGGAGCCGGACAGGCACAGCGCGAAACGCGCGCGCCACCGGCCCCGACGCTTCGGCAGGCAGGCTCCGATCCGGGGCGTCACTGCGCCCGGCCCGGTTCATGACGGCAATAAGACGCCCGATCTGCGGGAAGGTCATATTCGGATATTCCCCCTTCATTGACTCGTCGGCGATTGAGCATGCCGACGGGCTGCGGCGTGAAGACTGGACAATCGTCAAAAATTCGTCAAGCCTATTTTGCACTGCAAGAAATATTGGTGCGTTTGCGAGATGGGGATACGTCATTTGCCCCGTTCCCGCGCGGCATCCCGATCCCGGCAGCTCGCCATCCCGCCTCCCCGAAGAGCGCATATTCCCAATCTGTCCGCGCCGGAACGAAGCGACAGCCACAGAATGAGGCGGGGGGAAATGAGAGATATGGGCCCCGTTGAAACGGGCCGCACGCCCCGCTTCAACGCAACATGCGCAGGGCATCGCAAGGCCCGAGCACGGAAGGGGCAGCCTCTCAGTCCGCCAGGTCGGGAGATCTGGCGGCCGAAAGTCCTGCACCCCGCCCCGCGCATTCCCGGCCCTACCCCGCGCGCCCTGAAAGGGCATGGTGCAGACGACGGCTATCCCGCCCTCATCATGCCGCCACGGGATCTCGCCTGTCCTCGCTTGTCGGCATCGCGCGACGCAGAGCAATCGAACGGTCATGGGTAGCCGCGAAAAGCAATAGGGCACATCCGCTGATCAATATCGCAACCGCTCCCCCCATCAGCCCGGCCTCCCCCAGTGTCATCATCAGGACCGATCCCAGAACCGGCCCCCCGATCATCCCGAGCGGATGGGTGGTCGCGACAAAGCGGCGAAAGAGGGCGGTGTGAGCCCGCACTGTCGCCATGCCGGAGCAACGGATGATGATCGCGGTCGATCCGATATTGAGCAGGACGATCGAGAGGATGAACGGCCCCGCCTCCCCCTGCGCCGTCAGGATCATAGGCGAAACAAGGCAAAAGGCCGCCATGATGCCTGTCAGACTGAGCTGTATGACCGGCTCTTCGCGCAGGACGGCAAAGGCCGTCAGCACCCCGGCGACCGAGCCGATGGCGACCGCCAGCCCGATAACCTCCTCTTCGATCCCGGCGGCAACCGCCAGTGCACCGGTAAAGCTCCAGATCATCATCGTCGCGCAGATGAAGAAGAAAGTGGCGCCCGCCAGCGCCCAGCCCGAGGCGGAAGCCCCCGCAATTTTCCCGGCACATCCCGGAACAGCCGAGATCCTCTCGTCCGTCCTGCCGCAAGAGGCCATAGATGGCGCCGTCAATGCCAGTACCGCCAGCGGGACAAGCGCCAGCACGGCCAGCGCAAAAACACCCCCGCCCGCCTGGGCAATAGCAGGCAGGATCAGCGCGACAACGGTCGAAAGCATGAGCTGCACAAGGAAAACCGCGCCATAGGCCCCGTTCGGACGGACGGCGGCGGCCCGGCTCATCGCCTGCGTATAGACTATCCCCATCGCCCCGCCATAAAGTGCGCGCAGAATGACAAGGCCCGTCATATCGCTCAGCCCCGCAGTCATGACACTGGCCACGAGGGCGATCAGCGCCGCGATCGACATGCAGGTCCGGGGAAGCGCCGATCCACAGCGCCAGACCAGCAACGCGCCCACCGCCATACCCGCCTGCGTTGCGCCAACGATCCAGCCATGGCTGCCCGGCTCGACCGCGTGCGCGACGGACAAAAGGGTCAGGAAGACCGGATCGATGCCGGGTTGCAAACAGGCGAGCGCGGCCAGCAATACCGCTATGGCGACCGCTCCGTACCGATGAAAGACTGACTCCATGATGACCCCCGCGACATGAAGAGGCGCATCTCTGCGCCCATGCCGTTCAGATCATCCCCCAATGCCCGAATTCTTGCCTCAGCTGTCCGGAACAGCCGTCGTCAGTTCACCAATCTCTTCCGGTGTGATCGTTTTTGCAAGATCAATCAGCGACCGGGTCGCGATCGCGATATAGGCCTCCATATTGCGCGCCCAGGGCTTCTGATAACCGAGAAAAGGCGTTGCCCCTTCCATGGAGGCGCTGATGAACAGGGACACCGCATGAACTTCATCGGGGCCAAGCCGGGGGTTCAGCTCCGAGACATACTCGCCAATGGCATTTTGCACTTTCTGGTAAAAGGACCGCACCCGGTCCGCCACAAAGCCATTATGATTGGCAAGCGCCCATAATTCGGTGAACAAATGGCTGGTCCGCTTCGTCCGAATATCATTGAGGCACAGAATGATGACCAGCCGCAACCGGTCTTCCGCAGGAAGTTCGGGTTGCCGGACCGTGGCTTCGAGCAGTTTGTCATAGGATTCGAACAGATCGTCCAGCAACACCTGGATCAGCATTTCCTTACGCGGGAAATGATAGCTGACATTGCCGACCTTCATCCCGCTATGCGCGGCGATATTGCGGATGGTGAAAGCCGCGGCCCCTTCGTCGATCAGAACCGCCAGGGCCGATTTCAATATGGTATCGACCGTCTCCGCGCCACGCGCGTAGACGCCGGGACGTTCAACGGTACTGGCAATCCGACTACCCTGCATCCGGCCGCCTTATCATCACCATGGCAGGACGGCCAGCCTGCTTAACCTCCCGAATTGGCGGGTGTCCATCCCCAATGGAATAATCAACCGGATATACCCGGAACTATGCCCAAGGTTGAATTGCAATCGATTCGCCAAATGCGTACCAAAAAGCAATATCAACCGGCAGGAAACCAAGCCAGAGCTTCCGTCGGGTCGCACCTGAAGTGATTGTATAGTAGAATAGAGCATTTACGGCTCAAAGTTCTTGATAAAGTAAAGGCCTCTATTTTGTTTTACGCAAAGTCGGGCAAGGCCTCATACCCCATCGAACAGGCACCGATATTTTTTTCGGACCTGTTCCTGTTCCCGTTCGACTATTCCTCCACCCTTACCCTGCGGCGATAGGTGATGTTCACCCGTTCGGACAACAGGAAATAGGGCAGCCACAGCGCAATGCTGATCAGGGATTTCCTGATATTGCCTCCCAGCAATTTCACCAGCGCGTCTGCAACCCCCTCGGGCAGGGCCTGCCCGCCGAGTATCCGGGCCATGTAGAGTTGCGACACGATGTCGGTCAGCCAGATCAGCAGCATGACGCGCGGAAACCAGGGCACATGGCGGAGCGCCATCACGAACACCGCACCATAGAGAATATTGAAAAGGATGCAGTCCGCCGCCAGTGTCAGAAACAGGGTCTGCGGCCAGCCGGGTCCGACACCGGCCATGGACGGCACGGCGGACAGGAATTCGGCGGTACGCAACACGATATTGATCAGCAGGCCGATCACGAAACCGACCAGCAGCCCGCTGACGCCGAAACTGCGATGCGCATGGGCCGTAAGCGGATCGACCCGCCGCCACGTGCCGAACCGCGCAATCGGAATATCGGGCAAGGCAAAGAGCTGCCCTCTGGGGAAAGCCTGCGCGGCGAGAAACAAGCCGATCAGGGGCGAAAGCAGCAGCAAGCCATAAATGGAGGCACTGAGCAGCCAGGCGCCCCGGTCATGATCGACCGTCGCCGTGATCGCCAGCCGCGCCGCGACAATCACCCCCAGCAGGAGGCACCAGAACAGGGCCAGACGGCCGATATGCTGCTCTGCGGCCGTGACCAGCCTGACCCCCTGACGGTCGATCCGGCGCAGCCAGCGACGCAGCCCCCGTTCAAATTTTCCGGTCCAGCCATCGAACATCGCGAAAACCTTCTCGCCGGGCATGACCGCCGGATTATCCGCCCCCGCATGGGCCAAGGCAACCTCTTTTGCGCGGTTTTCCCGGGCACTTGCCTCGCGAACCGGCACCAAAATCTATATGTCTTTGGTATTGAGACATGCTTAACGTGCATGATCGGGACAGATTGGCCATGCCCCCCTGATTCCACGGGGGAAAAAGGCGCTCCGCGAATCAGGAAATAGCGACTTTCCTTTGATTCCAGCCGCCGCCAGCTGCCGGCAAAGCCCATGACGCGCGCCTCGCCCCCTCCCCGGTTACGGCCATATATTTCAATGGGTTATAAAAAAATCCATAACGGAGATATGTCGAGAGATATATATCCTATAATTAACTTGAGATATATAACCTTCTACTTCTCTATATAGTAATGAATATAAATAACACTGTCGATAGATCAAATATGGTTAACATAGGGTTAAAAGCAAGTTACTGATTTTACTGGTTAAATTAAAATTTGACTAAAATGGAGAAATACGTTTTTCTTTAATCGTTCCTCTGGCGGGGGATGCTGCGAAAGGCTGCAAGCCTTATATAAAACAGGGTCGCAGTCTTTTTGCAGATGTCTGTCGTTGTGGACATAGTAATGCTCATGTATAGTTCATGAGTTTTAATATGATGCGATAGGAATTTGCGATGACGAAACTGATCAAGAATTTTCTGACCGATAACAGCGGCGCCGCCGCCGCCGAATATGCTCTGATCCTCGCCGTTGTCGGCACGGCAATCGCTCTTGGCGCTGCCAACTTGGGTAGCGTTGTCGGCAAGGCGCTGGAAAGCGCTGCTGATAAGGTTGCAACGCCGGCCACCCCGACGAAGTAATAACCGTTCTGGCTGCCCTTATTCTGAATATTCCGATGAGGGCAGCCAAATAAACTCGTGGACCATCATAATTTGGTCAACATAATGGGCTGAGGGGCATGATGGACAGGCAGCGAAATCTCATCATCATTTTAGTTGCCCTCTTTATGGGTGGCATCGCGGTCTATCTCGCCAACACCTATTTCTCCGGCGTGGAAAAGCGCAATGAGAAACTGGCGCAGGATCTGAACCTCAACAGTATCGTCGTCGCCCGCGTACCGCTGCGCTATGGCGATCAGATCACGGCCGACAAGCTGAAGCTGGTGCAATGGCCCGCTTCCTCGGTGCCGCAGGGCGCCTTTACCGATATTCGCAGGCTCACCGCCGATCCCGAAGGCGCGCGCGTCGTGCTGCGCCCGATCGAAAATGGCGAACCTGTCCTCAGTTCAAAGCTGACCGGCCCGGGAGGCCGCGCGGTCATTTCGGCCACCTTGCCGAAGGACAAGCGCGCCTTCGCCATCCGCGTCAATGATGTCGCGGGCGTGGCCGGTTTCGTGCTGCCCGGCGACAGCGTCGATGTACTCCTCACCCGTCAGCCTGCGACCGAACCCGGCGCGCGCGCGGAACAGATTACAGAAGTCGTGGTCCAGAATGTCCGTGTCGTCGCCGCCGATCAAAATGCCGATGACGCCAGTAAGGACCCTCAGGTTTCGAAGACGGTGACGCTGGAGGTCGATCCGGTGCAGGCGCAGAAACTCGCACTGGCCGGGCAGGTCGGTCAGCTTTCGCTGGCGCTGCGCAATGCCGCCGATCAGGAAACATCCGCCGCCACCGCGACCATGCGTGTCGGCGATCTGGCACTGGGCAGCCCGGCCCCGCACGCCACCGCCGTGCCCGCCCCTTATTATCGTCCCGTCAGGAGGGTTCGCGCGCCCGCGCCGCGCCAGCCTGCCGGCCAGAGCGTGATCGTCGGCAAGGGGCTTTCCGTAACCCGCGTGGAGGTGAACCCGTGATCACGATATATGAAAAAACGCGCCACCTGCTGCTGAGCGCGGGCTTTGCCGCCATCGCCATAGCGGCCCCGCTTGGCGGCTCCGCCATAGCCGCCCCGGCCGATGTCGCCGACACCGGCATAGCCGATGCGGATGTGCGCGCGGGCCTGCTGGAAGTCCCGCTCAACAAGAGTCAGATGCTCTCGGTCGATCAGGCCTTCGGACGGGTGATGATCGGCAATGAGGAAATCGCCGATATATTGCCGATCAGCTCGCGCAGCGTCTATGTGCTCGGCCGCAAGCTCGGCACCACCAGCCTCACCATTTTCGACAAGGCGAACAAGGTGATCGCGGTGATCGATGTCGCGGTCGGACCGGATGTAACATCGCTGCGCCAGCAAATGGCGCAGCTTCTGCCCGGCGAGAAAATCGACGCGCATATCTCCAATGATGCGATCGTGCTCACCGGCCTTGCCAGCAACGCCCCGGCGGTCGACCGGGCAGTGCAGCTTGCACAAACTTATGCGGGCGACAAGGTCGTCAATATGGTATCGGTCGGCGCCAGCCAGCAGGTAATGCTGGAAGTGCGCTTTTCCGAGGTGCGGCGCGACGTCGCCAAGAATATCGGCACCGGCGCTTTCCTGAGCGGCAAGAAATTCGATGGCGTGTTCGGCAATGGCGCGCAACTGGTGCCCGATGCCGATACCGGCATCGGCACCATGCAACGTTCCGCCGTCACCGACACATTCGGTATATTCCGCAAGCGGCTCTGTTGCAAAAATCGTGAAGCTTGAGCATGCTTGGCGGAGATTGGACGGACGGAACGATGACGGATTTCAAGTGGCGCCATTTCCAGGG
>SBGG01000079.1 GCA_006226685.1 Sphingomonadales bacterium
GGCGCAAATCGTCAACATCTCTCTGGGGGGTGGTGGCGGGATCTCGACAACCCTGCGGCAGGCGGTCGACCGGGCGACCCGTGCCGGTGTCATCATCGTGGTATCCGCCGGGAATGAGCGAACGGAGGCCGCTCCCGCCTATGACCCCAATAACCCCAGTCCCTTTGCAAGCGAGATATTGGCGGCGGGCAACGGGCTGGTCGTCATCGTCAACTCGGTTGATCTCTATGGCACGATTTCCAGCTTCAGCGATCTCGCGGGTTCGGCGCAGAATTCGGTGATCGGCGCGCTGGGGGAGGATGTGCGGTCGCTTGACCTCGAAAATGATCCCAACACCTATTATACCTATTCGGGCACCAGCTTCGCCGCGCCTCAGGTCGCTGGCGCGCTCGCCCTTCTGGCGCAATATTTCCCGAACCTTAGTAGCGCGCAGTTGCTCGACCTGCTGCTCAGCAGCGCTACCGACGCCGGGGACGCTGGAACCGACAGCATTTACGGGCGAGGAATATTGGACATTGCGGCTGCTTTCGCACCGCTCGGCGCGACCACGCTGGGAAATAGCGCCACGGCGATCTCGCTGACATCCAACGGCACCCTTTCCTCCGCCATGGGCGATGCGGCGGCAGCGACCACTCAGGCGGTGGCGATCGACCGGCTCGGCCGCGCCTACACCATCTCTTTGCAACGCAGCCTCTCCCCGGGCGCGCCACGCGCCGTGCTGACCCCGCTGCGCTATGGCGCGATGCATCAGGGCGCGCTGTCGATAGGAAAATTCTCTGCCGCGATGAGCTTCGCCGACCGCTGGACCTTCCATGATCGTTCCGGCCAGGAGGTCGTTGCAATGCGCCCCGGCACCGCATCGGGCGAACTGACGCTGCCGCTATCCAAGGCGTTGAAATTTGCCGTCTCCTTCAATCGGCATGGACAGGATATGGCCGAAAACATCCCGGTCGGTGCAGAGAATTCCTTTCTTTCGGCCCGGGGGTCGGAGCGCGAACTGGGGTTCACCGCCCTCCCCGCCTCGGCAATGCTGCTAAGCTATCAACTCGGCAAGCGCTGGACGATGACGTTCGGCACAGAGAGCGGTATGCTGGGAAATGATAACCGGTCATGGATCGCCGATGCGACGGATCCACGCCGGTCGCATCGTCCGCGGGATCGCTATGACCTTGCTACCCTGTCCTTGGGCTGGCGAAGCGAAGGCATCCGGGCCATGCTGGCTGGCACGCTGATGCAGGAAAAGAACAGCCTGCTCGGCGCGCAGATGGCCGACTTTTTCGGCGTAAACGGTGCGGCCACGCTGTTTGCCGATGCCCGTATCGGGGTCGAACTGCCCGCCCGCTGGACCTTATCGCTGGCGACCCGCCATGGATGGACCCGCGCCACAGGCGGCGGCAGTGCAAGCCTGCACAGCATGGCATGGGATGCCGCACTGTCGCGGGACGGAATATTCCATATGGGGGACCGGTTCGGCCTGCGTCTGGCCCAACCGCTGCGCGTCGAATCGGGTGGCGTCGATGCATGGCTCCCAATTGCCCATGATTATGCGACCGGGCAAAGCCTGTGGCAGAATGCAACCATCGCCCTGTCCCCCAGCGGACGGGAAATGGATGCCGAGTGGAGCTATGCACGGCCATTCGCCGGAGGCTGGCTCAGCCTCAACGGCTATGCGCGGCGTCAGCCCGGCCACATCGCCTATGCCCCGACCGATCTCGGCGCTGCCCTTCGCTTTTCGGTAGGGTATTGAACGCGGACGGGGAGGCGTCTGCCACGGGCAAGGACATATTGCCCAAGGCCAAGATGCTTGCGGGGCGCCAATCCGGGGCTTAAACGCACTTCATGTCCAGCACCGCTCCCCTCGCCGCCTATCCCGCCCTTCGCCTGCGCCGCACCCGCGCCAGCGGATGGAGCCGCGCCATGCACGCCGAAAACCGGCTGCATCCCAGCAACCTCATCTGGCCGCTGTTCGTGACCGAAGGCAAAGGCGTCGAGGAACCCATATCCTCCCTGCCGGGCGTTTCGCGCTGGTCGGTTGATCTGATGGTGGAACGGGCGAAAGAAGCGCGCGATGCGGGAATTCCCTGCCTCGCCCTTTTTCCCAACACCCAGCCCGAACGGCGCAGCGACGACGGCAAGGAGGCGCTGAACCCGGATAATCTGATGTGCCGGGCGATCCGCGCGATCAAGGATGCGGTGCCGGATATCGGCATTCTCACCGATGTTGCGCTCGATCCCTATACCGCCCACGGGCAGGACGGTCTCGTCGATGCACAGGGCCGCATCCTCAATGACGAGACGATCGAGATTCTGGTCGGCCAGTCGCTCAATCAGGCAGCGGCAGGCGCGGACATCATCGCGCCCAGCGACATGATGGATGGCCGCATCGGCGTGATTCGCGCCGCACTGGAGGATTATGGCCATAAGGACGTGCAGATCATGGCCTATGCCGCCAAATATGCGAGCGCCTTTTACGGCCCGTTTCGCGATGCGGTCGGGTCGCGCGGCCTGCTGAAGGGCAATAAGAAAACCTATCAGATGGACCCGGCAAATAGCGAGGAAGCGCTACGCGAAGTGGCGATGGACATTGCCGAGGGCGCCGACAGCGTGATGGTGAAGCCGGGCCTGCCCTATCTCGACATCGTGCGCGCCGTGAAGCAGCGGTTCGAGGTCCCCGTCTTCGCCTATCAGGTGTCGGGCGAATATGCGATGATCGAGGCCGCCGTCGCCGCGGGCGCGGGCGACCGCGACGCGCTGGTGATGGAAACGCTGCTGGCGTTCAAACGTGCCGGCTGCTCCGGCGTACTCAGCTATCACGCACTCCACGCCGCCCGGCTGATGGGCTGAAGCGATGAGCAGCGCCTGTCCGGATGTCGCCATCCTGCCGTTCGACGGCAAGACGCCCGTCATTCACCCCAGCGCCTTCATCGCGCCGGGTTGCCGCATCATCGGCGATGTCGAGATCGGCGCGCAGGCGAGCATCTGGTATAATTGCGTGATCCGCGCGGACGTGAACCGCATCCGCATCGGCGCGCGCAGCAATGTGCAGGACGGCAGCGTCATTCATTGCGACAGCCCCAAACCCGACCGGCCGGATGGCTTCCCGACGATCATTGGCGAGGACGTACTGATCGGCCATATGGCGATGGTTCATGGTTGCACGCTGGAGGACCGGTCCTTTGTCGGCATGGGCGCCATCGTGATGGACGGGGCGGTCATCGAAGGAAACTCGATGCTGGCGGCAGGCGCCTTACTCTCCCCGGGCAAGCGCATTCCGGCGCGCCAGCTCTGGGCGGGCCGTCCCGCAACCTATATGCGCGATCTTACCGATGCGATGATCGAACGCATGGCGGGCGGCGTCGACCGCTATGTCGGTTATGCGCAGGCCCATGGCGAAGCCGTCGCGGCGAATCGAGGCTGACCCTCGCCCATCCGCGACCTTTGCGCGGGAGGCGCCGTCACGCGGCCCCCGTCACAACAGCGAATTGACCAGCCGAGCGATATTTTCCGCCAGCTTACGCGGCAATGGCCGCCGCCGCCATTGCTCGAGGTCGAGCCGCTCGCTCCCCGCCAGATATGCCTGCTGAATCGCTTCGACCCGCGCGATCGATTGGCTGTCATAGAGCAGCAGGCTGACTTCCTCGTTGAGCTGGAACGAGCGCAGATCGACATTGCTCGATCCGACCACCGCCAGCCTGCCGTCGATGCTGAACGTCTTGGCGTGCAGCAGATAATGGGGGTACAGGTTGATCCGCACCCCGGCCTCCAGCAGGTCGGTATAATAAGAGCTTTGCGACAGGTGGACGAGCCGCTGATCGACCACTTTCGATACGACGAGCTCCACCTTCACCCCGCGCGCCACCGCCGCCTTCATCGCGCCGAGCACATCCTCATCCGGGATGAAATAGGGGGTGGCGATGATGATCCGGTCCCGCGCCTCATGCAACCGCCATACGAGCAGCGTCTCCAGCCCCTCCAGCGGATAGGCCGCGCCACTGGGCAACAACTGCGCCTGCGCCTCTCCTGCCGGTTCGGGAATGGGGGGATCGACTGTCGGGAAGGTCCCGGTTTCGATGTTCCAGTCGCCGCGCACCAGCGCTTCCATGCTCGCCACCACCGGCCCGGTGACGCGGGCGACCAGTTCCCGGTTGACGATGCCGGGCCGAAAATCGCGGGCCACGATATTCTGCGATCCGGCATAGCCGATGCGTCCGTCGATCACGAACAGCTTGCGGTGATTGCGCATGTCACGTCGCGTCCGCCCGCGCAGCAGCCGGAAAGGCAGCGTCTCGCGCACATCGATGCCCTGCTCCCGCAGCATCGCATGGGTTCCACGCCGCCAGCGATAGGACCCGACCGGATCGAACAGCACGCGCACTTCCAGACCGCGCGCAACCGCGCGCCCCATCGCCTTCGCCACCCGCCGCCCGACCGCATCGTCGGCGAAAATATAGACGAGGAGGTGAACCGATCGTTCGGCGGCGTCGATGTCTGCGACCAGACGGTCTATCACCCCGTCATAATCATCGATTAGTTCAACGCTGTTACCTGCGGTGGCAGGCATATGCCCCAGCGTCTCCGCCAGCGCGGCAACCGGCGCACTGTCTCCGAGGTCGGGCGCATAGGGGGCCAGCCGCCTGCCGGTCGCGGCGAAATAAGGCAGCAGACTACGGAATCGCTCCTCCCGCCAGGCCGGGAAACGCGGGCTGCCTATCGCGAGGAACAGTACGAGCCCCGGCACCGGCAGGAAAAAGATCAGCAACAGCCATGCGCGCGCCGCCGCCGGGGAACGCCGCAGCGGCACGACGGCCAGCGCGCCGATGCGAATAATCCATTCCGTCGCATACCAGATGGTTTCGAGATTGTCGGGCAAAGCGTTCATATCAGGCCTATAGCCTGCCGCATTCCCGGATGCGAGACAGCCGCCGGAGATCTGCATCAGATCGGCGGTTGAAAACCGGAATCATATAGGGAACACCGAGGCTGAAACCGCAGACGAGCAAAGCCCGGGAGAATCAGGGATGCCTGAGACCTGCCCTCAGAGCATCTACGCGATCATTTTGCGAATCGACGATAGCGAGCGCATTTTGCCGTGCGCCGTCGATCCGGTCGATACCCCCGACCGCCTTGCCTTCCGCCACGTCCTTCATCCGCTCCGCATAGAGCGTATCGAGGCTGGCAAGGGCATAAACGCTGCCGTAGCGGGCCTGTTCCAGCCTTCCCAGATCGGCCTGCGCGGTCACCCACTGCTCGCTCGACACCGCAGCAGGGGCAGACAGACGAATACGCCCGGCAACCTCACCATATAGCCGGTCGAACGCCGCACCGCCCTGTCGTGCCTGCTCCGCAAGTGTCGCGATAGTCCTGTCAAGCTCCGGATCGTCGGCGGCAGGAACGGCCACACCGACCTCAGAGGCCGTTTCCGCCTCCCCGGCTCCCTGCACTTCCACGGGCCGCTTCGCGAGCGACGGATAGCCTCGCCCGTCCTGCCCCAGCCCGGCGCATGCCGAAAGCCAAAGGGCAAACAGAGCGGTGAGAGGACGCAGATTCATGAAGCTGCACTTAGGGGCTGCCCTGTCCGGTTGCAATGGGGTTCGACCAGTTCCCCCACCGCCTTCCATACTGCTCTGCACACCCCGCGCAGGCGACGTCACGGACAACTAAAGCATCCCCTTTCAGTTGACAGCCACGCCATGATACACTAACGGGCCACTTTCCGCGCGGACATCACGGGTCCCAACCTGTGATCATGTGTAAAGCAGTATTGAAAGAAGAGATAAAGCCATGTTCGCTGTCGTGCGTACGGGCGGCAAGCAGTATCGCGTTGCCGCAGGAGACAAGATAGTCGTCGAGAAACTGGCAGGCGCTGCCGGTGAAACGATCACACTGGACGACGTCCTGCTGGCTGGCGAAGGCAGCGAGCTCAAGGACACCAACGGCCTGACCGTTGCCGCCGAAATCATCGCGCAGGCGAAGGGCGAGAAGGTGATCGTTTTCAAAAAGCGTCGCCGCCACAATTATCGCCGCCGCAATGGCCACCGTCAGAACCACACGATCCTCAAGATCGTGTCGATCGGCGCCTGAGCGCACAAGAATTCAAGGAGTCTAGGCAATGGCACATAAGAAAGCTGGCGGTTCTTCGCGCAACGGTCGCGATTCGGAATCGAAGCGCCTTGGCGTGAAGAAGTTCGGCGGTCAGCAGGTGATCGGCGGCAATATCATCATCCGTCAGCGTGGCACCCGCGTCTATCCCGGCCGCAATGTCGGCATGGGCAAGGACCATACCCTGTTTGCACTGACCGAAGGCCGCGTGGTTTTCCATGACGGCAAGCTCGGCCGCAAATATGTATCGGTCGACATGATGGCCGAAGCCGCCGAATAAATAAGGACGATACCGCCGCCGGGTCGTCCTCTGGACGCCCCGATGACGGAAAATGTCATATATCGATTCGTTGAACGGGGCGCCCGATTCGGGCTCGCCCCGTTTTTGCGTCTCAGCGGAAGCGCGACAGGATGATCATTCCGTCCCGTCTCCGCCACAAGTGAAAGCGGCAAGGGTCCTTTAATCGCAATCTGTCGCTAAGCTGTCATCAACAGGGAGCAAGGGCGCGGCAGAAGAAAGCGTTTCAGGAAAGGCGGAAGCCGATCGCGCAATTTCCATGCCCCGGTGGCATGGTCCGCGCGGAACGGTTTACCTGAAAACGCACAACCCGTTGTATCGGACCGTTCTCATGAGCCTTGCTCTCCGGGAAAGCGGCCGAGTGAGAGGATAGGATCATGTTTTCCCGTACTGACAGATTATTGTTGCGCCCCGGCTGGCTGGAGGATGCCCCCGCATTGCAGGCGGCGATTGCCGACCCGGCCGTCATCCGGAATCTGGCCTCCGCGCCCTGGCCCTATGGGCCGGAGGATGCGCAGGCTTTTCTGTCCGCCCCCCGGGACCCGAAGCTGCCTGATTTCCTGGCTTTCAGCCGGACCCGCGGCGCCCCCCGGCTGATCGGCGGCTGCGGCATTCAGCGGGATGCCGACGGCAGGCTGGTGCTGGGATATTGGATCGCCCGCCCCTTCTGGGGCCTCGGCTTCGCCACGGAGGCCAGCGCGGCGGTGATGCGGATCGCCCGCGCGACCGGGCTGGGCAGGGTTTCGGCCAGCCACTTCATCGACAACCCGTCCTCGGGTCGCGTGCTGCGCAAGGTCGGCTTTCGTCCCACGGGCCGGATCGAGAAAGAGTATAGCCGCGGTCGCGCGGACCATGTCCTTGCGGCACAGTTCGAGGATAGCGGCGTCATGCCGATGCGCGCCGACCTCTCCGCCAGCCTTTATATGGACCGCCCCCCGATCGCGGCCTGACCATCGTTGTTCCAGCGCATATCCTTCAGGCGGATGGGCTCACTCAAGAGCCCATCCGCTTCTTTGCTGGATAAAGCGCGCAAGGCACGATAAACGCGCCCCATGCATTTTTTAGACCAGGCCAAGATCTACATACGCTCCGGCGCGGGCGGACCGGGCGCCGTGAGCTTCCGGCGCGAAAAATATATCGAATATGGCGGCCCCGACGGCGGCAATGGCGGCAAGGGCGGCGACATCATCTTCGAAGCGGTCGCCGGCCTCAATACGCTGATCGATTTCCGCTACACCCAGCATTTCAAGGCGCAGCGCGGCATGCCCGGCGCGGGCAAGAATCGCTATGGCGCGGGCGGCGAAGATCTTGTCATCAAGGTGCCCGTCGGCACGCAGATCATCTCCGACGAGGATGGCGAAATACTTGCCGATTTCGTGAAAGTCGGCCAGCGGCAGGTGTTCCTGCGCGGCGGCGACGGCGGACGCGGCAATATGAGCTACAAAACCTCCACCAACCGCGCCCCGCGCCAGCATGGCACGGGCTGGCCCGGGGAGGAAATGTGGGTGTGGTTGCGGCTGAAGCTGCTCGCCGATGTCGGCCTTGTCGGCCTGCCCAATGCGGGCAAGTCCACCTTCATCAATCAGGTGACCAACGCCAAGGCCAAGGTTGGCGCTTATCCGTTCACCACCACCCGGCCGCAGCTCGGCGTCGTCTCGCATCGCGACCGTGAGTTCGTGCTGGCCGATATTCCGGGCCTTATCGAAGGCGCCGCGGAAGGTGCCGGCATCGGCGACCGCTTCCTCGGTCATATCGAACGGTGCCGCGTACTCATCCACCTGATCGACGCAAGCGGCGACGATCCGGTCGAAGCATGGCGTGTCGTGCAGGGCGAACTCGAAGCCTATGGCGCGGAACTGGAAGGCAAACCGCAACTCGTCGCGCTCAACAAGGGCGATCTGCTCGGCCCGGAGCTGATGGAGGATGTCGCAGGGCAACTGCGTGAGGCGGGAGTCGATCCTATCTTCCTCATTTCCGGTGCAACCGGCGAGGGTGTGCCCGCATTGCTCGACGCGGTGCTCCCCCTGCTCTCCGACACGCAGACGGCGGTCGAAGCGCTGGGCGAGCCGGATGAGGAAGGTCAGGAAGGGGAAACGAAGCCATGGTCTCCCCTCTGACGGGTTTTCCGCCGGATAAGATAAAGCGCCTCGTCATCAAAATAGGGTCCGCGCTGCTCGTCGCGCAGGACGGCACGATTCGCACCGAATGGCTGAAGGGCGTGATCGAGGACATCGCCGCGCGTCATGCGGCAGGACAGCAGATCATCGTCGTGTCCTCCGGCGCGATTGCACTGGGTGCGCGCCGCCTCGGCCTGCCCAAGGGCGGGCGGGGCAGCCTTGACGATGCGCAGGCCGCCGCCGCCGTCGGCCAGATCGCCCTCTCTCATCATTGGGCGGGTCTGCTGCGGGAAAAAGGGCTGAATGCCGCACAAATGCTGGTAACGCTCGACGATCTGGAACATCGCCGACGCTATCTCAATGCCGCCGCAACACTGGAACGGCTGCTGTCCCTCGGCGTCGTGCCGGTCATCAATGAGAATGACAGCGTCGCCACCGCCGAAATCCGCTTCGGCGACAATGACCGCCTCGCCGCCCGTATCGGTCAGGCCGCGCGCGCCGATGCTGTCGCACTGCTCAGCGATGTGGACGGGCTTTACACCGCCAACCCCCATGTCGACCCCGGCGCCGAACTGGTGCGTGAGGTGAAACGGATCGACGCCCATATCGCGGCCATGGCCGACAGCGGATCGGGCAGCGGCATGGGCTCCGGCGGCATGGCCTCGAAAATCGAGGCGGCGCGGATCGCAACCGGTGCGGGCGCGCATCTCGCCATTTTATCGGGCAAACCCGAACGGCCGCTCTCCGCATGGGCGCGGGGTCAGGGCGGAACCATCTTCCTCGCCCGGACCGGCCAGCGTGCCCGCAAGACCTGGCTGGCCGGGCGCCTCGTGGTGAAGGGCCGGATCATAATCGACAAGGGCGCGGAAGAGGCGCTGCTCAAGGGCAACAGCCTGCTGCCCGCCGGCGTCACCGAAGTCGGCGGATCCTTCGCGCGCGGCGATGTCGTCGATATCATAGGGCCGGAAGGGCGGGCCATTGCGCGCGGCCTTGCCGAATATGATGCCGGCGAAGCGATCCGCATCGCGGGCATGCGCAAGGCCGATATCGCCGAACTGCTGGGCAATCCGGTGCGGCCCGCGCTGATCCATCGAGATCATATGGTGATGCTGTGATGACGGCCCCCCCCTCCCCCAACGCCGCCCCCCGCACCATAGCCATGACCGGCGCCACCGGCTTTGTCGGCGCGGAAACGCTGGAACAATTGCTGGACAAGGGCTTTGCGGTGCGCGCGCTGACCCGCCGCCCGCAACAGGACCGCGCAGGCGTAACATGGGTAAAAGGCGCGCTGGATCTCCCGGAAACGCTGGACGAACTGGTGCACGGCGCCGATCTCGTGCTGCACATAGCAGGCGTGGTGAATGCGCCCGACCGCGCCGGGTTCGAAGCCGGAAACGGCATCGGCACCGCCAATGTCATCGCGGCGATGAAACGCGCCGGGGTAAAGCGCCTGATCCATGTCTCTTCGATCGCCGCGCGGGAACGGGTTCTTTCCAACTATTGCTGGTCCAAGGCGCTGGCCGAGGATCATGTCCGGGGGTCAGGTCTCATCTGGGCGATGGTGCGCCCTCCGGCGGTCTATGGCCCGCGCGATACCGAATTTCGTGAAATATTGCGCGTCGCAAGCCATGGGTTGATGCCGGTGCCGCCGCAGGGGCGCTCTTCCCTCATCCATGTACGCGATCTTGCACGGTTGCTGGTCCTGCTCTGCGGCGAAGCGGGCGACGCCTTTCACGGCACCGTCTGGGAAGTCGATGACGGCACGCCCCGCGGCCTGTCCCATCCGGACCTTGCCGCGGCGCTCGGCCGCGCGCTCGGCCGCAGGGTTCGCGCCATCCCCCTGCCCCGGGCGATGGTGATAGGCGTGGCCCAGCTCGACCGGCTGTTCCGGGGGCCGCGCGCGAAACTGACGCCCGACCGGGCGCGCTATATGTGTCATCCGGATTGGGTCGCCCACCCCGCGATGAAGCCGCCAGCGACATTCTGGAAGCCGGAGATCCCGGCGGCCACAGGCCTTGCCGAAATTGCGGCTGAGTTCCGACGATAGACTATTTTCAAGCCGGATAGCATTTGGCTGACGATTCGGAAAATGCGGGCTGAACCGGGCTATTGCTATACCCAGCGACCGGAAATAATTTCGAACAGAAATGCCGCGAAGCTGCCGACCAGCCCGGCCAGAAAGGCCCGATAGGCATAGCCGAGATAACGATATTTCTTGCGCGCCAGCACCTGCCCATTCTGGTAAATATCCCGCAACATGGTGCGATAGGTGCTTTCATCCGTCCGCATTGCCTCGATGACCCGATCGGCGAACTCTTCCTCGCTCATGCGCGAAAATATGCCGAAGAACAGCAGATTGTCTCCTCCCCCGACAGCCTCGCCCGCTTTCGTCACCTTGGGCAGCACGCATAATATCGCACAGATCGCCGCAACGAACGCCCCGCTCGCCAATATGGTTATGGGCAACAACATGGTTCCCGCCCGCGCCTGCCCCACCGCCAGCGTGAACACCACGAAGGAGGCACCCATCACCATATTGGCCTTCTGATCCGCCATTTGCGACAGGGTCAGCGTCGATTGCATGCTTGTGCGCACCAGATGCACGGCATTATTCGTCAACATTGTCTGCCCATCCCGTTCCGCCATCATCGCCTCCCCCCGATTTCCGTGCCGAAGGATTGCACCAACCGGCCATCCCGGCAAGCCGATGCGGCCAGCCTCCCCCGATATGCCCCGAAACAGGCCCGGCCGGGCGAAATTACCGCCATTCCCTTGCCCGATTACCGCCTTATTCCCTTGCCAAAGAGGCCGCTGCGCGGGCATGAACCGCCAACCCTTCAACGAAAGACTTTCATCATGACCGACCGTCAGCAGATTTTCGACCAGGTGACCGCGCAAATCGCGCCGTTCAACAAGAAGGAAGCGGCACTTTCTGATGCGACCACCTTTGCCGGCGATCTGGAATGGGACAGTCTGACGGTGATGGATTTCGTCGCCGCGATCGAAGATGAATTCGACATCATCATCACCATGAACATGCAGGCGGAAATCGAAACGGTCGGCCAGCTCGTCGATGCCGTCGCCAAGCTGCGCGACGCCTGACCCCTTTCCACCCCGCTCTTGCCGCATCAGGACCAGAGGACCATAAAAATGGCCGATCTTTTCACCAAATTCGATCCGCTCATCGCCGAGCGCGAAGCCTTGCTCGCCACCGGCGTGCGCGATCCCTTCGCGATCGTGATGGACAAGGTGCTGTCGCCCACCCGCGCGATCATCAAGGGCAAGGAAACGATCCTGCTCGGCACCTATAATTATATGGGCATGACCTTCGACCCGGACGTGATTCAGGCGGGCAAGGATGCGCTCGACAATTTCGGTGCGGGCACGACCGGCAGCCGCGTCCTCAACGGCACCTATCAGGGCCATAAGGAGGTCGAGGAGGCGCTGAAGGAATTTTACGGCACCGATCATGCGATGGTCTTTTCGACCGGCTATCAGGCCAATCTCGGCATGATTTCGACGCTGGCGGGCAAGGGCGACTATGTCGTGCTCGATGCCGACAGCCACGCCTCCATCTATGACGGCTGCTTCCTCGGCGACGCGGAAATCGTCCGCTTCCGCCACAACAGCGTCGAGGATCTCGACAAGCGCCTCGGCCGTCTGCCCGCCGACGCGCTGAAGCTGGTGGTGCTGGAAGGTGTCTATTCGATGCTGGGCGATGTCGCGCCGCTGCCTGAGATGGTCGCCGCCATCCGCAAGCATGAAAATTGCATGATCCTGGTCGACGAGGCCCATGGCATGGGCTTTTTCGGCCCCAATGGCCGCGGCGTCTATGAGGAGCAGGGTGTCGAGAAGGACATCGACTTCGTTGTCGGCACCTTTTCCAAATCGGTCGGCACGGTCGGCGGCTTTTGCGTCTCCAACCACCCCAAGTTCGAGGTGCTCCGCCTCGTCTGCCGCCCCTATGTGTTCACCGCCTCGCTGCCGCCCAGCGTGGTCGCCACCGCCGCGACGTCGATCCGCAAGCTGATGCATGCCGCCGACAAGCGCGCGCATCTGTGGAAAAACAGCAAGCGGCTGCACAAGGGGCTGGTCGATCTCGGCTTCACTCTGGGCACGAAGAGCCCGCAATCGGCGATCATCGCGGTGATCCTGACCGACCAAGCGCAGGCTGTCGCCATGTGGCAGGCGCTGCTGGAGGAAGGGCTATACGTCAACATGGCCCGTCCGCCCGCAACCCCGGCGGGCACCTTCCTGCTGCGCTGCTCGCTGTGCGCCGAACATAGCGACGAGCAGGTCGACCAGATCCTCGCCATGTTCGAGGCGGCGGGCAAGGCGACCGGCGCAATCGCCTGATCCTTCCGATTATCGTCACGCAAGGCCCCGTGCCGCGCGCAAGCTTTTCAGCTTCCGTGGACCGGGCCCTTGCTGTAGGGCCGCCCCCGGTCCCGATCGAACCGGCCTCGATGGTCCGCATTGTCGACCAGTCGCATTTTCCGGGTCGTCGAATATTTCCATCCGACCCGAAAATGCTTTAGAGCATAAGCGTGAGCGAGCCGATGACCAGTCAGACGGATGACACCCCCCTGTGGAAACAGAGGGTGGACCGGGTTCTCCCTTTCGTCATCGGCATTCCCCTTCTCATCGCCACGGCCACCCTGCTCTATTTCGCCAGCATCGCGGCGCGGGAACAGCAGGCGGCCCTGCAACAGCAACAGCGCAGCTATGAGATTGTCGGCCTCGCCCGCAGGCTCGATGCCTCGATCGCCAAGGCCGAATCCTCGCTCGCCCGCTATGTGATCAGCATGGACAAGGATATTGGCCGCCAATATCAGGATCAGTGGGCATCGGCGGGCAAGGAGCTGGCGGCGTTGCGCCGGGCGACGCGCGACGACCCGTTGCAACAGCGCCTCGTCGGCGAACTTCGCCTTGCCTATGTGGACCGCGGCAAGACTCTCTCCGACATCGCGCTGCGTACCACCTATGATCAGAAAAACGCTTCGCTCGGAAAATTCTATCAAGCCAGCAAGGCCGAAAGCCTGATCCGGATCACCTCGCTGCTCGAACAGGTTATCAACACCGAAAATACCCGCTTGCGCGAACGCAATCTGGATGTGGAGCGAACCGGCTATACCATCCAGCAATGGGGCACGACCTATCGCCTCGTGGGCCTGGCCCTGCTCGTCGTGCTTCTGGTACTGGCCTGGGTCGCGCGCTCCACCATGCGGGAAAGGCGGCAGGAGCAGCGCCTGATCGACGACGAATATCAGCGCGCGCTGAAGCTGGAGGCGGCAGTGGCGGAACGCACCGCCGAACTGAAAATCGCCTATGAGAAACTGCAGCGGGAATCGGCCGACCGGGAAAAGGTGGAACAAAGCCTGAGGCAGATGCAAAAAATGGAGGCCGTGGGCCAGCTTACCGGCGGCATCGCCCATGATTTCAACAATATGCTGGCCATCATCGTCGGCGGCCTGGAACTGGCCCGGCGTCGCCTCGAGGGGCAGGACGACGCCCTTCGCCATATCGACAATGCGATGGAGGGCGCCAACCGGGCTTCGGCGCTGACCCGGCGCCTGCTCGCTTTTTCCCGCGCCGAACCCCATCTGCCCGCCCTGCTGAAACCCGATGCCGTCATTCGGGACATGAAGGAACTGCTCGATCGTTCGATCGGCGATCAGATCCGCGTCCGGCTCGATCTGGAGGCGGGCGACTGGATCATCCATGCGGATCGGCACCAGCTCGAAAATGCACTGCTCAACCTTGCGGTCAATGCGCGGGATGCGATGGACGGGCGCGGCACATTGACCCTGCACACGCGACAGGCCCGGCTGCGCGCGCGCGAGGTGGAGGATTGCACAGCGGGCGAATATCTCTGCCTGTCGGTGATTGACACCGGCTGCGGCATGGCGCCGGACGTGCTCGAACGGGTGTTCGAGCCCTTTTTCACCACCAAGCCGGTCGGCAAGGGCACCGGCCTCGGCCTCAGCCAGATTTTCGGTTTCGCGAGACAGGCGGGAGGGCATGTCCGCATCCTGTCCGAACCCGGCAAAGGCACCGAGGTACAACTCTACCTACCGCGCCATATCGCCCACGGCATCGTCAATGATCAGGCGGACGGCCATGGGGAAAAAGCGGCATCGCCTCCCGCCACGCCCTCTGGGAAGCGCGCGCGCAAGGCGGTACGGACGCAACCTTCCACAATGGAGACATCGGCAGCCCCCTCCCCCAGCCTCACCATATTGCTGGTCGAGGATGATCCGCGGGTGCTCGCCCAGACCCGCTCCGCGCTGGCCGAACTGGGCCATGAAGCCATTTGTTGCGATCATCCGCACAAGGCCGAAGCGCTTCTGCGGGACAACGGCGCCATTCAGCTGATCCTGAGCGATGTGCTGATGCCGGATATGACGGGCCCCGAAATGATCGCCGCCCTGCCCGCCGCCTATCGGTCGATCCCGGTAATCTTCGTCACCGGCTATGCGGGCGACGTGACCGACAACAGCATGTTCGAAGGACATGGGCTGTTGCGCAAGCCCTATACACTGAAAGCGCTGAAGGCGATGCTGGATGATATATCCCGGTCCCTGCCACGGGTCAGCGCATGATGGCGGCGGCAAGCGTGCCGCTCCACATTCGACTTCAAAATGCTCTAACCGACCGCCTTTTTGAGCATGAGACGGGGCAGAAGGGTCAGGGCTGCCAGCAAGGGATGGCGCCGCTGCCACGGAGTGATGACGATCTGCGTGCCCGCATGGCGGTTTATCTTCCAGGCGAGATAATCGATGCCGTTCGCAAAGGTGAAGCTTGCCTTCGCCAGCCTGATAACGCTGAGCCATTTCCCGCGCCGCTGCAGCCGCCCCCAAAGCCGGTCATGCGCACGTCGCTCACGCGCACCGACGGGAGCAGCCGGATCGATCGCGCCTTGTGCCACTGCGGCGTCGAAGATCCGGCGATAACGATCCGGCGCGCTGTCGATGATCGAGACGGAACGCCCTTTTCGCTCCGCCCTCAGCTCCGCACCGTAAGTTCTGGAAAATCCATATTCGAACAGCGCGCGCCAGTCACCGCGCCTGTCCGCCTCCACCCCCGGCAAGGCAAGCCGGAGCAGCGTCGGCGCGGCATTGGCCACCGCATTCGTCACCGTCGCCCGCGCGCGTTCATCCGCGCTCCAGACCAGACGTGCAGGCTGTGCGAAGCGGGCCCAGACCGATATATTATCGGCCTTCTCCCCGCATAGCCGAGCGAAATCCTCCTCGCTCAGCACCGCATATTTGGCGGAAAGCCCATGATGTTCGAACGGAAAGACATTAGGAGGGATGAGCCGGTTCGCCCGCGCCAGCCAGCCCTTGCCATAAGCCGCGTCATAGTCGGACACGATCAGATAGAAATCGAGCATCAGCCCGTCGAGCTGTGATTCGCGCAGGCAGGATCCGTAGAACAACACCGCCCGCGCCGCCTGCGGATAAAGCGCCGCGACCGCCGCGGCCATTTCCGTTACGCGCGAATCGACCGGTTCCGCCAATTCGGCGGCGATCAATGCTGTCAGGGGAGGTGTCACGCCGCCAGACGCAGGAACGGCACCGGCGGCGTCGATTTGAGGACGATCGGGTGCCCTTCGTCCGCCTGGAAGATTTCACCGTCGAGGATGACGCTGCTATTCTCTCCCTCGATCCGGATCATGTCGCCATGCTCAAGGTGAATGCCCTGCATTTCCCGTGAACCGAAGCGCCCGATCAGGCTCATGAACAACATGCGCAGCATCGCCGAAGCGCTGTTATCCACCGCCATCAGCTTCAGACGTCCGCCCGCCCCGCCACCGCTGGGCCGCGCGCCCAGCAACAGCTTTTCGAGCGTGGTCACGATCAGCACAGAGAAGCGCCCCGCCAGTTCCCCATCCCGAATCAGCGAGATCGAGACCGGACGGGCCGCAGGCGGCATATATTTACCGCGAATCCCGAAGACCACGGAGGCCAGCACGGCAATCGCCGTCAGCAGATGCGAAATGCCGTTCGACAGGCCCAGCGGATAGATGCGGTTACGGCAATAGAGGATCGAATCGGCCAGCCCCGCGCCGCCGAGGAACATGCCAAGCACCGGACGGCTGCTCGTCTGCCCATCGGACAGCGCGATCAGTTCGCGCGCGACGACATGGCTTTCCACCCCGTTCTTCGCGATCTCGACGATCTTCTCCAGCGCCTTGATCGGATCGCCGCGAATGCCGAGGTCGAGGGCGATCAGATTGGTCTTGCCGTTGGGCAGCACCGCGACCGGGGGCACCTTCCCTTCAAAATGATTGCCCTGATATAGTTCGGTCAGCGCGGTCTGCACCGTGCCGTCGCCACCGTTGATGACGATGACCGTCGGCTTCACATGCGCGATCATCTGCATCGCGCGACCGATCTGCTCTACGCTTTCCACTTCATAGTGGAAAATGTCGGGATTGCTGGCGCAATAGCTGCGGACACGCGGCAGCAACTGGCGGTTGCCCGTCGATTTGGGGTTGGACAATAAAGCTACACAAACCATGCAGACCGGCGTTCAGCCCCTCCCCATCACATATATTGCAGCCGAATGGCGATGCTGATCGGATGACGGCCGACATTGATCGCGACCTTGTCAACCGGCGGCTTGCCGAGATTGAAGAGATTGGCCTTGGGATTGTTGGAAAACCCACCGCCATCTCTCCAGATGTCGGTCTTTCCGTTGCCGTTGATATCATGCCGCACGGCAATGCCGTAGCTTCCCGCCGAGGGGACTGGCACGCAGACGCGCATCACCCCGTTTACCGGCTTCGCGTCCAGCTCGATCCGACTCAGCCACCGTCCTTTTTCAAGCCATTCGGCCTTGTTCGCGCGGTAGGATTGCACCCGAATCGTGCCGCCACTGGTCTTGAAACCGCGCAGCTCGATCAGAACCGCCGGACCGGAAGTGGAATAGCACTGGCCCATATCGTTGGAAATGACCTGCCCTGCATAAGCGAGCGACGGCGTGCTGACAGTGCACAACGCACCGCAGGCAATCGCCGGTAGCAGGCCCTTGCGGGTAATTTTCAACATGACCAATTCTTTCCTCGCAGCTATAGCCCGCCGGACATCATGGCGCGCCGAACGGGTTGCCCCTGTTCGCCCCAAGCTTGATATGCTCCGGCTTTGCGGCCAAAACATGGTGACGGGACGACGATAAGTTGAAACTGCTGAACGCTACCGACCGCTATATCGCCCGGCTGATCGCCGTGCCGCTCACCAGCACACTGGTGATCGCCGCGATGCTGCTGGTCCTCGACAAGATGCTGCGCCTGTTCGATTTCGTCGCGGCGCAGGGCGGCCCGGTCAGCGTCGTATGGCGCATGCTGGCCAATATGCTGCCCGAATATCTCTCGCTGGGCATTCCGATCGGCCTGATGATGGGCATATTGCTGGCCTTCCGCCGTCTCGCCCTGTCCTCGGAACTGGACGTGCTGCGCGGCGTGGGCATTACGCCGGCCCGGCTGATGAAAGTGCCCTATCTTTATGCGATAGCCTTCGCTCTCATCAATTTCGCGATCGTCGGTTTCATCCAACCCTATGCCCGCTACGCTTATGAGGGGCTGCAATATGAATTGCGCTCCGGCGCGCTGGGGGCATCGATCAAGGTCGGCGAATTCACCAATCTGGGCAAGGGCATGACCCTGCGCATCGAGGAAAGCCGTGACAAGGGCCGCGACCTCCACGGCATATTCGTGCGGGTGGACCAGAAAAACGGCCAGTCGCTCGCCGTCACCGCCGCGCGCGGCCGCTTTCTCGCTACCGACGATCCCGACACCATCATCCTGCGCCTGACCGACGGCGTGCTGGTGCAGCGATCGGCAAAATTGTCCAGCCCCCGGATATTGAGCTTCTCCGGCCATGACCTGCCGATCGACCTCCCGAAAATCGAGACTTTCCGCAGGCGCGGTGACGCCGACCGAGAACTGACCCTGCCTGAGCTGGTACGCGTCGGATCCGCACCGCGCACCGACGCAATGACTCGATATGAGGTGCGCGCCAATTTCCACTTCCGCATGGTCGAGGTGGCGATGATGATGCTGCTGCCGCTCGCCGCCCTCGCCTTCGCGGTTCCGCCGAAACGATCGACCTCGGCGCTGGGCGTATTCCTCTCCATCGTGTTCATCGTTACCTATCACAAGATCAACCAATATGCCGAAGCCATGGGGGCCGCCGGACGGGTTGATCCCGCGCTTGCGCTATGGGGACCATTTCTGGTCTTCTCGGCGTTGATCCTATGGATGTACCATGTCGTTGCGTACCGCCCGGGAGGACAGCCGATCGGAGCGCTGGAGGCTCTCTTTTCCAAGAGCACGCGCGGGCTGATCCGGCTGTTGCGCTTTTCCCGCCGCAAGTTCGGCCATGCCGCCTGAACGATAAAGCAAGGCCCTGATCGATGCAGCTACAGTTTTTTCCGTCCCATCGCATGGCCTGGTACATGGCGCGCACCTTCCTGGTGCGCAGCTTCGCCGTGCTGGCAATGCTGACCGTGGTGTTGATGACGCTCGATCTGCTGGGAGAGAGCGGCTATGTCCTCGCTCACCCCGGCAACGGCGAAGCGGAATTATGGCGTTATGCCGGGCTGCGCGTGCCGCAGATCATCGCCACATTTCTGCCCTTTTCGGTGCTGCTCGGTACGCTCATCACGCTGGCGACGATGAATCAGCACAGCGAAATCATCTCGATGAAGGCTGCGGGCCTGTCCGCTCACCAGATATTGGCGCCGCTCATGCTCGCCGCCGCCGGGATCGCCGTCATCAGCTTCTCCTTCAACGAAAGGATCGTCACCCGCGCCAGCGCCACACTCGATGCCTGGGAGGCGGTCGATTATGGCGAGATTCCGCATGACAGCGGCGTGAAGACCAATGTCTGGGTGCGAGAGGGCAATAATCTCATCACTGCGGCCATCATCGCCGGTCATGGAAATGGCGTGGTGCTGCGCCGCGTCGAAATTTTCAACCGCGTCAACAATCAGCTCGTCAATATCGTCCGCGCCGCCAGAGGTCATTATGATCCGCAGGCGAAGAACTGGATATTGGAGGAGGCCCAGCTGTTCGACGTCAACCGCGGCACATCGCGCGATCTGGGCACCATCCACGCCGGCGACGGCATCAGGCCCGACCAGTTCACGCTGGCCAAGGTCGACCCTGACGGGCTGACCTTCGTCACACTGCGCGAAGCGATAGGAGATCTCCGCGATGCCGGCCGGCCGACCGCTTCGCTGGAGGCCAGCCTGTGGCACAAGATATCGAAGCCGCTCTCCTCGCTTCTGATGCCGCTCCTTGGATCAGTCGCCGCTTTTGGCCTTGCCCGGTCGGGCCAGCTTTTCATTCGCGCCGTGATCGGCATGGCGCTCGGCTTCACCTATTTCGTTGCCGATAATTTCGCCCTCGCCATGGGTAATCTGGGCGCCTATCCGCCCTTTCTCGCCGCCTGGGCACCATTTCTGCTCTTCTTTCTGCTGGGCGAGGCCGTATTGATCCGTACCGAGGAATAATCTCCTCCGACGACGTCATAGTCAGGCTCACAGCCCCCAATGGCGCACAGAATCAATCGATAGCTTCGGCAAAGAGAGCCATGTAGCGCGCGCGCCTGTACCTCTATGCAATCAAAGGTGGAACCAAGCCGAACGAGACACCCCATCCGTCCCAAAATGATACATAGGCAGAAATCTTCCTTCGGATGTTACATATCTATTGGTATATAAAAAGTTTATGTTAACCTTGTAAAAAGATATCACACAGGTCGCAGCCCGCTTTTTTACACGACACACCTTTCTTCCATGGGGGAAACCGATGAACATCAAGTCTAGCCTTATCGGCCTGGCAGGCGCGGCCGCGCTTTCCGTTACACTGTCCGCTCCTGCATCCGCAGTGACCATCACCGGCGGTGTCAGCGACATCAGCTTCAACACGACCGATCCGGGCCTCATCATCTCTGCAGCGCCGCTCAGCTTCGGCTCGATCACCCTGAACAACGTCAACGATTTCCAATTTGTTGACGTCATGCGGATCGGCACTCCGGAAGGCACCGTCAACACCAACTTCCTGTCGCTCTTTGGTGAAGACACGACTCCGCTGCCGATTTCGGCCACTTTCACTTTTTCCAGCCCGGCCAGCCTCGTGGGTTCGGTCTCCGGCTCGACCTTCGGCTATATCGCGCCGCTGACTTCCTGCGGCTTCCTCGCCGGCGGCTGTGGCGCCGTCAGCTGGGGTGCGCCGATTCTCTTCAACTTCGGCAATGGCGGCCAGTTCAAGGTCGAGCTGTTCGATACCACATTCGGCACCCCCGGCGCCGCGGACGTGAAGGCTCGCTTCACCCTGCTCGCCAACTCCGTTCCGGAACCCGCCACCTGGGCGATGCTGATCTTCGGATTTGGCGCGATCGGTGCCGCGATGCGCCGTCGTCAACGCCAGACGGTGAGCTATACATTCGCCTGATCAGAGCGAACAAACGCTTAACGACCTATGCGGGGGAGTGCGATGCGCTCCCCCGTTTTTGTTGATATTCCGGACTGGGGGAAGAGGCCACGTCACCCCTCTACTCGGAGCCTCTCTGCTCAGAGAGCGCATTTGTGCTCAAAGGGCGCACTTGCGCCTGATAGGAATCGCCGGGAAAAGCATGCCTGCCGCCTCACGAACAGGCCCCGGTGCGATCCAGCTAAAATCCCGTTCGTCAATGACTCCGGCGACGCATCGTGCTGCTGGCTATACGCACCACAAGCGGCATCATGCCGCCATAGCTGGCCCGGCTGTAGGTCGATACCGCGCCAAGATGCGCACTCAGCCTCCGATGGGCTTCGCCGAGCGAATGATAAGGCACGCTCGGCAACAGATGGTGAAGCGCATGATAGCGCAGGCCCACCGGAGCCCAGAGCGGCGCAAGCCATGCCGGCGGCGGCACATTGACCGAATCCAGATATTGGGCGGTCACCGTCATCGCTTCGCCGTCATTCTCCCACAAATGCGCGACCAGCGTACGCAGCTGGTTGAGCACAGCGGTAACGGAGAACACCGCCAGCGCGATCAGCAGCGGCCGCCAGCCAAGGAAATAAACACTCGCCATCAACGCGATCGCCCAGAGACTTGCGCCCAGTTCTTGCCAGAACACCATGCGCGCAAACGCCCCTTCCGGCATGCGGCGGCGGAAATCGGGGTTGATCGACAGCGCCGAGAAACGCTCCCACACGAAACGGCGCAACGGCGGAAAAATCGCGCCCAGCGGGGTCAATATGCCGAACCGGATGAGCAAGGCGGGCGGCGCCAACAACGCGACGACGATGAAAAGTGGCAATGACCACGGCTTCATCAGCGCCAGCGGCAGATATTCCGGATCCTCCGCCGTGCCATAACGGGTGCGGGCATGATGGAGCGTATGAACGCCCTCATACATGAAAGACGGGGTCAGCATCGGAATGCCGACCAGCACATTCCATGCGAAACGAAAACCCGGCAACGCATTCCGGTGGATATGGGTCAGTTCATGAATGAAGAGCAGCGCGCGATAAAGCGCCAACGCAGCCACGAGACCGGACAGAACGGCCAGTACCGGGCTGTCGATCAGGATCGCGCCCGCCAGTGCGGCATAGCCGACCACTACCGAAACCAGCATATCCGGCCAGTAAATCTCCGGCCGCGCGGTCGCGATATCCCGTGTCAGCTCAACCGCCGCGCGCAACATCGCCGCGTCATCCGGGACCGAGGAACCGGCGGACTGTGCCCGATCCGCCGCTTGGGAATTGATACCATCATAAGCAGTCATGACACAGGTCCTTAAGCAGCAATTGCGCACAGATCATGGCAGCACCATGACATAATCATTGTCCCCGGCCGGACGCGGCCCTAACAAGGCGCCTGACATCATTCCTTGCTCTCGATCAACAAGAAAGCGCCGCGGTGACAAATTCCGATCTGGTGATATCCCCCGTTTCCGGCAAGGCCGACCTCAAGGCATTCGTCGATTTCGCCTGGGAGGTATACAAAGACGATCCGGCATGGGTTCCTCCGCTGAAGGACGAGGTGTACGGCATCATCCTCGACAGCAAGAATCCCTGGTTCGAACATGGCGACGCGCAATATTTCCTCGCGCGCCGGAAAGGCAAGGTCACCGGCCGCATTTCCGCCCATTATGACAAGCTGGCGCTGGCCATGCCGGCCGAACAGGGCATGGGGCCGGGATGCGGCAATTTCGGTTTTCTGGAAGCGCTGGACAAGGAAAGCGCTCTCGCCCTGATCGCCGCGGCGGAGGACTGGCTGCGGTCGAGGGGCATGACGCGGGTACTTGGCCCGATCTCCCTTTCCATCTGGGAGGAACCCGGCCTGCTCACTCTGGGCAGCGACCATGCCCCCACGGTGATGATGGGCCATCATCGCCCGGAATATGAGGGGTGGGTCAAGGACGCCGGCTATGCCCCGGTCAAGGAATTGCGCACCTATGAACTCGATATCACGCAGAACTTCCCTCCGCTGATCCAGCGGATCGTGCAGTCGGGCGAGAAGAATGAACGCATCCGCATCCGCAAGGTCGACAAGAGCAAGTTCGACGAGGAGGCCGCGATCATCCTTGCCATCCTCAACGATGCATGGGGCGACAATTGGGGTTTCGTACCGATTACCGACCATGAAGTATCACATTTCGGCAAGCAGTTGAAACCGATCGTGTTCGAGGACCTGATCCGCATCGCAGAACTGGAGGGCGAGCCGGTCGCCTTCATGATGACCTTGCCCGACCTCAATGAGACGATCAAACCGCTGAACGGATCGCTCTTTCCCTTTGGCTGGGCAAAGCTGCTCTGGTGGCTGCGCAAGCCGAAAGTCCGCACGATGCGCGTGCCGCTAATGGGGGTGGTCAAGAAATTGCAGGCATCTCGCATGGCAAGCCAGCTTGCGTTCATGATGATCGAATATATCCGCCGCGATGCCGTCGCTCATTATGGTGCAAGCCGGGGTGAAATCGGATGGGTGCTGGATGACAATCAGGGCATGAACGCGATCGCAGGCGCGATCGACAGCCATGTGAACAAGGTCTACACAATATACGAGAAGCAGCTTTAGCGGCACCCCCCATGCAACCCGGCATGGGTGCGCGGCGGGATCGCCTGACGGTGCGGGACCGGTCCGCAGCCATCGGGTTGACTGTTGCTTTCCATATCCTGATCCTGATGGCGCTGCTCTGGCTGACCCCAGACATTCTTCCCTTTCGCGATAAGGAGATCAGCCTTTCAACGTTCAATCTGCCTGCCGAGAAATCGGGCGAGCAGAACGCGGCCCAGAAAAATCAATCGAAAGAGGAAAAGCGTCAGGCCCAGCGGCAGGAAGCCAACCCGCGCCCGACCCCGCCCATACCGGCCGAACAACCGGTAACGCCTCCGCCAAAGGTCGCTGCCCCGTCGATGATCTATCTCAGCCCCGAAGAGTTTGCGGCATCGGACATCGGCAAAATAAAGGGGAAACGGAGCAATGGCGATGATAATGGCCAGGACTCTGCTTCCGTCTACGGACCGGGAGAAGGACCGGGCGGCGCGCAGCTCTATAATGCGCAATGGTATAGAGAGCCGACCAGCACCGAACTGGCGGGCTATCTGCCTGCCGCCATGCCGCGCAACGGTTATGGCCTGATCGCCTGTCAGACGATCGAGAATTTTCACGTCGATCATTGTCAGGTGCTGGGGGAAAGCCCGCTCGGTTCCGGTCTGGGACGAGCGGTGCGAAGGGCCGCCTGGCAATTCCGGGTCATTCCCCCGCGTGTCAACGGTCGTCCGCAAATCGGGACGTGGGTGCGGATCAGGATCGATTATATCGAGGGCGTGCAGCGCCTGAACTGACCGGCCTGATCCTGCCGGGCGGGCGCCCCATGCGCTCAGTCGCGCAATTCCACCCATATCGGCGCATGATCGCTGGCCTTCTCCCGACCGCGATAGGCTTTGTCGACCTGCGCGGTAACGAGCCGGTCGGCGGCAACCGGCGAAAGCAGGAAATGATCGATGCGGAACCCCGCATCGCGCTGCCACGCCCCGGCCTGATAATCCCAATAGGTCCACACCCCGCCCGCCGGATGGATCGTCGCCAGCGCATCGGTCCAGCCGTCGCCGGTCAAGGCCCGATAGGCGCTGCGGCTTTCGGGCTGCATCAGGGCATCGTTGGCCATCGCCTTCACCGACCAGACATCCCGATCATAGGGAATGACATTATAATCGCCAGCAAGAATGGCGGGTACTTCCTCGGCCCGGATTTCATCCGCACGCGCACGCAAGCGCTTCATCCAGCGCAGCTTGTAATCGAATTTGGGGCCGGGGCACGGGTTGCCGTTGGGCAAGTAGATGGAGGCGACCCGTACCCCCTTCACATCCGCCTCCAGATAACGGCTATGTTCATCCTCAGATTCGCCGTCGAGACCACGCCGCACTTCGACCGGGGCATCGCCGCGCGCGAGGATGGCGACGCCGTTAAACCCCTTTTGCCCATGCCAGATCGCGCCATAACCGGCGGCCTCAATATCCTTTATCGGGAAAGTCTCGTCGGAGGTCTTGAGTTCCTGAAGGCAGGCAATATCGGGCCGGGTTTCCTCCAGCCATTCGAGGAGACGCGGCAGGCGGGCCTTGATGCCGTTAATGTTGAAGCTGGCGATACGCATGAGCGTCAGGGAGCGGAAATGCGGCGGCCCGTCAAGGGAAGATCGCAGATCATTCTCCAGCAATTGGCGGGTGCGGCTTGCCTTGCTCCCGTAAAATTCGGGCAAGCTTGTTGAAAAGATGCGGATTACCGCGCTTGCTGTCCGGGCGATCATTGACCGTCGACAGCCCTTGCCCGGCGAGGCTCAGATGAATATCGCCCGCTGCTTCATCATACCAAATACCAATTTTCGGAGTGGCGGTCTTGCCACTGCGCACCATGAGCCGCTCCCCCCGTGGATTCCGATCGGATCAGATCGAAAAGCTGGACCCGCATCCGCAACCGGCGGTCGCATTAGGGTTGGTGACCTTGAACGCCGCGCCGCCCAGTTCCTCGACATAATCTACCGAGGCACCCCGCACCAGATCGAGGCTCATCTCATCGACGACCAGCTTCACACCGTCGGTCTCGACCTCGGTATCGCCTTCCTCGACATCATCGGCGAGGCCGAAACGATATTGGAAACCGGAACACCCCCCGCCTTCGACCGCGAGCCGCAATATGGCGGGCTTCGCCTGTTTCTGCGCGATCCAGGCCACGCGCGCGGCCGCCGAGGGAGTGAGGGAGATGTCATCCATGCTGTAACAGATAGGGCCGCCCATGCGGTGTCGCAAGGGGCAGCCCATAAACAGAAAAAGCGCCCGAAAGGCGCCTTCTGATTGCTTATCTGGAAGCCATTTTCTCTTCGCGGCTGGTCGGACCACCAAGGGCGACCTTGCTTCCGCTATTCAACGCCATGGCGCGTTCCGAACCGGTCACGAAGGGCAGCGGATTGATCGCCGCACCGGCGATACGAATCTCATAGTGAAGATGGCTGCCGGTCGAACGGCCGGTCGATCCCATCAGGCCGATAAGCTGACCACGGTGAACGCGTTCATTAGGCTTCACGATCAGCTTGGACAGATGACCATAGCGGGTCTCGGTGTCGTTACCATGGGAAATCTCAACGAGATTGCCATAACCGTTGACCCACTGCGACCGGCTGACAATGCCATCGGCAGTCGCGAAAATCGGGGTTCCGACCGGACCAGGAATATCGATCCCCTTGTGCATGCGAGCACGGCCGTTGAACGGATCGCTCCGCGTACCGAAATTGCTGGTCAGGGCAAGATTGTCGACCGGGCGACCGGTCGGGATGTAAATGGCCGCGCGCTGCACCGTCGCTGCGCCATGATCGAGCTTTTTCCAGCTCGAAAACAAATTGGCGAACGTCGCATCCTCTCCAGAGAAGGTGGGCTGCGCGGCAAGGCTCAGATCGTCGCTATAGGGATCGTCATCATTATCGAGAATGGCGGCACCCGGCTTCTGCACCGTATCGGCATGGGCCGGAAGCGCCGCCGTGCAAAGAGCGACGGTAGCGGCCCCAAGCAGGCCTTTGATGAAAGCAGAGAAAGGGAACCAACCGGCAACGGAGATGTTATCGTTCATATCTGTTTTAAACATGCGACCCTACCCGTTCGCCGGAAACGCTTCCGACGGTATGAAACCCGTTATTTCAGCAAGAACTCTCGACCCTGCCCCGTGGGCACTATGTCTGCCAGACCAAGGTTAATAGGCAAGCGGCAGATAATAATCGCGCGTTAAACCGGCCTGATCGCGCGCCGAGTCGTTGAACGGAGGTTTCAGGCGCCCCCTGAAGTGCCGATTAACAAGGATTTGGTAATGATCTGGCGCACATAGCCCTATTCGCTTCGTCTCAGCCTCGAACCATTTCGTCCCAAAATGCACATGACGGACCTCATCCGCCATGATTCGTCCAAGGATCCGCGCCGAATCAGCATCGTCATTTTTTGTAAAAGCTGAGATCGTTGCGGGGGTGATGTCGAGCGCCCTTGCCTCCAGCACCATCGGCACGATGGCAAGCCGGGCCAGCGGATCATGAGCCGTCTCCCGCGCCGCCTGCCACAGGCCACCATGGGCGGGCAAAGCACCATAGTAACTACCCAATTGCCGCAATCGTCGGTCGAGCAGAGCGAAATGCATCGCCTCGTCCGCGCCCACCCGTAACCAGTCGGACGTAAACTCCGACGGAAAATTCCGCCCGAAACGGCCGACCAGATCGAACGCGAGGTCGATGGCGACAAATTCGATATGCGCGAGCGCATGCAGCATGGCCACGCGCGCGCGCAACGACCCGGCTTTGCCGCGCTTGGGCATCTGGTTCGGGGGCAATAATTCCGGCTTGTCCGGGCGGGACGGTTCATCGGGCATCGCGGCATCATAGCGAGCGGCCAGCCGCCCCAGCCGCCAGTCCCGCGCCACACTGCGCGCGGTCATCAGCTTCGTATAAGGCTCAGCGGCCAGCATCACGCGACGGCAGGCCGCCCCGACACTCTCTCCGGCATCATTCCCGGGCACACCAGCTTCGCTTAGAGTCTCCATGCCCGGATGCGGCTCAGCCAAGCGCCTTCACCGCTTCCAGCACCTCGGCGGCATGACCCTTGACCTTCACCTTGGGCCAGACGCGCACGATCGCGCCTTCGCCGTCGATCAGGAAGGTCGCGCGGGCAATGCCCATATAGGTGCGGCCATACATGCTCTTTTCAACCCAGGTACCGAATGCCTCGCACACCCCGCCTTCTTCATCAGAGGCGAGCAGCAGCTTCAGATCATATTTATCCCGAAATTTGGCAAGCTTTGCGGGCTTGTCCTTCGACACACCGACCACCGGCACGCCTGCGGCGGCAAAATCCGCCGCCAGCTCGGTAAAATCCTTCGCCTCATTGGTGCAGCCGGGTGTATCCGCCTTCGGGTAAAAATACAGGACGAACGGCGCCCCCCGATAGCGGGACAAGGGAAAGCTTGCCCCATCGGCATCGACAAGCGTCACGTCCGGCACGGCATTTCCTGCTTCGAGCATGCTCATTCCTCCTCGGTCGGTACGCTGGCGACGATGGCGCCCCAGCTTCGCGCGACGCTTTGCCGCGCCTCATCGAGCATGGCAAGCAAATGCCCCCAATCATCCGCCCCGCATCGCGCGGCAACCAGCGGCCGGGTCGCCTCGGGCGGCTCGGTCGAGCCGGGCGATACCAGCCGCGACACCACCAGATAGCGGGTCAGCAGATCATGCGCCCCGGCCAGATCGGCGGGCAACAGACCATCGGCCGCCAGCGCCCGGATCGACGCCCCCAGATCGGGGTCGAAAGCGACGCGACGGGAAAGTTGCGTCACCTGAACCAGAAATTCGAGATCGACGAGACCGCCTTCGGCGAGCTTGATGTCCAGCGGCCCGGCCGGCGGTTTATGCGCCGCGATCATGCCGCGCATCTTCACCGCCTGCTTCGTCAGCTCGACCGGATCGCGCGGCACCTGCAACACCGCGTCGATCACCTGCTGCACCGCCTCTCGCCCGGCCTGAGATCCGAAAATCGGACGCGCCCGCGTCAGCGCCAGATGCTCCCAGGTCCAGGCGTCATCCTGCTGATAGCGCGCGAAACTGTCGAGGCTGGCGGCGAGCAGCCCCTGCTCACCGAATGGCCGCAACCGTGTATCGACCTCATAGAGTGGCCCGGACGCGGTCGGCACGGAAAGCGCATTGCCGATACGCTGCGCGAGCCGGTTGAAATATTGGGTCGCGCCCAGCGGCTTCGCGCCATCGGATTCGGTACGATAATCGCCGGTAAAAAGGTAGATCAGGTCCAGGTCGGACGCATGGGTCAGCACCCCGCCGCCAAGCCGCCCCAGCGCGACAATCACCAGCTCGCCTCCCGACACCATGCCGTGGGTACGCGCATATTCGGTCACCGTCGCCCGGCCCAGCACCTCGACCGCGCCGCGCGCCAGCCGCCCATAGCCGCGCCCGACCTCCAGCGGATCGACCGCACCACAGACGATCTGCGCACCCAGCGCGAAGCGCCGTTCGCCGACCTTCTGCCGCACCCGGTCGAGCAGCAATTGATAATCATCCCCTGCCTCGCCGCGCCCAAGCCAGTCGATCAGCGCGTCAAGCTCCGGTATCGGCTCCAGCGCACTCGCATCGATCAGCCCATCGAGCAGTTCGGCGCGGCGCGACAGATCGTCCGCCAGCACCGGCGCATGGCTCAATATCGTCACCAGCATCGTCACCAGCACCGGCCGCGCGGCCAGCAGCTTGAAGAAATTGATCGCACTGGGCAGACGGGAAATCATGTCGTCCAGCCGGTTGAGCGCAGCCATCGGGTCCGGCGCCTTCGCCAGCCCGGCAAACAGCGCGGGCAATAATTCCTCCAGCGCCTCGCGCGCCGAAGCACTGCGCAGCGCCCGCGCCGACCCGTCGCGCCAGCGGGCGATGCGCCCGGCGGCGGCGTCCGCCTGCGGGAAGCCCATTTCCGCAAGCTGGTCGATCAGCCGTTCCGGTTCGGGAGACAGACGCTCCTCCTCCATCTCTGGAGCCAGCTTGTCATAATTGCTGCCGACCCAGGCCACCTGTGGCCGCAGCAGATCGAGCAGCGCATCCCCATCCGCAAGGCCATGGAGATGCGCGACATTGGCCAGCGCCGCCGCATCGCCGGGCAGTTCATGCGTCTGCCGGTCATCCACCATCTGCAACCGGTGCTCGATCGTGCGAAACAGCACATAGGCCTCGTCCAGCCTGTTCGCGACATCCTCGCCGATCACGCCCGCACACGCCAGCGCCGCCAGCGCATCGCGTGTCGCGCCCACCCGCAGGTCCGGGTTGCGGCCACCATGGATGAGCTGATGCACCTGCGCGAAAAACTCGACCTCGCGGATGCCCCCGCGCCCGCGTTTCAGATCAAAACCGGGGCCGAAAGCCTGCCCGCTCGCATAATGGTCGCGGATGCGGCGGCTGATGTCTAAGATCGCATCGATCGCCCCGAAATCGAGCGAGCGGCGCCATATGAACGGGCGGATCGCCTGCAGGAAATACTCGCCCAGCGCGCGATCGCCCGCCGCCATGCGCGACCGGATGAACGCCGCCTGTTCCCAGCCCAGCGCCATGCTCTCATAATAGCTGATCGCCGCTTCGACCGGCAATGCGATCGGCGTCGCTTCCGGCGAAGGGCGCAGGCGCAGGTCGACACGGAACACATAACCGTCGCCATCGCGGGCCGAGAGTATCTCTGTCATCCGGCGGGCCAGCCGCACTGCGGATTCGACCGGCTCCTCCCTTGCCCGGCGCGGCAGGGTCTGGGGATCAAAAATCAGGATCGGATCGATGTCGGAGCTATAATTCAACTCCCGGCTGCCATGCTTGCCCAGTGCGATCACCGCGAAACCGCGCTGTTCCTCATCCGGGAAACGCTCGGCAAAAGCTGCCGCCAGCGCCGCCTCTATCGCCTCATCCGCGAAATCGGAGAGGGTGCGCGTCACCCGCCCGAAATCCCATGCGCCGGAAAGATCGGCCACTGCCGTCACCAGCGCCACCGCGCCGCGCCGCCAGCGCAGCGACTGGGAAACCGTGGCCCCCTCATCCCCCGCCCGCATCGCCAGCGCCCATGCCTCATCCCCCAGTCCGGCGCCCAGCCGTGCGGTTATTTCGGGATAACGCGCCTCCATCCTCTCCAGAAAAGGGGCAAATTTTCGTGCTCGTTCCAGTGCCTCATTCCAGTGCACCGGACTTTCGCCATTACTGGCTGTTGCCATCAGATCCCATCCGCTCTCGGTTCGTCGATTCCGGGGGAACCATGCCGCAGCGGCAGCGTCTTTCCTAGACATTGTTCGATTTTGCCTGAATCAAATTTGATTGAATCAAAATCGCGGTCCGAGTCTTTGTTTTGCCGTGATTTCCGGTCCGGGAAATGCCCCGTTCCCCGCGAGATCACTCTGAATATGGAAGATGGCCTGTCATGAAAATAGGGAAGCCCCCGACCGGCGGAGAGGAGCATATCACGCGCAGAGCGCGATTCGTCGCCATTGCCGCACCCAAGCCCTATGAGGGCGTAGGCCGGGCACTCGCCTCGGCCTATTCAGCCGTGGATCAGGTCGATTTGCCCGACGAGATGACGCGTTTGCTCGACCGGATCGATCGGGCATGCATGCGGGCAAAGAATGTGCCGGGCCAGCACTGAGATGCAGTCTCTGTCAGGGTGAATAATCGGCGCTCAGCCGGTCGACATCGGACATGATTTCGGCCAGCGGCCCGTCGCCCGACTGTTCCTGTTCGCGGCGGGAAGGCAAGGCCCCCTCTTCCAATATCTGTTCCAGCGCGGTCCGTCCCCGGGCGACGCGACTTTTAATCGTACCGACCGCGACACCGCAGATTTCGGCCGCCTCCTCATAAGCGAAACCACCCGCCCCGACGAGAATCAGCGCCTCGCGCTGCGCCTGCGGCAATTGCATCAACGCGCGCTGAAGATCGGACAATTCGATCTGCTTGTCCTGCCCTGCGGCGGCGGACAACAGGCGGTCGGCGGTCAGCTCGTCCCATTCTCCCGTGAAGCGCGACCGCCGCATCTGGGAGAGAAAATAATTGCGCAGAATGATGAAGGTCCAGGCGCGCATATTGGTTCCGGCCTGAAAGCGGGCCCGCGCGGCCCATGCCTTCATCATCGTTTCCTGCACCAGATCGTCGGCCAGATCGCGCGAGCCGGACAGCGACCGCCCGAACGCACGCAAGTGCGGGATGACAGCGACCAGCTCCCGCTTGAAATCCTCATCGCTCAACGCGGTCTGGTGTTCGCTCTTGTCCTCAGTCCCACTCATGCAAATCCCCGAGAGCAAGGCTGCTCATGCGTCATACGCATGGGCGGTTGCAGCCTCGCCACCGCCTGCCCGGTCGATGATCGTTCCAATATTCCCCTTAAACGCCGGATGTGCAAGGCGGTTCCCACGACATGCCCGAATGGGCGGTCAGGCCGGGCTGGTCGCCGCGTCAAAAAACAGCGCCTGCGCGATTGCCGCCTTGACGGTAGACCGCTGGAACGGCTTGGTGATGAGGAATGTCGGTTCCGGCCGCTCGCCGGTAAGCAGGCGTTCCGGAAAGGCGGTGATAAAGATGACCGGCACGGAAAATTCGGCCAATATATCCTTGACCGCATCGATACCGCTCGAATTGTCGGCAAGCTGAATATCCGCAAGCACGAGACCCGGGCGACGCGCGCGAGCAAGCTGCACCGCCTCGTCACGGGTCACGGCGATGCCGGTCACCTCATGCCCCATGTCACGCACGATCATTTCGATATCCATCGCGATGATCGGTTCATCCTCGATGATCAGCACGTCGGCGCGCGTCTGGCGCTCGATCTCGCCGAGCGCCTCGCCGACCAGCCCATCCATGTCGGCGGCGGGCACGCCCATGATGGAGGCAGCCTCGCGATTGCCGAACCCTTCCATCGCGGTCAGCAACAACGCCTGCCGAGGCAGAGGCCGCACCCGCGCGAGACGCGCCCGGGCGATCGCCTGCCGCCCCTCCTCACCCCCGTCCTGACCATTCCCGTCCCCCTCAAGCGAGACAGACGTCCAGATACTGTGAAAATCGCGATACAGGGCAAGGCGGACATCGCTCCCCCCCGGGAAACCATCGGGATCGGCAACGATCTTCTCCAGCGTCGCGCGAACATAGGCATCCCCCTGCTTCTGGCTGCCCGTCAACGCCCGGGCGTAACGCCGTAAAAAGGGAAGGTGGGAATGAAGTTGCTGACCTAATGACATATGGGTTCCGCTCCCTGTCCGTTATCCCATGATGGCGGCACGGCCTCTCTCTATAGCAGACCGGCCGGGTGTCGCCCAAAAAAGATCGCATCCCACCGAACCGCCGGATCATTCTCCCGCAGGAAAAGGACATGCACCGGATCATGGAACAAACAAGGCGGAAATAGGTTTCCCAACCAACAGTATTATTCTCCGCCACGGAAATGACGGCAGGCCCGGCGGCCCCGGCTATCGCTATTGCATCGGTTCGGGTCAGCCGGTTAGGATGGAAACCGCCTGCCGGTCGCGCCAGTCGGGGAAGATCAGGCATTGCCGCGGGCGCATATCGGGTGCATTCCGGGCAGACAGGTTATGTCGGCGCGGAAGAAGCCCGCAGAGCGGTCCAGAGGTAAGACGGATGACGGACGACGAAAGGAGGGCGGCAGCGGATATGGGGCAGGGGCAAGGTCACGATAACGACATCCCTGTAACAGGCTCCGCGAACGGCCTGAAGGACGGAAACGGACAGGCCGCCTCCCACGCCCCGGTCTCCTCCCCGACAAAGGAAGAGGAGGCGGGTTTCGGCGCCGCGCTCCGCGCCATTTACCGGCAGACCGTCGATGAAGCAATTCCGGCGGAGATGCTCGACCTTCTCAGGCGGCTCGACTAAGGTCAGGCCCCATTACCGGCGCCATCAGGACGTCAGGCGAAGGATCGCCGCCAATGCCCGCTCTCCCCTCTCCTCCTTCAACCGGGCCTTCCTTTGCCCCAGTCCGGTCGAACCGCGCCGCCCGCTGGGCAAGAGGCACGGCGGGCAAAGCTTTCCTCATCATGATGCTGGTGCTGCTGCCTCTCGCCATCGCGACAATCACCGTCAACTGGCACTCGATCCGCATTGCCGAGCAGGAAAAGACCGAACTGCTTGCGGCAGCAACCCGCCAGAACGCAATCCAGCTCGCCTCCGACATCGGCACCATTCATACCGCTCAGACCATGACCGCCAATCTTCTGGCAAGCGAACAGGCCCCCGGCAATGTCTGTGACCGGATGCAGCGACTGTTCAACGCAATGGCCGGCGGCGACGGCATAGTCACGGCGATTTTCGACGCAAAGGGCACGCCCCGCTGCCAGTCGACCGACGGGCAGCGGCTGCGCGAAGCGTTCACCCGCGCCGCGTCCATCCGATCAGACATGATCGTCGCCCCCGATCTGGGCGGTCTGCTGATCCGGTCGGCCAGCGATGACGGCTCCATCACCGCCTTTGCGCTCTACCTCCGCCCTGCCCTGCGAAAGCTGACCAGCGCGCGCGCCAGCGATCCGACACAATCCGTCAGCCTGCATCAGGGCGATCGCACGCTCCTGTTGAGCGAGGCATCGAACAATGAGCGCGAAGCAGAGGACGGCGATGACAAGAGCGGGAGCAAAAATCGAGGCAAGGGCCTCACCACCATGGCAAGGGTCGGCACTCAGGATCTGATGCTCAGCATGACGGTGACCGATTCCACCTCTTTGGGCGCCCGCATCGTTCCGCTGCTCATGCCCCTGCTGCTCTGGGTAGCGGCCGCCTTTCTCGGCTGGCTGGTCGTACGCTGGATCCTGATTCAGCCGTTAATGACCCTGCGCCGCGAAGTTGCCGCCTATACGCCCGGGCAGGTGATCCAGCCGCCGCACATCTCCCGCCTTGCCTCCCGTGAAATCGTCGAACTGGGCGAGAGCTTCCATGCGATGAGCCGGGACGTTGCCGAACATGAGGCAGACATGCAGGCCGCGCTCGACCGGCAGACGCGCCTCACCCGCGAAGTCCATCATCGCGTAAAGAACAATCTCCAGATCATTTCCAGCCTCATCAGCCTCCACTGGCGCGCCGCCACCGACCCGAAGGTCGGGGAGGCCTATCTCTCGATCCAGCGGCGGGTCGATGCCCTTGCCGTGGTTCAGCGCAACCATTATGCGGAACTGGACGAAAAGCGCGGGGTGCGCGCCCGGCCGATGATGAACGAAATCGCATCCGGCCTGAAGATTTCCGCACAGGTGCAGAGCGGACGCACCATCGACATTGCGGTCGATTGCGACGATGTAACCCTGCATCAGGATGTCGCCGCGCCGATCGCTTTCATGACCGCCGAACTCGCCGATCTGGTCATCGCGCTCGATCCGGGCGGACGCTTCACCCTTTCCCTGATCCGGCTCGATGACGATCCCGCCCATGCGCGTCTGTCGCTGATCGCACCGGTTTTTTGCCGGACGCAAATGCAGGAAGACGGAACGGTCCCGCTTCACCGGCGCGTTCTCGACGGCCTTGCGCGACAATTACGGGCACCGCTCGGTCATGATGCAGCGCGCGGGGAATATCATATCATCGTGCCGGTCACCGGCTGACTGCCTTTCAGGGGCATTCTCTCCTTCGGCGGGATAACCTCCTTATCAGGACAGGATAATGGATCGCTTCATCATGATCTCGGGCTGCTCGGGCGGCGGCAAATCAACCCTGCTTGCCGAGTTGAAACGCAGAGGCCATGCAGTCGTCGAGGAACCCGGCCGCCGCATCATCGCCGAAGAAACCAAGCGGCAAGGCCTCGCCCTGCCCTGGGTGAATCTCGCCGCCTTCGCACGGCGGGCGATCACCATGGCGCTGGACGACCGGGAACGGGCGCAGGCTCTTACCGGCCCGGTCTTTTTCGATCGGGGATTGGTCGATGCCGCAGTGGCGCTCCATCATGCGACGGGCGAACCATTCCTGCCGATCTGCATCCGGGAACGCTATAATCCAGTCATCTTCATGGCCCCGCCATGGCCGGAACTCTATCAGGCCGATGAGGACCGCCGACACGGCCTTGAGGATGCGATCGCCGAATATGAACGGCTGATCGCGGCCTATCGATCCCTTGGCTATCGGATCGCCCTGCTTCCAAAGACCAGTATAGCGGCGCGCGCGGACATGCTCATCCACCACGCGACAACGCTGCCCCGATAGCAAAAACCGGACCGGCTCAGGCACCGCCCTTATAGCGCGCGCGGAAAGCGGATGCGAACGCGGCAAGACGCCCTTCCGCGATCGCATCGCGCAGATTCTGCATCAGGCTCTGGTAGAAATGGATATTATGCTGCGTCATCAGCATCGCGCCCAATATCTCCTTCGCCTTGACGAGATGATGGAGATAGGCGCGGCCCCAGCCGGTACAGACCGGGCAGCCGCATTCAGGATCAAGCGGCCCCATATCCTCGGCAAAGCGCGCGTTGCGGATGTTGAGCGGCCCGTTCCAGGTAAAGGCCTGCCCGTTACGACCGGATCGGGTCGGCAGCACGCAATCAAACATGTCGATACCGCGTTCGACCGCGCCGACAATATCGTCAGGTTTACCGACGCCCATCAGGTAACGCGGCTTGTCGGCGGGAAGCTGGCCCGGCGCGAAGTCGAGCGTGGCGAACATCGCCTCCTGCCCTTCGCCCACGGCGAGGCCACCGACCGCATAACCATCGAAGCCAATGTCGATCAGCGCATCCGCCGATGCCTTGCGCAACCCCTCATCAAGCGCTCCCTGCTGAATGCCGAACAGCGCCGCGCGTTCCGCATGCGCACCGCCCGCATCGAACGCATCGCGTGATCGCTTCGCCCAGCGCATCGATCGCTCCATGGACAGCGCCGCCTCGTCACGGGTCGCGCCATTTTTCGTGCATTCGTCAAACGCCATCACAATGTCAGAACCGAGCAGCCGCTGGATCTCCATCGACCGTTCGGGTGTCAGCATATGTTTTGACCCGTCGATATGGCTGGAAAAAGCGACGCCTTCCTCGCTCATCTTCGTCAGCGCGGAAAGGCTCATCACCTGATAGCCGCCGCTATCGGTCAGGATCGGACGATCCCACCCCATGAAACCGTGCAGCCCGCCCAGCGCCTCCATCCGCTCCGCCCCCGGACGCAGCATCAGATGATAGGTGTTGCCAAGAATGATGTCGGCCCCGGCCGCGCGCACCTCGGCCGGGCGCATCGCCTTGACCGTTGCCGCCGTACCGACCGGCATGAAGGCGGGCGTTCTTATGCTGCCGCGCAGCATTTCGAGGGTGCCGGTGCGGGCCTTGCCGTCGGTCGCGGCTATGGAAAAGGTAAAACGGGAACGAGTCATGGCATCGGCCTTTACGGCCTCACGCCTCGCCTGTCAGCCCATGCGAAGCGACCCTCCGGTCAATCAGGCGACATGACCCGGCAGAAAATGCAGCAAACCCGAGGGCGGGCCGAAATTTTCGATCCGGCGATAGCGTCCGATGAAGCGGACGCAATCATCCGAAAGCCGCAAGGGCCATGCATCGCCCGACTCCGTCTCCAGCATCAGGGTGACCACGGATTGATTGTTGCGTCGCCGAATCATGGGATCGAAATTAACGGACGAAGGTTAGCAAATGGTTTGCTCCGCCTGCCCTTTGCGCCCAGCCGACTGTTGCGCATTTACCATAGTTTACAACGCGAATCGCCCGATTGCCGTGGTATTGGAGTCACAGAACATAAGGAAAATAGTTAATTTCAGACATTTGTGGGCGTCAGCCGTTGCACCCCGACCGGTTCCCATGTTCCCCTCCCTCCGACCCGAGTTTCCAATTTTGGGGGACAAATGAACAGCATAGGTCTTGATTCGCGTACTGGAGAAACCCGGGACGAGGCGGCTGCCCGTCTTCCCGACGGGGCTGTCTCCGACGCCCGGACCGCTCCCCCGGAGGCGGAAGCCGACACCGAAACGGTGATCGAAGATCGTCTCGGCCAGTCCAAATTATTCGATCTGGGGCAGATCGACGTGCAGTGGGAACCGGAACTGGGAACGCTCTGGGCCTTCATCACGCCGCTTGATCGTCCCAATTATAATCTGGGCCTGTTGCGCGATACCATGGCCTGGCAGATGGAAGCGAAAAAGGTGTTTGCCGCCGGCGAGGGCGACCTCAAATATATGGTGTTGGGATCGCGTTTTCCCGGCGTGTTCAATCTGGGCGGCGATCTCGAAATGTTTGCCCGCTGCATCGAAAATCAGGACCGGGAAACGCTGCGGCAATATAGCCATTTATGCGTCGATATCGTCGATCGCGTCTGGCACTGCAACGACATGCCGGTGGTGAATATCGGCCTGGCACAGGGCGATGCACTGGGCGGTGGCTTTGAGGCATTGATGTGCTTCGATGTCATCATCGCAGAACGTCAGGCCCGCTTCGGCCTGCCCGAAGTGCTGTTCGGCCTTTTCCCCGGCATGGGTGCCTATTCGATATTGGCGCGCAAGCTCGGCCATGCGGTTGCAGAACGCATGATCCTTTCCGGCAAGGTCTACACGGCCGAGGAAATGCATGAGATGGGCGTCATCACGGTTCTGGCCGATGCCGGACGCGGGGAAGAAGTCGCGCGCGATTATATCCAGTCCAACATCGGCCGCCACGCCGGTCATGTCGGCGTCTATCGTGCCGGACGGCGGGTCGAATCGCTGGACCTTTCGGAGCTGCGCGACATTGTCGACGGCTGGGTCGATACGGCAATGAAACTTACTGACAAGGATCTGAAGATGATGCGGCGGCTTGCTGCGGCGCAGACCCGCCTGCACCGCCGCTGATCGTCCTGACGGGCAGATACCCCGCCCGAATCAGGCGCTGCGTGCCGCTGCTTCGCCACGCAGCTTCGATGCCATCGCGTCACCGATTGTCACCCCGCGCAGGACCATATCCGTGACAATCGCCGCAGGTTGGGCCATCGACATCAGATAGCCCTGCACATTATGGATGCCGGCTTCCCGCGCATATTGGAGCTGCTCGGCCGTCTCGATACCCTCGGCCACGATTTCCATTTCCAGCGCGTCGGCCAGATGGCCGACCGCCCGGACGATCGCCTGATCCTCACGGCTGACAGCAATGCTGTTTATGAAGCTGCGGTCGATCTTGATCCCGTCGAAATGATAGGACCGCAAATAGCTGAGCGATGAATAGCCGGTACCGAAATCGTCAAGCACCAGCCGCAGGCCGATCTGCTGCAATTCACGCAGCATCTGGTGCGTATGCCCCTCATCGTTGAGGAACAGCGACTCCGTCACCTCCAGCTCCACCCTGCCGGCACTGATCCCGGTAGCCATCAGCGTCGCGATGATGGTGCGCGGCAGCTCCCCTGACTTGAGCGAGGCCGGAGAAATATTGACGGCAACGCGGACATCCTCCGGCCATTGGGCGGCGACGGCGCAGGCATGATGGATCACCCAGTCCGTCATCGGCTCGATCATCCCGATGCTCTCGGCGATCGGGATGAACTCGCCGGGCATCACCATGCCCAGCGTCGGATGCTGCCAGCGGAGCAGCGCCTCGCAAATCGCGATACGGCCAGTTTCGACCTCGAAGATCGGCTGAAAATGCAATTGCAATTCATCCTGGGTGATCGCACGGCGCAATCCGGTTTCGATCTCGTGGATGCGGTGGAAGCGCTCCTTCATCGACCAGGCGAAGCTGACCGCACGATTGCGCCCCTGAGCCTTGGCTTCATAGAGGGCGAGGTCAGCATGTTGCATCAATTCATCGGCATCGCGCCCGTCCTGCGGACCGATGGCAAGACCGACCGAAGCTGTGACCGGCAGATTATGCGTCCCCACATCGACGCCATGACCGAAACAGCCGACGATCCGCTCGGCGACATCCTGCACCTCCGCCCGGTTCATATTCGGCAGCAGGATCACGAACTCGTCACCGCCGAAGCGGGCGACATGCCCGATATTCCCGACCAGCACCGTCAGCCTCTCGACAACCGTCCGGAGCAGCGCATCTCCAACCATATGACCAAGCGAGTCATTGACTTCCTTGAACCGGTCAAGGTCCATCCACAGGACCGCCAGCGCATCATGACTTTTGCTGTTGGCTTCGAACAGTTCACGTAGCCGCATCTGCATCGCCATGCGGTTTTCTATGCCGGTCAGGCTGTCATAGCGGGCCAGCCGCTCATATTTCGTCGCAAGCATCGATTTTTCGCGCTTGCCCAGCAATGCTTCGACCACGATCCGGTGGGTCGTGCGGGTAATCTCGGCCATGCCGACCACCATGATCAGCAACACGATGGCGAGAATGGAATATCCGAAATTCCCCACATGCCACAGGCCGAAAGCCGTCGGCAGCAAGGCCAGGCAGGTCTGGCCGACGGCAATCTTGATGCGACCGGCATTGCGCCCCGCGATGCCGGCCGCATATCCGGTCGCCAGCGAAACCGACAATATGTGGATAGCCGGATCATCCGTCCGTATCAGCGTGATCAGTGCCAGCACGCCCAGCATGCCCGCATAGATCCAGGCGCCCAGCTCATAAGCCAGTTCCCAGGCGCGATAGGTTCCGGCCTCCCCGGTCTTGAGCTTGTGATAATAAATGGTTGCGGATATCGTCCGGGCGAGCGCAATCAGGGAAATCACGACCGCGCACCAGGTCATCAGCGGGTCGTTCGCAATCCGGGCGATGGCGATACTGAGCAGCAGCCCCGCAATCGCACCGGCCGCCAGAGAAGTGGGGGATGCATAGAGGCTTTCCACAAGAGCACGACGTATGTCGGCTTCCCGCGCCTCGTCGCCGGCTACAAATGCCAGCAGCTTTCTGCCCAGTTCACGCAACAGCGTCTCCACGTCCCGATCATCGGATATGACCGCAGAGACTTGATATTTTATTAACCGCACTCGCCGAAAAAGCTAGGATAACAGCCATATACAGGGCGATCATGCGACATCAGGGCAAGAGCAGACTCGCATCTCCATAAGAATAGAAACGATATTCCCGTGCAATTGCATGGCGATAGACCGCCTGCATGGTTTCCAGCCCCATCAATGCGCTGACCAGCATGAACAGGGTCGAACGCGGTAGGTGAAAGTTGGTCATCAAGCCATCAATCGCCCGAAAATCATAACCGGGCGTGATGAAGATACGGGTTTCCCCGGCCCAGGGATGAATTGTCCCGGCCTCGTCGGCGGCGCTTTCCAGCACGCGCAGAGACGTGGTGCCGACCGCGATCACACGCCCGCCCGCCGCGCGCGCGGCATTCAGGCGAGCCGCCGTTTCCGCGCCGATGCTCCCCCATTCGGCATGCATCTTATGATCGTTCGTATCCTCGGCCTTGACCGGCAGGAACGTACCGGCACCGACATGCAGCGTCACCGTCTCCACGCCGACGCCGGCGCGTGTCAGGGCATCCGTCAGATCCGGCGTAAAATGCAGTGCCGCCGTGGGAGCGGCAACGGCGCCATCCTCCCGCGCGAACATGGTCTGATAGTCATCGCGATCGCGTTCATCGACAGCACGCTTACTCGCGATATAGGGCGGCAACGGCATGGTCCCGGCGCGGGCCAGCAATAGTTCAACCGGCTCCTCGCCTTCGAAGAAAAGGGTGAAGCCGCCTTCCTCGTCCCGCGCCTCGGCCGTTGCGGTCACCCCCGCACCGAAATCGATGCGATCACCGGGCCGTAGCCGTTTTGCATTACGTATAAAGGCCTGCCAGCGCCGCAAATCGAGCCGCTTGTGCAGGGTTGCACCAATGCGAGCCTCCCCGCGCCTGCCTTCAAGCTGGGCCGGGATCACCCGCGTATCGTTGAAAACCAGCACGTCCCCGGCGCGCAACACATCCGGAAGATCCCGCACCTGAAGGTCGCGCAAACCACCCACATGTCCCTCGGCCACCAGCAGGCGCGCGGAATCCCGCGGGCTGACAGGGCGCAGCGCGATCCGCTCGGGCGGAAGATCGAAATCGAAAAGGGTAACGTCCATCGCGGAAGCCCGCCATGCGGCCGGGTTATTGCCCCGGCTGCTCCATGTTTGCCTGCACGATCCTGGTCGGATCGGCCGGCGGTTCGCCCTGGGCGATTGCATCGACATATTGCATGCCGGAAATCACCCGCCCGAACACCGTATAATGGCGATCGAGCTGAAGCCTCGGCATCAGCATGATGAAGAACTGGCTGTTGGCGCTGTCATCGCTCGCCGCGCGCGCCATGGAAACGGCGCCACGCACATGCGGCAGGTCGTTGAATTCCGCTTTCAGGTCCGGCAAATCCGAACCGCCCGTGCCATCTCCCTTGGGATCGCCGCCCTGCGCCATAAAGCCGGGAATGACGCGATGGAACATCAAACCATTATAGAAACCGCGATTGGTCAGCTCCTTGATGCGCGCGACATGGTTGGGCGCGACATCGGGGCGCAGCTGAATCTTGACCGTGCCGCCATTGGAAAGCTGAAGCACCCAGACATTGGCCGGATCGAGCGGAACGGCGGCGGGGGGCGTTTGCTTCGGGCCGTATTTCTCCAGCTCCTTCGCCTGCTCCCGTGCCTTGGCGGAACGTTCCGCCTGCTCCATTGCGTCGGCCTGCCCCTGCCCCTGCGCATGCACGACAGGGGGGACGGACGCCAGTGCCAGCAACACCAGTGCCATCAGGGAACGGAAAAACATGCTGAGCTTCATTCAAGCAATCTCCGGAAACGAATCCTGCGCGCTTATGCGCGATAAAAGAGCACGACTGAACCGAAAATGAGCATCACCCGCGCGGGTGCTCTCCCTTTCGGCCGATCAGGTCGACTCGTTGCTTCACTTCCTCGCACACCCGAGGCCCGACAAAACGATGAATCGGCCCGCCATAGAGGGCAATTTCCTTGACCAGACGCGACGCGATCGGTTGCAACGATACGTCGGCCATCAGGAACACCGTCTCGACGCTGTCGTTGATCTGCTGGTTCATGCCGGCCATCTGATATTCATATTCAAAGTCGGCAACAGCCCGCAGACCACGGATGATGACCTTCGCCCCTTGGGACGAAGCGAAATCCATCAGCAACGCATCGAACGCCACCACCTCTATAGCGGCGTCCAGATCGCTGCATTCGCGCCGGACCATCGCAAGCCGTTCTTCGAGTGAGAACATCGGCGACTTGCTCGGATTGGTGGTGACACCGATAATGAGCCGATCGACAAGCTTCGCGCCCCGTCGGATAATATCCATGTGGCCGAGCGTCATCGGATCGAAGGTGCCGGGATAAACCCCAATGCGTGGCCCGCTCATGATATTCAGCGATCCCTTTCAATGATATAATCGGCTATCGCGCGCAGCAGGTCCGCGCTTTCATCATAACCATGCAGATGGGCCTTGGCCTGATCAACCAGCAGGTGCGCCTGCTGACGCGCCTTTTCCCGACCGAGCAACGAAACGAAAGTCTGCTTCCCGGCCTCGGCATCCTTGCCCAGCGCCTTGCCGGCCAGCCCGGCATCGCCCTCGACATCGAGCAGATCGTCGGCGATCTGAAAAGCAAGACCGATATCGCGCGCATAGCCGTGAAGGCCGGTGCGCCCTTCAGGCGGGACATGGGCCATGACCGCCGCCGCCTCGACACAGAAGCCGATCAGGGCGCCCGTTTTGAGCTGCTGAAGCCGGGTGACGGTGGCAAGGTCGAACGCCTGTTTTTCGGCGGCGATGTCCATCATCTGACCACCCGCCATTCCATGCGGGCCGCTCGCCCGGGCGAGCAGCCGCACCAGTTCGCACCGAACGAACGGATCGGCATGGGTTCGCTCGTCCGCCGCAATTTCATAGGCCAGATCGTGCAGAGCATCCCCGGCGAGGATCGCCGTCGCCTCGTCAAAGGCGCGGTGAACGGTCGGCTTGCCGCGCCGCAGATCGTCATCATCCATCGCCGGAAGATCGTCATGCACCAGCGAATAGACATGGATGCACTCAACCGCGACGCCGACACGGGTCAGGCTTTCCGGGTCCAGATGGAAAAGCCGCCCGGTGGCCTTGACCAACAACGGCCGCAGCCTCTTGCCCCCGCCGATCGCGGCATGGCGCATCGCCTCGAACAGGCGGCGGCGCGGATCGCCGGACAGCGGCAGAAGAAGGTCGAGCGCGGCATCCATATCCCGCGCGACTTCCTGCATCGCCGCGCGAAGCGTGGCATTGCCGATGGTTTCCGTGCCGGACAGGGACACGCTGCGATCAGCCTGCGCTGAAATTCTGGGCACCGACAGGCGTGCCTGCGGCATCCACCGTCAGCTTTTCTATCCGCGCCTCGGCATCCGCCAGCCGCTTCTGGCATTGCGCCCGCAATACCTCCCCACGCGCATAAAGCGCGATCGAATCGTCGAGAGGAACATCCCCGCGTTCCAGCTTCTGCACGATCATTTCCAGTTCGCGCAGCGCATCCTCGAACGACAGGCCGTCGAGCGCGGCAGCGGATGATTGGTCTTGTGGCCCGGTCATGGTTCAGCTTTGGCCTCAGCCTCCGGCGCGGTCAAGTAGCGCGCGCCCGGAAGGCCAAAAATATGCCTGAGCCGAAAGACTCGCTGCGATGCGGGCCGGAATTGGCCCCATCGCATGAAAAAACCAGCGATATCGCAACTTTTATGTAAAAATACGGGTCCAGAGGACGGTTAACCATTGACTGGCAATGTTGCAGTTGCACATAGAAAGTCCGCTATGAAAATCAACCTATCCCTTTTCACCCTCCCCTTGCTGTTCGCCGTTGCGGCCTGCGGCAGTAACGAACCCGAAGTCGTTGGCGGCGGCCCTGCCGACCCGATGGCGGATGCGCTTAACAATGCCGGAGCGGTCGAGCTTCCCCCGATGGTGAAGCAGAGCAAGACCTTCCGCTGCAAGGATGGCGCCCTCATCTATGTCGACTATATGTCGGACGACAAGACCGTCATGCTGAAGACTGAGAAGGAAGGCGTCGCCACCGCACTGATCAGCGCCGAAGCGGGCAAGCCCTTCACTGCCGAGGGCGGCTGGTCGCTGACCGGTTCGCCGGAGGAAGTGACCGTGGAAATGCCGGGCAAGGGCTCGCAGAGCTGCAAATCCTGATCGTTCAACCCCTTACGAATATTGAACTGAACGGGCCGGATGAAGCATCATCCGGCCCAATTTATTACCCAAAATATTGATCGCCTCCGCCCAAAAAGCGGTTCCCACTGCGGTCCAAAATCTCTATGGGCAGGCGCATGACCGAGACAGCCTCCGCCAGCCCCGCGAAATCGGGCGCCATCACCCCGGAAATCATTGCCGAACACGGCCTTTCGCCGGAAGAATATGATCGCGTTCTGAACGCGCTGGGCCGTGAACCGAATCTGACCGAGCTCGGCATCTTCTCGGTCATGTGGTCGGAGCATTGCAGCTACAAGTCGAGCCGCATCCACCTGAAGAAGCTGCCCACCGAAGGCCCACAGGTCATCTGCGGCCCCGGCGAAAATGCGGGCGTGGTCGATATTGGCGACGGACAGGCCGCGATCTTCAAGATGGAGAGCCACAACCACCCGTCCTATATCGAGCCCTATCAGGGCGCGGCCACCGGCGTCGGCGGGATTTTGCGCGACGTATTCACCATGGGCGCGCGTCCGATCGCGAATATGAACGCGCTGCGCTTCGGTCGCCCCGACCATCCGAAGATGCGTCACCTGATTTCCGGCGTGGTGCGCGGCATCGGTGGCTATGGCAATTGCGTGGGTGTGCCCACCGTCGGCGGCGAGGTGAATTTTCACGCGGCTTATGACGGCAACATCCTCGTCAACGCGATGACCGTGGGCGTCGCGGAGACGGACAAGATCTTCTATTCCGCCGCCAGCGGCATCGGCAACCCGATTGTCTATGTCGGGTCCAAGACCGGTCGTGACGGCATCCATGGCGCCACCATGGCCAGCGCCGATTTCGGCGAGGACAGCGAGGAAAAGCGCCCGACCGTGCAGGTCGGCGATCCCTTCACCGAGAAGTTGCTGATTGAGGCCTGCCTCGAACTTATGGCGTCGGACGCGATCGTCGCCATTCAGGACATGGGTGCAGCCGGCCTCACCAGTTCCAGCGTCGAAATGGCGTCCAAGGGCGGCGTCGGCATCCGGCTCGATATGGACAAGGTGCCGCAGCGCGAAACCGGCATGACCGCCTATGAGATGATGCTCTCCGAAAGCCAGGAGCGCATGCTGATGGTGCTGCAACCCGGCAAGGAAGCCTTTGCAGAGGCGATCTTCCGCAAATGGGAACTGGATTTCGCAGTTATCGGCGAGGTCACCGACACCGGTCGCATGGTCCTTGTCCACCATGGCGAAACGGTATGCGATATTCCGCTCGCCCCGCTGGCCGACGACGCGCCGCTTTACGACCGGCCGCATGTGCCGACCCCCAAACTCGCGCCGCTGGTCGATACGCCCCCCTGCACCCATATGGGCCGCGACCTGCTGACCCTGATGGGCAGCCCGGACATCGCCAGCCGCCGCTGGATCTGGGAGCAATATGACAACAAGGTCGGCGGCGACACGGTACAGGCACCGGGCGGCGACGCTGCGGTCGTCCGTGTGCACGGCACCGACAAGGCCATTGCGATCAGCACCGACTGCACCCCGCGCTATTGCTTCGCCGACCCGGTCGAGGGCGGCAAGCAGGCGGTCGCCGAATGCTGGCGCAACATCACCGCAGTCGGTGCAAAGCCGCTCGCAATCACCAACTGCCTCAATTTCGCCAATCCGCAACGCCCGGAAATCATGGGCCAGTTCGTCGGCGCTCTCGAAGGCATGGGCGATGCCTGCCGCGCGCTCGACTTCCCGGTCGTGTCCGGCAATGTCAGCCTCTATAATGAAAGCAAGGCCACGGGCGGCGGCTCGGCCATTTTGCCCACACCCGCCATCGGCGGAATCGGCCTGATGGCGGACTGGCGCAAGGCCGCGACCATCGCCTTCAAGGGCACGGGCGACATCATCCTCGCCGTCGGCGACTGGAAGGGCCATCTGGGCCAGAGCATCTGGCTACGCGAATGCCATGGCCGCGACGGCGCCGATGCCGGCCCGCCGCCGCCGGTCGATCTTGCCGCCGAACGCAAGACCGGCGACTTCATCCGTGCCCATATCGATAATGGCGCGATCACCGCCTGCCATGACGTATCGGATGGCGGCATCGCGGTTACGGTCGCCGAAATGGCGCTGGCCGGAAATATCGGCGCGATGATTCAGGCGCATGACCCCGAAACCCCGTTCGAGGATGCCCGCGCCTTCTTCGCCGAAGATCAGGGCGTCTATATCGTCACCGTCGGCGATGCCTCGCTTGCGGCCTTCCTCGCGGAGGCCGACACGGCGGCCGTGACCGTGCAGCCGATCGGCCGCACCTGCGGCACCCGTCTCGTCTTCGAGCTGGCGGACAGCGACCATGCAATCCCGCTCGACAGCCTGCGCACCGCACATGAAGGCTTCTTCCCGAAGCTGATGGACGGGGAAGTCTGACGACGGCGGGCGTATCCCTTTGCCCGGCGACGGGTTTCGGGGTCCCCCCCAGAGGCAGCCTGACATGACACAGGCCGTCGGACCTCTTGATTCGGCCCGCGAGCGCCGCTCCCTCCTCTGGGGGATCGGCCTCGCCATCGCCCTGCCCCTGTGGTTCCTCCTTTACCGGATGCTGCAACCGATCGCTCGCGCCATCGTCGGGCTGCTCCCGATCGAGCCGGGCAGCCACCTTGCGGCTTCGGTGGAATTCTTCTTCTACGACACACCCAAGGTGCTGATGCTGTTGACGCTCGTGGTATTCGCCATGGGCGTCGTGCGATCCTTCTTCTCACCGGACCGGACTCGCGCGATTCTCGCGGGGCGTCGGGAAGGACTGGGCAATATCGCCGCCGCGCATCTGGGCATCGTCACGCCTTTCTGTTCCTGTTCGGCCGTTCCGCTCTTTGTCGGCTTCGTCTCCGCCGGGGTGCCGCTCGGCGTGACCTTCTCCTTCCTGATCGCCGCACCGATGGTGAACGAGGTGGCGCTGGGCCTGCTGTTCGCGCTTGTCGGCTGGAAGGTCGCGCTCACCTATCTCGCTTTCGGCCTGCTTACCGCCATATTGGGTGGCTGGGTGATCGGGCGACTGCGGCTGGAAAACTGGCTTGAACCATGGGTGCGCGATCTGCGCGCCGCGCCCGCCTCGATAGAGGCGCGCAAACTGGTCTGGGCGGACCGGTTTGATGCGGGCTGGGATGCGGTCAGGGATATTGTCGGCCGGGTGTGGTTGTGGATGATCCTCGGTATCGCCGCGGGGGCCTTCATCCATGGCTATGTGCCCGCCGAACTTCTTTCCCGCATCATGGGGGCGGATAGCTGGTGGTCGGTTCCCGCCGCAGTACTCCTCGGCATCCCGATTTATTCCAACGCGGCGGGCATCATTCCCGTGGTCGAAGCCCTGCTCGGCAAGGGCGCGGCACTGGGCACCGTGCTCGCTTTCATGATGTCGGTGACGGCGCTATCGCTGCCGGAAATGATTATCCTGCGCAAGGTGCTGAGCCTGCGCCTCATCGCCGTCTTTATAACGGTCGTGGGATCGGGCATTCTCGCGGTCGGTTTCCTGTTCAACGCCCTCTATTCATGAAAGGCATTGCCATGACGGACATCAAGGTGCTGGGGCCGGGATGCAAGCGTTGCCAGGCGACCGAAACCATTGTGAAGGACGCCGCCGCCCAACTCGGCCTCGCCGCGACGATCGAGAAGGTGACCGACTATGCGGAGATCGCCCGCTATGGAGCGGCCGCTACGCCGGCCATCGTGATCGACGGCAAGCTGGTCCATGCCGGCGGCCTGCCAAAGGAAGAAGATGTGCGGCGCTGGCTCCAGCAGGCAGGATAAGCCTCCGGCCATGCCTGCCGCCCCCGGAGTTGCCCCGGCTTGACGGAGCTGCGATTGCAGCCGGCGGTTCCGTTCCGCGGCGATTCCCGAGTCGTGGAATGAATCATTCCACTCGAAATCGCCGCGTGCCTTTGTCGGTCGCGATTCCCGAGTCGTGGAATGAATCATTCCACTCGAAATCGCTCTATGCCCGCCGCAGGATATATTCCCGGTCGCGATGATCGCCGACCTTGAAATCATATTCGCCGACCTTTGCGAAGCCCCGCTTCGCATAGACCGCCTGCGCCGGGAAATTCTCCGAAAACACGCCGATCCACACCGGGCCCGGCATGGTTTCGGCCAGCCAGTCGAGCACCCTGTCCATCAGGGCGCGACCAAGGCCGTGCCCCTGCCAATCCTGATCGACATAAAGCTGATATAATTCCCCCTGCCCGGCATCAGCCTCTGGATGCGGCAGTTTGCACGGTCCCGCATGGGCATAGGCGACAAGCGTGCCCGCTTCATCCTGCACCACCCATTGCGCCCGGCGCGGGTCGGCCAGTTCCGCCGCGACTGCTTCCGGGCTGTAGACCTCCACTTCGAACCGGGCGATATTTTCGGCGCTATAGGGCACCGCAATCGGTCCATCGACAAAGGTCGCGCGGAACGTCCGTTTCTTGAGGTCCGCCAGCGCCGCCGCGTCCCCTTTCTCCGCCCGGCGGATCACGGGGGCAGGCACAGTAATCAATCCGGTCATGACAAGCTCTTCCCTATGCTGTTCATCCGCGCCATCCGACCCATGCGATCGCCCCCTCATCCCCGGTCGGCATTGGTGACCCGGCAATAGGCGACATGGTAAGTGCACCGCCCCCCGGCCTCGTCAAAGGCGCGCATGACCCGGCGCAACTGACTGGGGTTGAGCGGCACGCGCCCTTCCACCGGCACCGTCGCGCCAATGCCCCTGAGATGCGCGAGCAGCCCGCGCGCACCGCCGAAATCATGGGCATAATCCTCCTCGAACAGAAAGGCGTCGGCATGGCGGGTCAGCATTGCCCGCAACTGGTCGATCGAGGGATAAAGCGGCGTTCCGGCCTCCATCCCGATGCGGGCATGGGCATCACGCCATTCATGAAAGCTGCGCTGTGCCATGGTCGCGAACATCAGGCTACCCCCCGGCCGCAGCAACCCGCGCAACCGGTCGAGCGCACGCGGCAGATCCGCGAACCACTGAAACGCCAGGCTGGAAATGATGAGGTCGAACCATGGCCCGTCAAAGGCCGGGGCTTCCCCATCCATCACCAGAAAATGCGCGCCGACATCGCCCCCTCGCCCGGCCATGGCGATCATCTCCGGCGCGATATCGGTCGCAATGATCTCAGCATCGGGAAACAACGTACGCACATCGCGGGTCAGCATGCCCGTGCCGCAACCAATCTCCAATATCCGCAACCGCTCCCCCGGCGCCGCGCGGACGGGCTGATGCCGCAGGAGATTGGCCAGTGTCGCCGCGACGATGCGCTGCACCCCGGCATGGTCGTCATAATGGGCGGCGGCGGCGCCGAAAGCCCTGCTGATCCGTTGCGTACGCGGCCCGTTCATGACAAAGCGCCGTAAACCTTTTCCCTTCACAG
>SBGG01000103.1 GCA_006226685.1 Sphingomonadales bacterium
CCGCGCCCGAACCGCCCAGCGCGGCCCCGACAAGCCCCCCGACGCAAATACGTGGCAGGCGCAGCTCCGTGATGATGAGCGACGGCAAATCCCCTCCGAACCAGTCGACAGGAGAAATCCAATAACGCCCCGCCATCAGCGAAAGCAGCATGGCGAAAAGCAGCGTGGCGCCCAGTCCCGCAGAAAGTCTCATACTCCGGCCTCCCTCTGCCTCTGCTCCTCGTCCCAGTGCTTGCGGATGGCGCCGAGCCGTTCGACCGCGCGAATGATGACCGGGCCGCCGCAATGCAGAAGGCTTGCGGGATAATCCGCGACCATCATCCTGCCTTCCATATGGCGCAGGACCGGGTGGGACAGCATGCGGTTGACCGAAGCACCGGTCCCTGTGTCCATCGTCGCTGCACCGGTCATCACTATGTCCGGTGGAGAGGACAGTATCTGTTCCAGCGTCACCATATCCCATTGGGCAAGCCCCATGCGGCGGCTGGCACTCTCAAAACCGGTGCGGTGGAGCAACTCGTCAGCCAGCGTCCCCGCCCCCGGCACCAGCCCGCTATCCTGCCAGATAAGAGCGACGGGACGCGAGCCATTGGCCGTCGCGCCTGCATGGGCCATCGCCTGTTCGATGCGGATGTTAAGCGCCCTGCCCTGCATAGCGCGCCCGATCCGGGCGGCAATCTGCATAATTTGCGCCTCGCTCTCTTCTACCGTCGCGGGAACTCCCACCTTCAACAAGGGGATGCCAAGGCGTTCCAGCGCGGCACTGGTTTGCGGCGCGACATGCGGCCCGCTGAGGACGAGATCGGGGCGAAGGGCAACGACATCCTCAGCTGTGCCCGAGACAACCGGGAAACGCCGCGCCCAGTCGAGACGGACCGAAGTAGCGCGCGGATCCTGTGAATAATGGCTGATCGCGGCGATGTGCGCGGGGTCGGCCACCTGTTCCAATATCGCATCCACGCAGGGGTTCATCGATATGATGCGGGTGGGGACGGTCGATGGAGCGCCCTCTCCTTTGGTTCCATTATCGGGTGCGGCACAGGCGGACAGCAACAGCGCCATTCCGGCCATAAGCCTGAAAAACCGGTTGCTGCCTCGCCTCACCGCCCCGCTCCGCATCAGAGCCGGAACCTGATGCCCGCATAGGCCGCCCGGCCGAGCGAGCCATAGCCGTAAACACTCTCATACTCCTGATCGAACAGATTATCGATGCGGCCATAAACCTCGACCCGATCGGTCACCGGATAGGAGGCGCGAATATCGGTCAACACATAGTCGGCATTGCGATTCGCACCGCTGGCGCTGTCATAGCTGGCGCTGACATGGGTGATGCTCGCCCCGGTCGACAGGCCAAAGGGCCAGCGATAATCTATGGCGGCATAGGCCTTGTGGCGCGGACGGCGGGCAAGATCCCGATCCGTGGTCAGATCCTGCGACTTCACATAGCTATAGTTGAAATTGACCAGCAATGCTTCGACCGGTTTCAACCGGATTTCCGCCTCCAGCCCCTTGGCCAGCGCCCGATCGACATTGTCATAATAGCCGTCAAAGGCATAATCGCACAGCGGCGAAGGGTCACCTGCGCCCGCGCAGGATACATAATCGATCAGATTGCGCGTCTTGCGCCGAAACCAGGTGACACCGACCTGCACGGCATCGTCAAGCGCCTTCTGGACGATACCGACATCCCAGTTTTTCGCGGTTTCAGGTTTCAGCGCTCCATTCCCATATTCGCTGAAAAGCTGATAGAGCGACGGCGCCTTGAAACCCTCGCCATAGCTGGCGCGAAGGATGGTCGCGCCGTCATTGGGCGTATAGGCGGCATTGGCCGCGACGGTCGTATGTCCGCCGAACCGGCTGTGGTCGTCATGACGCACCCCGACCGTGGTGGTAAGGCCAACCAGGGGCGAAGCCATTAACTGACCATAAAAGCTGGTGATCCGGTTCTTGCCGCCTATGGTGGTGGCGCCATAGCCATAATCGGAGGCGATAGTGAAAGTGGACCATTCGCGCTCCGCCCCGGTCACCAGCGTCCAGCCGCTCATGATGTCGAAAGTGGACTGAAACTCCACACGTTGATTGCGACCGAATGCATCGTTCTGATGCTCGACCAGCGCATCCGGATCATAATCGTCGCGGCGCACAGAGGTAATCGAATAAGCGATGCGATTGCGCCAGCGCCCTTCCAGCCCGTTCCAGTTCACTCCCGCATAACCGATCGCCTCGCGCGTCCGGTTCCGCGCCCTGGTGTCGCCAAAGGCGTAGGTTGGCGGCGGAAAACCATCAAGATCGGTATCGCTATGCGAATACCAGCCGCGCAGATCGAGAGACAGGTTGTCCGAGATCGTGGTCCGCGCGTTGACATTGGCACCATATTGCTCGGTCCCGTCGCGTTCCGTGCCGCCACGCTGTTCGCTGAAGGCCGAAATGCCGTCCGTTCGGGCATAGGACGCCCCCGCGCTCAACGCCACGGGCCCCAGCGTGGCGGCACCATTACCGACCAGATCGACGGTGTCGCGATAACCATATTCGGCCTGAACATTGCCGCTCGGTCGATCCGTCGGCGCGCGCGTGATTATGTTGACCACGCCGCCGATCGCCTGGCTGCCCCAGAGCACGGACTGCGGGCCGCGCACCACTTCGATGCGTTCCAGATTGCCGGACATCAGGCGCCCGAAATCAAACCCGCCCGCCGGCGACGACGGATCGTTTATCTTCACGCCATCGATCAGGGCAACTGTATGTTCCGAGGATGCCCCGCGCACGAACACGCTGGAAAAAGTCCCCGTGCCGCCATTGCGGGTAATGGCCATGCCCGGCACCGTCCTCAGCAATTCGGAAACGGACGGGGTCTGCAATCGCGCGATATCATCGGCATCGATCACACTGACCGAGAGGCCGACCTTGCTGATCGGTGTAGCTGTGCGGTTGGCGGTAACGATGATGTCGTCGCTGTCCTGCGCCCATGCGGCGGCAGGAATAGAAACCGCGCAAAGCATGGCCGCGGCATGAAATCTGGTCACTCTGGTCCCCTTCTGCGTGACGTTGCACAAGCAGTCGCCACGCGAGGGGTGCCCCCTCGTTCACCCGGTACACCCCGCCCGCATGAAGAACGACCGCGTCAGGCAGGTCTCCTGGCTTTCGGGTCATCGCTTTGCCGCCTCACCTTCCCGGATGATCTCCAGTGGCCTGTCGAGGCGGCGGCTCGCCGATTACAGTTGCGGGGGCAGCTCCGGCTTCATGGGCTTGACCCATATGGTTCCGGATTCCCTTTTCATCCCCTTGCGGGGAACCTGTCGCTCGGGCCCCTATCGTCCAAAATCATGATGACGGCAAGTGCCCGGCAATGCCGTCCCGACAAAAAGAGGGGCGGCCATCCTTATGGAAGCCGCCCCTGAGAATGCTGACACAAAGGGGTATGTCAGAATTTCACGGTCCACGAAGCCGAGAAGGACGTGCCCAGCTTGTAGAGGTTGTAATAGATGCGGTTCGAGCCAGATTCCTGATATTCCTTGAACTTCCGGCCGGTGATGTTCCGGGCTTCCAGCTTCAGCTCGCTGTCGATGCCACCGAGCCTGATGCCCTGACGCATCACGAAATCGAGGTTGAGGCCGGGATATTCATAGATATCAGGCTGCCCCGCCGGACCACGACCGGTAACGCGCTTGCTCGCATAGGTCAGGAGCAGCGTCTGCTGAGACAATTTATCCGTGTCCTCAAGTCCGAGCTGAAGGTTGACCAGATGATCGGACTGACCGGTCAGAGCATCGCCATCGTTAAAATAATTGGATGCCGGGAAAACACCCGCGCCGTAGATCGAGGTCGTGTCATTGGCGCCGACCTTAATTTCCGACTTGGTATAGGTGTAGTTGGCGACAACCACCGCACGGCGTGTCGAGAAGAAGCCACCATCAGCCAAGCCATCGAGCGGGAAATATTTCTGCACCTCGACTTCCGCACCATAAAGGCGGGCTTCGGGCGCATTAGCATAGCCGGTGATCGGATCGTTACCGGACTGGATCGAAACATAGGCTTCGATCGGCTTGTCGATCTTCTTGTAGAAACCGGCGAGCGAGAAACGTTGATCCCTGGCGAAATACCATTCGAACCGGGCTTCGCCATTATAGAGGACGCTGTCGGTCAGATTGGGGTTACCGATATAGGACCTGTTCGTTTCCGGGTCATAGAAATTCTGGTTCAGCAGTTCGCGGAACTGCGGACGCGCGATCGTCTTGGATCCGTTCAGACGCACCTGCATCTGCGGCGAAATCTCATAGGTGATTGTCAGCGCGGGCAGCCAATAGTCTTTCTTGATCGACGTCGAGGCGCCTTGATTGACCACGCTGTTGAACACCTTGGTCGGATCGACCGACATCATCCCATGTTCGAACCGAACGCCGGCATTGACGTTGAGGCCATCAACCACATCCCCCTGAAGCTGGACGTAGCCCGCATCGACATTGAGTTTCGCGGTGAAGGCCGGGTCGGTTTCCGTCGTTTCGATCAGGCCGATGTCATAATAGTTGATGACCGCGGGCTGGAGCAGAAAATCCGGGCGCAGCAGGCCGATACCGTCAATGAAATCATCGCCCGGATCGAACTGGAACTCGCGACGGGACGAAAGACGCTTCGTATCCGACATCATATATCCGGCGGACAACATGATGGACGGAGCGATTTCATAACTGAAGTCCGCGCCGAAAGAATAGAGATCCTCGTTCAGGTTGGAAAAGGCCGCAACCGCTTTACCGCGCTGACGGTCGAGCACGTTGATATAATAAGCGCCATAGGGATCGGCTTCCTGATTGGTCTTCACATATTCGAAGTCCAGCTCATAAGGAGCCTTGCGCTTGGAATTCGCATAGGCGGCACGCAAATCGACATTGAGACCACCCATGTGGAATTCGCCGACGAGCTGGGTATCGAACAACTGGCGTTCATACCAGGCGGTGGACTGATCCATATAATCGGCGCCGACGATGCTGCTGTTCTTAACACCAGCAGCGAGGCTCGCCTGTTTCAATGTGTCGCGAACGAAGACATTGGTCCAACGGATGCTGTTCTTGTCGAATTCAAAACCCAGACCGAGCAAGCCGTTCACGACGATGCGGTTGTCAGTAATAACCTTGGTGAAATTGGTATCGACGGCCGACAGATCCACGCTCTGAGCAGTCTGCTGGGTGGTCGAGCGAGTGCGCCATTTATTGCTGTAACCGAACGACGCAATAATACCGAGATCCGACCCGCCAAGATCGAACTTCGTGCCACCGCTCAGTTCCGCCGTAAAATTGGCGGGAATATTGTCGTTCCGTTGAACCACCGCGTTGCGTCCGGTGATCAGCTGGCTGGCGATCGCCACCGAATCGACATCGCCGATGCGCTCTCCGCTCTTGAAGAAGGCGTCCAGTGCCGGGGCGTAATCGCGATTGCCGTTATCGAAACCGGTCCAGTCGGTGCCGCTGCCATAATAGGTATAGCCAAGCTGCCCCGAAGTTTCGGTGTCATATCCGATGCCCCCCTTCACGGACAGAAAGCTCTCCTGCGGAATGGCCTTGGTGGTCAGGTTGATAAGACCACCACCGAATTCGCCGGGGAAATTGACTGAGTAGCTTTTCTGTACCAGCGATGATGCAACAACGCTGGTCGGGAACAGGTCGAGCGGCACAACGCGCTTCAGCGGTTCGGGGCTGGGCAGCGGCGAGCCGTTGAGCAAAGCCGAGGAATAGCGATCGCCAAGACCGCGAACATAGACGAAGCCGTTGCCGACCACGCTAAGGCCGGTCACCCGGCTGAGCGCGCCTGCAATATCGCCTTCACCGGTCCGCTGAATGTCGGCGGTAGACAACACCGAAACAACAGCGGGCGCCGCCTTCTGAATATTGGCATTGCGCCGCCCCGTGACGATGATCGCGCCGGGAATGGAAATTTCGGTTTCCTGTGTCGTGGAACCATTGGCGGCATCATCCTGCGATGCGCTGTCATCGACCGCAGCCGGAGCAGCGGTATCCTGCGCCATGGCGATTCCACTCATGAAGGACGGTGCGACAAGCGCGGACGACAGGAACAGAAGACGCGCGAGACTAAGCGGCGATGCCATGGTTTTTCCCCATTTCAATATTTGGAAACGAGGCGAGGTGCGGCTTTATCGCCGCTCCCCGCCCCTTGTTTCAGCCCCGATCAGGCGGTCGGCAGCGAGGTGCAGGCCGAGTTGCTGCCAAAGCTCGCCGTGGCGCTGTCGCAGGTCCAACCCTGATACCAGGTGTCGCTCGCATCCTTGACCGCGCCGACATAGCCCGCATTTTCCATGAACGCGCCGGACGCGCTGTCGTTCAGGCTGCTGGCGTTATAGGCAATGGCAGTGGTTTCCGCCGAGCCATTGATGAACAGGTTGGTCAGGCTCGGCGTAAAGGTCGAGCTGTTGTTCGTACCAGCTTCGAAGATGGTCTGGGTCTGCGCCGCCGTAACAGTGTCGACAACATTACCCGCGTTGTCCTTGGTGTTGCCCGTCGAGAAGGCGCCCGAGGCAGAGCATTGCATCACGACCGAGTCGAACAGCGGAACACCAGCTTCATCCGTACCCGAGGTCTGAACCGTCTTGCTGTTGCGCAGCTGGAGGCAGGACTGACCGGGGCTGACCACCACACCGTTCACCAGATGCGCGTCCATGCCGCCACGCAGCATGATCGCCGCGCCGTTGCCGGAGGCCGCATTGGCGAGGAAGGTGAAGTTGGCAAGGCGGAAGTTGGTGCGCGGGGTCTGGGTGTCGAAGGCGTTATCGCTATCGCCTTCAATCATGCTGTCACCCTTGTCGGACCGCTGAACCGCGATCACATATTGCGCGAAGGCCTTCGCGCCGGTGTCGATGTCGAGCGAGTCGTCTTCAGCGCCAGTGATGACGATATGCTTCAGCAGCGGGTGGCCGCCGAACATTTCGATGCCGTCATCCGAGCTGTTGTGGATCTGGATATATTCCATCTTGGTGCCGGTACCGACGCCCGACGGGGTCAGGCCCTGCAGTTCCTTGTCGGCCGCAAGCACATAACCGGAATAGCGGATCTGAACATATTTCAGCTCACCGCTGCTGTCGGTGTTGGTCGTGCCACCATAATAAGCAGGCGAAGCAGCACCTTCGGTGTTCCGATAGCAGCCGGTGGTCCCAGGCGTGGCGATTGACGCTTGGCAATCGGTGATCTGCGCGCGGCCGAGCAGCACGACACCACCCCACTGGCCCGAAGACTTGTCGGTGATCGAACCGGTGATGTTCTGCTGGCTGGTGAAGATGATCGGCTTATTGGCCTCGCCAACGGCCATCAGCTTGTTGCCGCGATTGACCGCGAGCCAGGAAATGGCTTTACCGTACAGGATCACGCCCGGCTGAATGGTCAGGGTAACGCCTGCCTCGCCGCTGGTCGGCGTGGCGCCGAGATCGTCGCCAACATCGACGCGGCCATCCATTTCATAAAGCAGGCCGTCAATCTGCGGCAATATGGTATCGGTATTGATCTTGGCCGGCAGGGTGCAGACGCGGTAGGTTCCGGTCGGGCCGGTGAGGGTGCCGCCGTCAGCCAGGGCGACTTCGATGCTCGGGCAACCCGCAGCGGGCGTAACCGATGCGGTCGGGGTGGGCGTCGGGGTCGGCGTGGGGGTCGGCGACGGGTTATTGATGGTGATGTCACCACCGCTGCCCGGCGACGCGACATCGTCCGCGCCGCAGGCGCTGAGCGCGGCCATGGCGCAACCTGCCAGCAGGAATTTCGAAATATTCGACTTGCTCATCATGTTGTTCTCCGCTCCGGCTCAGCCGGTCTGTGTTCGAGAAGCGGAGCGCAGCAGAGACAATATGTGATCCCCCTTACGCCCTCACGGCGAGCCAATAGGGGTGAGTCATGACGCGATGGTTTCAGTTAGATTGCAGTTTTGTGAAAGCAAAAACTGCCATGCGAAGCTGTGTCCGCACGGCAACAGTTTTGCAAAATTCTGAATATTTATCCTATTTTTCAATAAGATAAATATTTCAAAACATTTCCGGGGCCTTCCGCACCGGTTCGCCAGCCTACCAGCTGGCGAGATCGACACCAAGTTGACGCAGCCCATCCCGCGCTACCGCTCGAGACGATCGGACCGACCCGTCCGCCATGTCGAGATCCATGTCCATGCCCGAATTGAGCGCTGCTTTGTAGGCAAGCTGAGCATCGGCCTTACGTCCCATGCCCGCATAGGCGTTGCCGAGGTTGATAAGCATGGCGGGGTCTTCCTTGCCCGTCAGGCCGAAAGCGGAGATCTGCGCCTCTGCCCCAGCATAATCACGCTGCATCAACGCAGCCGCGACGACTTTCAGGTCTTGATCCTGACCCGCAACCTCTCCCTGCTCGGTGGCCTGAACCGGAGTGATCATCATGACCATAGAGAGAGGCGCAAGGGAAAAAGCCAGAGCCTTTTTAAACATCCAATCTTCTCCATAAAATCTTTCTATATTAGTGATTAGTATTTCACTTTTATGACATGTGCGCAAGTGCCCACCCCACTGGAAGGATTGAGGGGTTATTGATTTAATATCAAATAGTTATAAACATACCGATCCGAACACCTCTCGCCGAAAGTGAACGCGGAGGTGTCACAGATAAGGCCATGGCGTTGGAGGATTCGTGCACATCTCAGCCGCCTGCGCGATCGGCAGCAGATGCAAGCACATCCACATAAGCGGCGCACATCCACATAAGCGGCAAGCCCTCGAACGGGCCGCCAGCCATGGATCGTCATCGGAATGAAGGAGATCAGGTGCCGGGGGTTCTGTTGCCCGGCCCCCCGGCGGCCGCTGGAATCCCTTCTGTTGCCCGGTGGGTCCAACCGCGTTCTATTTGGGTAATGTCAGGGCTCGCGCCCCTCAATTACGCAGCAAGAGCAAGTGCTTCGTTATCGTTGGCACTTATAGGTTTTGAGCCTTGAACGGGTTACTCAGCCCGGGCAAAAACACCGTCTTTCAACACACGTCGATCCTAGTTCGGCCCCGTCAGAGCGCCCGGTCCATGATCGGACCGAAAGCCATGGTGGAGCCGCCGGGTACCGCCCCCGGGTCCGCTGCGTCTATTACACGACATAATTTATCGCCATAGCCGGTCGAAACCGGCAAGGCTCATATAGGGAGAGAAACCCGGCAAGAAAAGGGGGGCCGTCCCCTCTCCTTCGGAAATTACCAAATGGCCGTCGTTACGAGGATAGGTTATTTCTTCGTCGCGCTTGCTGCGGAGGAAGCAGCTTCCGCCGCATTGCCGGCAGATTCCGCCGCATTGTCGATCGCCTCAATCCGGTTGGCCGTGGCCTCGGCCACCGCCGCGACCATATTATCGGCCTGCCCTTCCAGCGCAGCGGTGCCATTCTCAAGCAGATCCGCACCATTGCCGGAAACATTGCCGTCCAGCGACGGTTGATCGGAGGAACAACCCGCCACGAAAAAACACAGGGGAAGCCCGGCGGAAAGAATGATCCGCTCTTTCATGGCGAGTTTCCTTTACCCCTTGGATTTCAGCGCGTCGCGAATTTCGCGCAACAACAGGACATCCTCAGAAGGCACCTCTTCCGCCGCAGGAACTTCCTCCGCCGTCGGCTTTGCCATCATCCTGTTCACAGAACGCACCATCAGGAAGATAACGAACGCCAGGATCACGAAGTTGATGAGGACGGTCAGAAACTCACCCCAGCCGAGCATCGCCACTCCCGCAGCTTTCAGATCCGCATAGCTTTCCACCGATCCTTCAAAGCCTTCGGGAATAGCGCCCAGCCGGATAAAATATTTCGAGAAGTCCGCTCCGCCAAACAGCCAGCCCACGACCGGCATGATGATGTCCTCGGTCAGGGATTTGGTGATCGTGGCGAACGCGCCGCCAATGATAACGCCAACCGCCAGATCCATCACATTGCCGCGCGCGATGAATTCCTTGAATTCCGTGGCCATGGACATGATAATGTTTCTCCTGAAAATAAGCCTGTCAGCGGCATGTCTTGCACAGCGTATGTGGCGCTGTCCAGTTGCAGAGCGGCCTTTGCTCCGTTAGCGTGCGCGCGTCCCCAACCTCAAGGATTCCCCCTCGATGCGTTCGACCTTCCCTCTTCGTTCAACCCTTGCGGCGCTTTGCCTCCTCGCGCTTTCGGCATGTGGCATCAACAGCGTGCCCACAGCAGAAGAAGCCGCCAAGGCGCGCTGGGCCGACGTGCAGGCGCAATATCAGCGGCGTGCCGATCTCGTTCCCAATCTGGTAGCGACCGTCAAAGGCGCCGCGCAGGCAGAACAGGAAACACTGACCAAGGTCATGGAGGCCCGCGCCAAGGCGACATCCGTTCAGGTGAGCACGGATGACCTGAGCAATCCGGACAAGGTCGCGCAATTCGCCGCCGCACAGGGCGCGCTCAGCCAGTCGCTCGGACGCCTGCTGGTGACGGTGGAACGCTATCCCGACATCAAGTTCAACCAGAATTTCCAGGATCTTCAGGTTCAGCTTGAGGGCACGGAAAACCGCATATCGACCGCGATCATCAAATATAATGAATCCGTGCAGAGCTATAACACGCTGGTGCGAACCTTCCCGTCGATGATCGGTGCGCAGATCAGGGGTGCCAAGCCGATGACCCCCTATCAGGCAACCACGCCCAATGCGCAGGAAGCCCCGAAGGTCGATTTCGGGGCCTGATCCCGGCAAATAAAGGCAGATCATGTCCTTCCGGTCTTTCCTGTCGGCTTTGCTGGCCGCATATCTGCTGCTGATCACGGCGGCCCCTGCCTATGCGCAGACCTTCCCCCAGCTGACCGGACGGGTGGTCGATGCCGCCAACCTGCTTTCTCCCGATCAGGAAAAGGCGATCGAGGACAAGCTGGCTGTTCTCGAAAAGCAGAGCCGCCGTCAGCTTGTCGTTACGACCATCCCCGACCTTGGCGGGTATGACATTGCCGATTACGGTTTCCGCCTCGGCGATCATTGGGGGATAGGCGACAAGGAACGGGATGACGGCGTGTTGCTGATCGTCGCGCCTAACGAACGCAAGGTCAGGATCGAGGTCGGATACGGGCTGGAAGGCATTCTTCCCGATGTGCTGGCGGGGCGGATCATCCGCAACGACATCACGCCCCGTTTCAAGGCCGGGGATTATCCGGGCGGCATAAATGCCGGGGTCGACGCGATCGTGAAGCAACTCACCCTGCCTCCGGAAGAAGCCAAAAAAGTGGTACAGGAAGCGCAGCAGGCCCAGTCCGAGAATAGCGGCAATGGCGATGCACTGTTTTTCATCCTGTTCATCCTGCTCTTCTTCGTGTTGCCGATGGTGCTGCGCGGACGAGCCGGCCGCGCCTATCGCAACGGCATCGTACCGGTCATCCTCTGGGGGCCGGATATAGGCGGCGGACGCCATGGCGGAGGCGGCTGGTCGTCAGGCGGCGGCGGCTTTTCCGGAGGTGGCGGCGGATTCGGTGGTGGCGGGGCATCGGGAGGCTGGTGACAATGGAGAAAATCACTATCGGCCAGACGGACCACGACCGTATCAGCGCCGCGGTAAAGGCCGCCGAGGCGACAAGCGATGCGGAGATCGTCACGGTTATCGCCCAGCATTCGGATGCCTATCATGATGCGGGGCTGCATTATGCGGTGGCGGCGATGCTCAGCCTGCTCGCGCTGGTCGCGGCTTTTCCTGCTTTCTTCACCGATATCGCGCTGCGCTGGTTCGGCGGCTGGGAACATCATCTGCCTGCCGGGTTCCTGTTGACCTTGCTGCTGGGGGTGCAGATCGCGCTGTTCCTGATCGTCCGCTATGCGCTGGCGTGGATGCCCCTGCGCATGGCGCTGACACCTGGGGCCACCAAATTGCGACGGGTGCGGCGGCAGGCCGTCATCCTGTTCCGCGCCTGCGCCGAAGGACGAACACGCGGCAAGACGGCGATCCTGATCTATCTTTCGCTCGCCGAACATCGCGCGGAAATCATCGGTGATGAAGCGATCAACCATGCGGTTGAGCCGGAGCGATGGGGCGATGCGATGGCCTCTCTTATCGGCCATATGCGCAAAGGCGATCCCGGCACCGGGATGGTCGAGGCAATCGGCCTCATCGGCACGATCCTCGCCAAGCATGTACCCAAGAGCGAAGCCAACCCCAATGAACTGCCCGACCGGCTGATCGAACTGTGAGTGGACATGAGATGAGCGATACCGCACCCGAAATCATGTGGGCGGGCCAATATATTACCGCCAAGCGTGAGGGTCGGTGGGAATATGTATCCCGCAGCCGCGGCATCAGGGCGGCGGTCATCATCGCGGTCGATGAAGATCCGGAACATGGCCCCTGCCTGATCCTCGTCGATCAATATCGCGTACCGCTGGGGAAACGCTGCCTCGAACTGCCTGCGGGCCTCGTCGGCGATCATGATGACGTGGCCGGTGAACAAGCTTGCAGTGCGGCAATCCGCGAGCTGGAGGAGGAAACCGGCTATCGCGCCGACCGGATGGTCGATCTCGGTGATTTCTATAGCTCCCCGGGCATGGTGTCCGAGAGCTTCTCGCTATTCCGGGCGGAGGGCCTGATCCGCATTCATGACGGCGGCGGCGTGGAAGGCGAGGACATCATCGTTCACCGCGTCCCCCTGTCCGGCCTCGCCGGATATGTGGCTGACCGCCGGTCGGAGGGCATGGCAATGGATGTCAAATTGCTGGTCGCGTTGGGCGCGGGAATGATTGCGGGTTAAATCGCCTTCCACCTGCCCGGCTCACACCGAAGGCAGCCCGAAGCGGAGACATACCAGCCTATCACTTTCGCCGGGCCGCCTTTATCGCATCAAAGGCGGATTTTACCCCTGCGCCGAAAGCAGATCAGCCGCGCTTAACGGAAATTATCCGCATAAGCCTGAAGCTTCAGGCTCTTGGGCGCGGGCATGGTGACATGATAGGCAAGACCGATGCTTTCTGCATAGGCCTTGGCCGCATCCAGCGACGGGAAAGTCAGGCGCAATTGCTGGCGCGTATCGCCGGAGCCGGCCCAGCCGGTCAGCGGATCGGGCTTTTTCCCCTCGACGGGCTCATGCTCCAGAACCCAGGTCCGCATCCGTGCCTTGCCGGACTGCATTGCATTTTTCGGGGTCTGATAGATATGCGCGCTCACGCGGGCCTCCTTATTCGCAATCGCCTGTTGCAACCGCGAAATCCCTTGCGCCAGATCATGCCCATCCGTCAAGATTTTGCGTTGCCGGAGGCGCGTTTTGTCCGCAACGTCGCGCTGGACTCCGCCGGATTGTCCGGCCAGGGATGTTTTGGATAGCGCCCGCGCATCTCCTTCGCGACATCGGCCCAGCTCCCCGCCCAGAATCCGGGCAAGTCGGCCGTGGTCTGAATCGGCCTGCCTGCGGGCGAGGTCAAACTCAGGCGCAGCGGCAGGCGATCCGGGCCAATACAGGGATGATCGCGCAAGCCGAAGAGCGCCTGTACCCGGACCTCGACCTCCGGCCCTCCGGACGCTTCATAGTCGATCGGCACATCAATCCCCATCGGCGTGGTGAACTGCTCGGGCGCCAGCCGGTCGAGCGCCTTGCGCCCGTCCCAGCCCAGGGCAAGGTCCAGCACCGTGAACAGTGCTTGCGGATCAGCATCGCCAAGGCGGCGTTTTCCCTCCAGCAGTGGCGGCAACCATTCGTCCAATGTGTCCATCAACGCGGCATCGGATATCTCCGTGCTTTGCGCATAGGCCGCGCGGCGGCGCAGCGACAATGCCTTTTTTGACCAGGGCAGCAAATCCAGCCCCCCTTGCCGCACCCCGTCCATCAGGGCTTCGGCGATCATCGCCGGATCGGGCGCATCATCATGGCCACTGCTAAGCGCGATCGCACCGAGACGCATCTGGCGTAACGCCTCAATCCCTCCGGTTTCGGAACGAAAACGGACAGTCCGCTTCGCTGCGATCCGATCGGCGAACAAGGTACGGACGGCATCGGCATCAAGCGCGGCGGCCGACAGGATTCGCGCGCCGGCGGCGCTGCCCTGCACCTCGCCCACCGCCAGCCACTCTTCCCGCGCCAGCGGTGACAGCGGATCGAGCCGGAAACCGCGTCCGCCCGCGCTGATCCACTCCGCACCGTCAGCGGACCGGCGCTTCGCCACCCGATCGGGAAAGGCCAGTGCAAGACAGCGCCCGGCGGCATGATCCCCGATAACGGGCTCTGCCTCGCAACTGCCCTGCGACGCCACCATTGCTTCCCATCGCCTTGCGAGCTTTTCCCCCGCATTGGCGCGTACACCCTTCTCGCTGCGCCAGCGTCTCAGGCGGTCTTCCAGATCCACCGAATTGCCGCCTAATCCACGTTCGCCCAGCAGCACCGCCACGCGTGCGGCTGTGCCGACAAGCCCCAGATCGCGCGCGGCAATCAGCATATGGGCGATACGCGGTTCGAGCGGCAGTCGCGCGATCGCGCGGCCATGGGCCGTCACCCGCCCCTCTCCATCCAGCGCACCAAGGCTCTCCAGCCGCTTGCGCGCTTCGGCCAGCGCGGCGGCGGGCGGCGGATCGAGCCAGGCCAGCCGCGTCGGATCGGCCACGCCCCACAGGCCGCATTCGAGCAGCAGCGCGGAAAGATCGCTCTCCATGACTTGCGGTGGATCATAGGGCGGTAAACCCTGCGTCGCCGCCGCCTCCCACAGACGATAGGCGACCCCTGCCCGTTGGCGCGCGGCGCGACCTGCCCGTTGAATAATGGCGGCCTGGCTCGCCTTTTCGGTAACGAGCCGCGTAACGCCCGCCGTCCGGTCATAACGGGGCCGCCGGGTCAGCCCGCTATCGACAACGATGCGCACGCCATCGATGGTCAGGCTGGTTTCGGCGATGGTGGTGGCGAGAATGACTTTACGCCGCCCTTCCCTGTCCGGAAGGATCGCCGCGCGCTGATCGCGCGGATCGAGCGAACCGTGCAGCTTGTGAACGACAATGGCGGACAGATCGGCCAGACGCTCGGCGGTGCGATCGATTTCGGCGACGCCGGGCAGGAAGGCCAGAAGATCGCCTTCCTCCTCCTCGATCAGAGCGCGGCGGATGGCGGCAGCCATATCGTCCTCGATCCGCAGCTCGGCGCGCCGACCGATCGGCCGCAGGTCCAGCGGGAAGGATCGCCCCTCGCTTTCGATTACCGTACAATCGCCCATCAGCGCCGAGAAACGCGCGCCATCCAATGTCGCAGACATCGCCAGCAGGCGCAGATCCGGGCGCAGCCCACCTTGCGCGTCGAGCGCAAGGGCAAGGCCGAAATCCCCGTCAAGACTGCGCTCATGCACCTCGTCGAACAGCACCGCCGAAATCCCGGCCAATTCCGGGTCATCCTGTATCCGGTTGCGGAATATCCCTTCGGTCAGCACCAGCAGGCGCGTCGCCGCAGACTGGCGGCTGTCCAACCGCGTCGCATAGCCGATAAGATCGCCCACCGGTCGCCCCGAAAGCTGGGCAATGCGCTCCGCCGCCGCGCGCGCAGCAAGACGCCGGGGCGACAGCAGCAACACCTGCCCGGTGCACCATGGCTCGTTCAGCAGAGCCGGGGCGACAGCGGTCGTCTTGCCCGCGCCCGGCGGCGCGACCAGCACGGCATTGCTCTCCCGCCGGAGAGCGGCGAGAAGATCGGGTAAAACGAGATGGATCGGCAGGTCTGACATTGCATCATCAATCGAACCATGGCTCTGTGCGCGGAGATTCATTTTCCTGCAATGGAGAGTTTCATGAAATCCGCCCGCGCCGGCTTAATGGTGCTGTTTTCGTCCCTCGCCACCCCGACCATTGCACAAACTGCAACAGAGCCGCCATCAAGGCCATGACCGGAGCATCCCCCTTGTGGGAACGAAGCGGCATCAGGGAACAGATGACGGGGCAGCTCGATACTGCCCCCAGAATCTATAGCCCGATCGGCCCTGACGACGGCCTTCTATCCGCCGAACAGATAGATATGGATCGGGTTTTTCGGGTCCATCAGCATCTTCACGGTGAGGGCAAGCGACATGATGACCAGCAACGGCCGAATAATCTTTCCGCCGAAGCGCATCGCCAGATGCGACCCGATTTGCGCGCCGATGATATTGGCGCCTGCCATTACCAGCCCCGCAACCCAGACGACATGACCGCCGAGGATCATCATGCCGAGCGCCGACAGGTTGCTCGCGAAATTCGCGGCCTTGGTCTGGGCCGTGGCGCGCAACAGGCCAAGCCCGCCCAGAGACAGGAAGATCGTCGTATAGAAAGCTCCGGCCCCCGGACCGAAAAAGCCGTCATAAAAGCCGACCATGCCGATCAGGAACGAAAGGCCGATCATACCGACCCGGCTGTGACGGTCGGACTCGCTCAAACTGGGTGATAACAGGAAATAGCCGGCGATCAGGACGAGCAGCGCCGGGATTAGCCCCGCCAGCAATGCCGGACTGACCCTTTGCACCAGCAGCGCGCCCAATATGGCCCCGACAAATGCCGCCGCCACGGTCGGCCAGTATCGGCGTATATCCATGTGGCCGGCCCGCGCGAAGGCCCATGCTGCCCCGCCGGTTCCGAGTGTCGATTGCAATTTGTTGGTGCCGACGGCCTGAACCGGCGGAATTCCGGCGGCCAGCAGCGCAGGCAGAGTAATCAAACCACCGCCGCCCGCCATCGAATCGATGACTCCCGCCAGAAAACCGGCCAGCGCCAGAAACAGCAACAGATCACCGGCGATCATCACAGGCGAAACACCGATCCGAAAGGATCAATAGGCACGCGCAATCGCAAATTCGACAGCCTCGACCAGCGCGTCCCTGGCCTTGCCGCCGCCAAAGGGACCAAGGGCATCGACCGCCCGCTGGCCATAGTGACGTGCGCGGGTCAGCGTATCGGCGATCGCGCCGGTCTGATGCGTGAGTTCGGTCGCACGGGCCAGATCCTCATCGGACGTCTTGTGCCCGGCAATCGCCGCCTTCCAAAAGGCCCGATCCTCTTCATTGCCCCGCGCATAGGCGAGAATCACCGGCAAGGTGACCTTGCCGTCGCGGAAATCGTCGCCCGCATCCTTGCCCATGGTTGCGCCATCGGATGCATAATCGATCGCATCGTCGACAAGCTGGAAAGCAATGCCCAGATTACGGCCATAAGCGTCGAGCGCCTGCTCCTCCGTCTCGTCCCGTTCCGCCACAACGGCGGATATCCGGCAGGCGGCGGCGAACAGCGCGGCAGTCTTCGCGCCGATAATATCGAGATATTGTTCCTCATCGGTATCGATGCGGCGCTGCGCGGTGAGCTGATTCACCTCGCCTTCGGCAATCACCGCCGAGGCGTTGGACAATATCTTCAGAACCTTGAGCGATCCGTCCTCGACCATCAGTTCGAACGACCGGCTGAACAGGAAATCGCCGACCAGAACGCTGGCGCTGTTGCCCCAGATGATGTTCGCGGTCTTGCGGCCGCGCCGCATTCCGGAATGGTCGACGACATCGTCATGCAGCAGAGTCGCCGTGTGGATGAACTCGACCGCTGCCGCCAGCTTATGGTGCCGCACGCCCGGATAATCGAGCAGGCGCGCGCACGCCAGGGTCAGCATCGGCCGCATCCTCTTGCCGCCGCCCGCGATCAGGTGGCCGGCCAGTTCCGGGATCAGCGGGATGCGCGACTGCATGCGGTCGAGAATAACCGTATTGACGCTGTTCATGTCCTCCGCGACCAACGCGATCATGGGTTCGAGCGACGGAGCCGCGTCGCGGCCGATACGATGGATGGAAGCAGTCATGACGCGGCCGATTTACGACACCGCGCGCCAAAGGCAAGCAGAATAGCTTGCGTTCGTTCGTTTGTGCGGCAAAAAAGCCGCAGCAACCGGGAGATACCATCTTGAGCGAATCGCTGGAACAATATCGTCAGAGCATCGACAATATCGACGCGGCTCTGGTCTATATGCTGGCGGAACGCTTCAAGGTCACTCAGGCGGTCGGGCGTTTCAAGGCAGAGAATGAACTGCCGCCGGCCGACCCAGGCCGCGAGGAACGGCAGATCGAAAGGCTGCGCAAGCTTGCGGCCGACGCCCAGCTCGACCCGGTTTTCGCGGAAAAATTCCTGCGCTTCATCATCGATGAGGTGATCCGTCATCACCGGCAGATCAAGGAAGGCTGACACCCGCAGTCTGTTTGTGCGCTTATCAAAGCCATTCGGGAGCGAGGGGCTGCTTCTCCAGGCCCGTTTCCAACAAACGGGGTGACGGCAAAGCACTATGCCATCGGCAGACTGAGGCGCACCAGCAGGCCGCCCATATCCTCGCTCTCATCCAGTTCGACCGAACCCCCATAAATTTCCGCCACGTCCCGGACGATGGCAAGGCCGAGACCCGTTCCCGGCTTGCCGGTATCGAGCCGCGCACCCCGGTCGAAAATACGCTCCCGCTCGGTTTCGGGAATACCGCTGCCGTCATCTTCCACATCGATCGCGACAATGCTCCGTCCTGGCTCGGCCCGGACAGTCGCAAAGACGCTGCCGCCGCCATATTTGGCAGCATTCTCGATGATATTGCCCAGCAGTTCGTCCAGATCCTGCCGTTCGACCCGAACATCGGCATTCTGGTCTCCGTCCATGTCAATGCGAACATCGGGGTAAAGACGCGCAACGGCCCGCTCGACCGCCTGCAGGCTCGTCCAGACATTGGCTCTGCTCTGCGCCAGACCGCGGCGGCCAACGGCCCGGGCGCGGGCGAGGTGATGATCGACCTGCCGCCGCATCGTCACCGCCTCGCGCATCACCGTTTCATTAAGGTCGGGGGCCTTCGCCGTCGCCGCGTTCATGATAACGGTCAGCGGGGTCTTGAGCGCATGGGCAAGGTTGCCCGCATGGGCCCGCGCTTCCTCTGCCTGCCGCTCATTATGGGCGAGCAGCGCGTTCAGTTCCTCGACCATCGGCAGCACTTCCATCGGCATCGGTTCGGTAACGCGATTCTTTTCACCCGTCCGCATTCGGACAATCTCGCGCCGCACCGCGCGCAACGGACGCAAACCGTAGAGGGTCTGGATCACGACCAGCACCAGCAGGCCAAGGCCGAGGATCAGAAAGCTGCGGATCAGGGTCACACGCAGCGTCCGGATCTGCGCATCGAGCCCCGAACGCGCCTGCGCGACGGCGAAGACCCAGCGTTCCTTGGATCCGGGTAGAATCACCGTACGCTCCATCACGCGCAGGTTCTCATCCGGGAACTGATCGCTGTTGTAGACACGCAGCTCGCTGCCCGGACGATTAACGTTGAGCTTGAGCGCACGGTCCCATAGCGAACGGGATCGCCAATCCTCATGGCTGGCGCCGCTGATCTGGTAATAAAGACCGCTATTGGGCTCCAGAAACCGCTGATCGGCAAGCGGGCGGTTGAAAAACACCTCTCCATCCGGCCCGATTTCCGCTGAAGCGATCATCGCGGTCAGGACATAGGCCATGCCGTCGTCGAAATTGCGGGTAATCGCATCCTGCAACACCCGATCGAGCGCGACCCCGCCGCCGAGCAGCAGGATCGTGATCCATAACCCGGCGACACCGATGATCCGCCGACTGATCGAGCCGGTGGAACCGATCGATGACGACCGCCCTAGCAGGGAACGGGAAGCGCCCTCCGACACCGCAGCCTATCAGGAGGCCACAGGCTCTTCGAGGCTGTAGCCAAGGCCGCGAATGGTAGTGATGACATCCGGCCCCAGCTTCTTGCGGATACGGGTAACGAACACCTCGATCGTATTGGAATCACGGTCGAAATCCTGATCGTAAATATGCTCGATCAACTCGGTCCGGCTCACCACCTTGCCCTTGTGGTGAAGCAGATAGGAAAGCAGCTTATATTCCTGTGCGGTCAGCTTCACCGGCTCCCCCTTCAGCGTCACCTTGCCCGAGCGCGTATCGAGACGCACATCACCGGCAATCAGTTCGCTCGAAGCGTTACCCGAAGCACGACGGATGAGCGCGCGCAACCGCGCAATCAGTTCCTCGCTCTGAAAAGGCTTTGCCAGATAATCGTCGGCACCCGCATCCAGCCCGGCCACCTTGTCCGACCAGCTGTCGCGCGCGGTCAGCACCAGAACCGGGAAGGTCAGCCCGTCCCTGCGCCAGCGGTCGAGCACGGTAAGGCCATCGATTTCCGGCAGTCCCAGATCCAGCACCACCGCGTCATAGCTCTCGGTCGCCCCGAGAAAATGGCCATCCTCGCCATCCGTCGCGAGATCGACCGCATAGCCGACCCCCTCCAGCGTGGATTTCAACTGCTTGCCCAGATTGGGTTCATCCTCGACGATCAATAGTCGCATAATAATTCCTTCAATGCGCCCAGCCCGTTATTTCGCCCGAGCGCCCATCGACATCGACCCAGACCACGCGACCATCGCGCACATATTTCAGGCGATACCGATTCGACTGCCGGTTAAATTCGGAACCAAGATAGGTCGCATCGCCCATTTCCCGTTCCATGCGGCGCTTTATCACGGAAAAAGGCATCACCCGCCCGTCGAGCATGGCCCGACGCGCGGCATCCTGCTCTTCCTTGGGTCCGCCACCGGCATCCGCATTGGGTATGGCCACCACGCCGCAGCCGAGCAGGCCAGTCATCACTGCCACCGATATCCTGGTTATCATCCGCATGTTCATGGCATAGCGCCCAGCCATTGAACAGGTGGTGAATGAAGCTTTCAGCGGTTCGAAAGCAAAGCGACTGCCGGGTAGGCCTCGCCCGACCTCTTCAACACCCTTTCTCCATGAGCCCCCTTGCCGCCGGAACCGATAGCGCCTAGCTGCCATATCCCATGGCGGCACCTATACTCTCCTATGAAAATCTCGGCCTGCAACAGGGCGCGGGCTGGCTGTTTCGGGATCTCGACATCCATATCGGCGAACGCGACCGGCTGGCGCTGATCGGGCGCAATGGCGCGGGCAAGACCACCTTGCTGCGCCTGATCGGCGGCGAAATCGAGGCCGACCGGGGCAAACGCTCGATTGTCCCCGGCACGCGGGTCATCATGCTGGAACAGGATCCGGACGTCGCCGGTTTCGCCACATTGCGGGATTTCGCGCTGAAAGGGCCGAACGCTCCGGTACCGCATGAGGTGGAAGCGATCGCCGACCAGGTCGGCATCGACCTGTCCCGCGAAGCTGCGACAGCCAGCGGCGGCGAACGGAGGCGCGCGGCCATTGCCCGGGCGCTGGCGTCCAATCCCGATCTGCTGCTGCTCGACGAGCCGACCAACCATCTCGACATCGCGGCGATCGACTGGCTCGAAGGATGGTTGAGCCGTTATAACGGGGCCTTCATCGTCATCAGCCATGACCGCACCTTCCTTACCCGCCTGACGCGCCAGACCCTGTGGCTCGACCGGGGGAGTCTGCGCCGTAACGAGATCGGCTTTGGCGGGTTCGAGGCATGGATGGAAAAGGTCTACGCCGAAGAAGCACGCGCGGCCGACAAGCTGGATGCAAAGCTGAAGATCGAGGCGCACTGGCTCGAACGCGGCGTGACCGCCCGGCGCAAGCGCAATCAGGGCCGCCTTGCGAAACTGCACGAAATGCGGGCTCAACGCGCATCGATGATCGGCCCGCAGGGCACAGCAAAACTTGCCGTCGTCAATGACGACAACAAGACCAAAAGCGTCATCACTGCGGAAAATGTCACCAAGCATTTTGGCGACCGGACGATCATCCGTGATTTCTCGCTGCGCATCCAGCGCGGCGACCGCATCGGCATCGTCGGGGGCAACGGCGCGGGTAAAACCACCTTGCTGAGACTCCTGACCGGCGAAATCGAGCCGGATGAAGGCAGCATCACCCGCGCGAAAACGCTCGACGGCATCGTGATCGATCAGCAGCGCAAGCTGATGGCGCCGGAAAAGCGGGTGCGCGACGTGCTGGCAGAAGGTGGCGACTGGATCGAGGTGCGCGGCGTCAAGAAGCATGTGCAGGGCTATCTCAAGGAATTTCTGTTCGATCCCGGCCTTGCCGATGCGAAGATTGGAACATTATCGGGCGGCGAACGCTCCCGCCTGTTGCTCGCGCGGGAATTTGCGCGTGAATCCAACCTGCTGGTGCTGGACGAACCGACCAACGATCTCGATCTCGAAACGCTCGACCTGCTGCAGGAAGTGATTGCGGATTATCATGGCACCGTGCTGATCGTCAGCCACGACCGTGACTTTCTCGACCGCACGGTGACTATCACGCTTGGGCTCGACGGCTCCGGCACGGTCGATATTGTCGCGGGCGGCTATGAGGACTGGGAAAAGCAGCGCGCCCAGCGGCTCGAAGGCCGGAACAAGGCGACCGCAAAGGCGCGCCCCGCGCCCGCCGCCGCCCCTCCTCCGGCGAAGCAGCAGACCAAGCTGAGCTATAAGGACCAGCGCGATTACGAACTTCTGCCGCAAAAGATCGAGGAACTGGAGGCGGCCATCGCACGCGATGAAGCCGCCCTTGCCGATCCTGATCTTTATGCGAAGAACCCCGACCGTTTCGCCGCTTTGACACAAACCATTGAAAAGGCTCGCGCCGAAAAGGATGCGGCAGAAGAACGCTGGCTGGAACTGGCCGAAATGGCCGAAGCCCTCAAGGCCTGAAGGATCTCCTTTCAGGCGATACGATAATAGTCGGCGACCCGCTCCAGCGCAAAACCCAGTACCAGCTTAGCCGCGCGTTTGGGCCATCCCAACGCCTTTTCCGCGATGGAGAGCCCCTCCCCGGCGCATACCACGCGCCACAATATATCGCTCAACCCCGGTCCGGCATGATCGATCGCCGCATCGAAACGCTGACGCGCGGATAGTTGCCGACCCTGCGGTTCCACACCTCCCGGCGCCGTTCGATTCCGCCCCCGCGACATCGGCGCTGCATCCCACACCATGGTAACGCGCGGCCCCAGTCCGGCGATTTCCCAATCCTCCCTCAACCGATCACCGGCCAGATAGAGGCGCTCGCTGAGATAGCCTCGTGCACGCAGCCAGAGAAGCGGCGATTCCCCGATATGGACCTGCACCGTCTGCACGATACCGTTCGGATCCTCGATCTGTCGCTCGACAAACCGAGCGACGGGCGCAGAGTTCCGACCGGAAGACGAGCGACGAGGAGAACGGGACGCGACCGGGCGAGTATTGGAAAGGGGCATATTTTTCCTCCATTGCGGGCCGTTAGCCCTTGCCATCGCCGCAGCGCTGTAGGAAAGAATAAACCATATAGGTTATCTTTGAGGGCAGAGCATGATTACCCGCATCCGTGAAGTACGCCGGGCCAAGGGGCTTACGCTCGATGATGTCGCGAAGCGGTGCGATCCACCGACTACCGCACAAACCATCGGGCGTCTGGAAACCGGCACGCGTACCGTGTCGGTCGGCTGGCTCAACCGGATCGCAGCGGCCATGGGCGTGAATGCCGCCGATCTCGTCGATCTGCCCGGCAAGGAACGGATCGAGGTTGCCGCCTATCTTGGCGCGGAAGGCGCCTATGCGCCCGGTCGGTCCTCCTATTTCGTCGCGCCTTTGATCGAAGGGGAAATGGTGGGCCTGCGTATCACCTCCAGCATCGGCGATTATCGTGCCGGGGATGAGGTCTGGTGCTCCCGCATTTCTCCCGATTATTTCGCGAGTGCGCTCAATCGCGATGTTCTCTTTCCGCGCCCGGGCGGCCGCTTCCTGTTCGGGCGGCTGATCGGGCGTGAAGGCGACCGGGTACAGATATTGCCGCTCAATCCCGGCGCCCGTCAGCAGATATTGACCGATCCGCCCTGGGCTGCGATCGCCACGCGCCTCATCCGGGCGCTCTGACCGCACACGCGCATCTGTACGAGCATCCGGCGGGGGCGAAGGATGCTCACGACGAACCGCGGAAACAGGGTGATGCGGATGTTAGGCATTTCATGTTAGAGTGGGCGCAATGACATTGCGCGTCCTGACCCTGTCGACCCTTTTCCCGGACATGACCCGTCCGAATTTCGGCATATTCGTCGAACGGCAGTCGCGGGAACTGGCCAGCCGCGAGGGCGCCGAGGTCACCGTCATCGCCCCATTGGGCATTCCACCATGGCCGCTGTCGCGCCATACTCACTATGCCTCATTGCTGCGTCTGCCGGTCGAAGAACGCTGGCGCGACCTCACCGTTTATCGCCCGCGTTTCCTGAGCATTCCCTGGATCGGCGACGCATTGCATGTTGCGAGCATGACACGGGCGATCCTGCCTCTGGTCCGCCGGCTGCATGAAAAAGCCCCGTTCGACGTGATCGACGCAAGCTTCTTCTATCCGGATGGGCCGGTTGCCCAGCACCTCTCCCGCAAGCTGGGCATTCCCTATTCCGTAAAGGCACGGGGTGCGGACATCCATATTTGGGGGCGCAAGCCCGCAACCCGCAAAGCGGTACTCGCCGCCGGGAAAGGTGCGGCCGGCCTGCTCGCCGTATCCGAAGCGATGAAACGCTCGATGATCGCATTGGGCATGGATGGAGAAAAAACCCGGGTCCATTATACCGGCGTCGACCTCGACCGCTTCGCCCCGCAAGATCGGGCTGCGGCCAAGGCCCATTTCGGTGTCACCGGACCGGTTATCCTCAGCGTGGGGGCGCTTATTCCACGCAAAGGACAGGATTTGCTGATCCGCGCCATGCCTTCGCTCCCCACCGCGATACTTCTGCTTGCGGGTCAGGGACCGGAAGGCGCCGCACTCGAACGGCTGGCCGAAGAACTGGGTGTCGGTGACCGGGTCGGCCTGCTGGGCGCGGTGCCGCACGACCATTTGCCTATTCTCTATAATGCCGCCGATGTCATGGCGTTGCCGTCTGCATCGGAAGGAATGGCCAACGCCTGGATCGAGGCCATGGCCTGCGGTACGCCGATTGCGATTACCGATGTCGGAGGCGCGCGAGAATTGCTGATCGATGCCGGAGGCACTCCGGATGGGGCGGAAGCCGCGACCGCCCCGAAAGGCGCCTGTCCCGGTTCCAAAGCCGGCATTCTGGTCGAACGGACCAGCGAGGCCTTTGCCGATGCCCTTGGCAAGATGCTCGTCCAGACACCCGATCGGGTCGCGATCCGTAAGCGGGCAATGCGCTTCACCTGGGCCGCCAATGGCGATGCGCTGCTCGACTATCTGCGCGGGCTGGCCGGGTAAGCCGGGTAACGCGCATCCCTATGGGAAAGTGCCTCCAATCAATCCGAACATCGGGAACATAGCGGAATTTCGGCTTCCGCCCGGTTCAATCGAAACACAGACAATGATGGCGCCTGCCCCAGCCATCTGAAACAGGCGCCATATTTTTACGATAGGTAATTACACCCAAAAGTCAGGGCTGCGCGCCACCTGCCGGTCCCATGCGCTCCGCCCCCTTGGCCGCTGCCGCCTCCTTGGGTACGAAGCTGTGCGGACCGACCTTCAGCCAGACCAGCATAGGCGCAGCCATGTAAATAGAGCTGTAGGTACCGACAAAGATACCGAGCAGCATTGCTGCGGTGAAACCGAAAATCACTTCCGGGCCCCAGATCAGGAGGCAGACCAGCGCAATAATCATGGTCAGCGAAGTCATGATCGTGCGAGCCAGCGTCTCATTGATCGACAGGTCCAGCAACGGCACGATTTCCATCTTGCGATATTTACGCAGATTTTCGCGGATTCGGTCATAAACGACGATAGTATCATTCAGTGAATAGCCGATGATCGTCAGCACCGCCGCGACGCTGTTGAGATCAAATTCCAGCTGGGTCAGCGCGAAAAAACCGAAGGTCAGCGACACGTCATGGACCAGAGCAAACAGCGACCCGAAACCGAACTGCCATTCGAAACGAAACCAGATATAAATGGAGATCGCGATCATCGCGAGCCCCATCGCAATTGCGCCGGTACGGAATAGCTCGCCCGACACCTTACCGGAAACCGTATCGACGCTACCGAATTTCACGCCCGGATATTTCGCTTCGACTGCGGCTTTCAACTTGTTTGCAGCAGCGTTGGCCGCGCCTTCACCACCTGCGGGTAACGGCATGCGGATCGACACGTCCGTCGGTGAACCGAATTGCTGGATCGTCGCGTCGCCCTGCCCCAGCGCGTTCACCGTATCGCGCAGCTCATCTAGGTGTACCGGCTGAGAGAAGGTGACACGCACCATCTGGCCGCCGACAAAATCGACACCAAGATTAAGTCCCCGCACCGCAACCAGCGCGATAGAACCGATAATCAGCAACAACGAGATTCCCATGGCAAGGCTCCGCCATTTGGTGAATTCGATGTTTGTCGTTTCGGGAACGAGTTTCAGAAGTTTCATCATCGTTCTCCGTTCAGATCACCAGTTCCGTCGGGCGCTTGCGCAGCCAGAAGGAAACGAGCATGCGGCTGACCGTCACGGCGGTAAACACACTGGTGACGATGCCGATGGTCAACACCACCGCAAACCCCTTGATCGGCCCAGACCCGAAATAGAACATCAGGGCCGCCGCGATCACATTGGTAATGTTCGCATCAAAGATTGCGCGCGATGCCTCGCGATAGCCGGTTTCGATCGTCTGAATGATCGGCCTGCCTCGTCGCTGCTCCTCCCGGATGCGTTCGTTGATAAGCACGTTCGCATCAACCGCCGCACCGATAGTCAGCACGAAACCGGCGATACCGGGCAAAGTCAGCGTCGCGTTCAGCATCGCCATGACCGCGATGATGAGGATGATGTTCACGATCAGCGCAAGATTGGCGTAGACACCGAAGCGGCCATAGGTCACCAGCATGAACGCCAGCACCGCAGACGTGCCGATAACGCAGGCGATAATGCCCTTGCGGATCGAATCGGCACCGAGGTCCGGGCCGACCGTCCGTTCTTCGACCACGGTCAAGGCAACCGGCAATTTGCCCGAACGCAGCGCTATCGCGAGCTGATCCGCACTCTTTACCGTGAAATTACCGGAAATCTGCGCCGAGCCACCGAGAATCGGTTCATTGATATTGGGTGCGGAAAGCACCGTACCATCGAGGATGATCGCGAACGGCCGGTTTACATTTTCACTGGTCACACGCCCGAACTTGCGTCCGCCCGCACCATTGAACCGGATATTGACGACCGGCTGATTATTCTGCTGATCGAAGCCCTGCTGCGCATCGGTCAGTTCTTCGCCGGACACCATGACCTGACGCTTGACCGCAATCACCGGCACACCGGTCGGGTTATTGGGATAAGGCAGAATCTCGCTGCCGACCGGGGCCCGCCCTTGCGCCACTTCCGCCGGATCGGCGGTATAATCGACCAGTTTGAATTCCAGCTTCGCGGTCTTGCCGAGCAGATCCTTGAGTTCGCCCGGATCCTGAAGCCCCGGCACCTGCACGACGATACGGTTTGCTCCCTGACGAATGATCGTCGGTTCACGCGTGCCCATTTCGTTGATACGGCGATCGATGACTTCCTTGGCGACATCCATCGCCTGATCGACGGCGTTATCGAGACCGGCCTGCGTCGGTGTCAGCACGACAGTGCTGCTATCCACCACCTCGACATTGAAATCCCGCTGCCCGGTCAGTCCGGCGCCCTGCGTCAGCGGACGAATGCGCTCGACTGCGGCATCCACCTGCGCGGGATCGCGCACCATGAAACTGAGTCTGCCGTCCTTGCGGGAAATATCGCCGATCGCAATCTTGCTATCGCCCCGGCGCAATTCCGTGCGCACCTGGGTTTCCATATTCTCAAGCCGCTGCTTGGCGATATCCGCCGGATTGGCTTCGAGCAGAATGTGACTGCCGCCCGAGAGGTCGAGGCCCAGATTGACCTTCGCCTGCAAAATGGATGGCAGCCGATTATAGCTGCTTTCGGACAGGAAAGTCGGAATGGCGAAAACCACGCCCAAAATGAGCGTGGTTACGACCAGCCATATCTTCCAGCGAGGAAAATCGAGCATCGGTCAGTCGTTCGCAGGCTTGGCAGAGAGCGGATCGACCACGTCCGAAAGGGTCGATTTGACGGCGCGCACCTTCACATTCGCCGCCAGTTCGATTTCGACATAAGCGTCCTCGACCTTGGTTACCTTGCCGACAAGGCCACCGCCGGTCACAACCTGATCGCCGCGCTTCACCGCGTCAATGCGGGCCTTATGGTCTTTCATCCGCTTGCTCTGAGGCCGGATGATCAGGAACCAGAACACCGCGAAAATGAGAACCAGCGGCAGCACCTGAACGATGAAACCAGCGGCTCCGCCGGGAGCACCGGATGTAGCCTGAGCAAAAGCGGGAGAAACGAGCATGATGATATGACTTTCAGACAGCAAATATATAAAACAGGCCCGGAACCGGTGTCGGCATGATGTGCCGATCCCGCCTAATGGACCGCGCGCGGCTACCACAGATAGGATGAAAGGCGCAACGGGCAAGAGGAAAAGAGCCCCTTTCGCCCTCATAGCGGTATCGATACCATAACGCACAGGCAAGCATTGCAAAGCATTACGTGAAAAGACGCGCAAACAGGGTTGCAACTTCCGCACGATCAGCCTAAACGCCGCCTCCTCGGTCGGGACGTAGCGCAGCCTGGTAGCGCATCACACTGGGGGTGTGGGGGTCGGAGGTTCGAATCCTCTCGTCCCGACCAATTTTCCGAAAAATCCTCCATATGCCCACATTTTGTGGAAATCGCTGTCCTACAATGTTCCATATAGGTTAGCTCGCACCTCTGAGCAGGGAGATGCGCATGGCCGATATCGAACAATTGCTGGAAGAACTGCTTGATCGCGAGGGTGGCTATATCAACCATCCGGCGGATCGAGGTGGCCCGACCAATTGGGGCATTACCCAGACGGTAGCGCGTGCGCATGGTTATAGCGGGGACATGCGGGCCCTGCCGCGCGACACAGCGAAACGCCTTTACCGGAGCATCTACTGGCAGGCACCGGGCCTTGACGCCATTACCGCCATCACTCCGAAAATCGCGGCTGAAATGTTCGATACGGGCGTCAACATGGGGCCGGGAATTGCCGCGGGCTTTCTGCAAAGAGCCCTAAACGCTCTCAATCGCAATGGCCGCGATTATGCCGATCTTGCCGTCGATCGACGGATCGGCCCGGTCACTCTCACCGCATTGAGCGATTTTCTCCGCCTGCGAGGAAAAGGCGGCGAATCCGTTCTGCTGAAGGCAATCGAGGCGCTTCAGGGAGAACGCTATATCGCGCTGGCTGAAAGCCGCCCGGCGAACGAAGCTTTTCTCTATGGCTGGATCGCCAATCGTATCGGCTGAGGCTAGGGTCAGGACCCATTACTGACGCTGTTGAGACGTCCAAATGGCGAACTTATCGGGCCAAATTGCCCGCGGGGAAGGCTGGTTGCCTTTCCAAGGGCAATTTGGCCCGAGAAGGAAGCCATCTGGACGTCCCGCGGAGATTGACCAAAATGGCCCCGCGCTGCGTCGAAAGGGCGGAAATATCGACATATTCCCGCGCCTTTCGTCCTTTCGCCGAGCCATTTTGCTTCAAACCTCAATGGTGCCAGTAATGGGTCCTGACCCTAGGCATCGGAAAGGAGCCAAAGACCATGACATCCTTGATCGAAGGGCTAATCGGCCCCGTCGCAAACATCATCGACAGGGTAATCCCGGATCCCAAGGCGCGGGACGCGGCAAAACTTGAACTGCTTAAACTCGAAAATACACAGGAAATGGAAGCGATCCGCATCCGCCTGTCCGCCATTCTGGCCGAAGCGCAGTCGATCGATCCATGGACAAGCCGCGCCCGCCCTGCCTTCCTCTATGTCATGTATGCGCTGTTGCTCTGGGCCATTCCAATGGGCCTGATCGCCGCGGTCCGCCCGGACACGGCGGAAGCAGTCGCACACGGCATGAACGCCTATCTCACCGGCATTCCCGAGCCGCTTTATGCGCTCTTTGGTACAGGCTATCTTGGTTACACCGCCGCACGCGCCTGGGGGAAGGCCAAAGGTGCTGATAAATAACCCCAATGGCGTAAAGCCAATTGGGAAAGGTCATCCGAAGGCCGGGGCCGCTTATTGCACGGCCTCGCGCCCGGAAGCAGGCGGCAATATCGCACTTCCTTCGCGGCTTTCCTCATGAGCAACCTCTGGCGCCGCCGGATCACGGGCGATCACATCAACCTGATCCAGCTCCTCGATGTCGCGCCCACCCGTCTCAATATTGAGGTCGCGCAGCTTGCGTCCGGTCACCAGCACCCGACTTTCGAAACTGGCGGTAAATTTATTATAATCGGCAACCGCGCTGTTGAGGCTCCGCCCCATTTTCTTGAGGCCACCCGCCGCGACCGCCAGCCGTTCATATATTTCCTTGCCAAGCTGGCCGATCCGCTTCGCCTCGTCCGCCATCTTCTCCTGCCGCCATATCGCGGCGACCGTCCGGGCGATGGCGATCAGGTTAGTCGGCGTCGCCAGCAAAACGCGCTTGCCGAATGCATAATCCCACAGCCCCGGCTCGGAATCGAGCGCGGCGGCGAGAAAATGCTCGCCCGGCACGAACATGATGACATAATCGGGCGTATCGTCGAACTGCGCCTGATAATCCTTGCGCCCGAGCGCATCGACATGCGCGCGCATCGCCGCGACATGACGCGCCATGCAGGCACGTCGCCCCGCTTCATCCGGGGCATCAAACGCATCCTGATAGGCGTTGAGCGACACCTTGGCGTCAATCACCAGACTACGTCCGCCCGGCACGCGCACGATGACATCGGGCCGCAGACGCCCGTCCTCCCCCTCTACGCTCACTTCGGTCTGAAAATCGGCATGTTCGGAGAGGCCGCAGCTTTCGAGCACATTGAGCAACTGCTGCTCCCCCCAGCGCCCCCGCGCCTTCGGGGCGGCACGCAAGGAATTGACGAGCCGTTGCGCCTCTGCCTGCACCCGTTCCTGCCCAACCCGCATCGAATCCATCAGGCCCTTAAGCTCGCCATAGGCCTCGGTACGCGATCGCTCGATCTCGCCAATGCGCGTATCATAATTTTTGATCGTATCGCCGACAGGTTGCAGCAACGCCTTCAACTGCGCTTCGCTCTTCTCATGCGCCTGATGGAAACGCTGGTCGGCGCGCTCCAGAAAGGCCCGCTGAGCTTCGCCCAGCAACTTGCCGCCAATCTCGCTGAACTGGGCGGAAAGTTGCGCCCGCGCTTCACCGAGCGATTTCAGTTGGGCCTCGAAATTTTCCGCTCGCGCCTGTGCATCGGCCTCCTGCGCCGCCAGCCTCGCGGTCAGCGCTTCTCGCTCCGCCTGTGCTGCCTCAAGTCTCTGCCTCAGCGCCAGCGCCTGATCGGCCCGTTCTTTCTCGACCGCGAGATCCCGCAAAGCCGCATTACGCTGTTCCTCAACATGACCAAGCTGCGCCTCTACCCGGCCCAGCGTGTCTGTCACCTCCCGTTCCCGCCGCTGCAAATCCGCCAGCGGACGCGAAGCCAGCAACCAGCCGACAGCCAGCCCGGCCAGCAATGCGACGATAATGATGATCAGGGCCAGCGGCTCCATCGGCGGATATGCCTCTCATGCAACAAGAACGAAATGAGAACATACCGCGCTCCGCCATTACTGGCAAGAGTGAGCCTGCACGGGCGCAGGAAATCAGGCCGCGCGGCGGGCCTTTTGCAGTTTCTTCATCACCATGTCGCGTTTCAGCCGCGACAGATGATCGATGAAGAGAACGCCTTCGAGATGGTCTATCTCATGCTGAAGACAGGTTGCAAGCAGACCTTCGAGCGTCTGCTCATGAATGCGCCCTTCCCGGTCCATCCAGCTTGCGCGGATGGTAGCTGGGCGCTCTACCTCAGCGAACTGATCGGGCACGGAGAGGCAGCCTTCATTATAAACGGAGAACTGATCCGACTCTTGGAGAATCTGCGGGTTGATGAACACCATCGGATTGCGGACGGGCTTTGCATCTTCCTCGTCCGATTCGGGTTCCTGCAGGTCAATTACCAATATGCGCTTGGGAACGCCGACCTGAATGGCGGCAAGACCGATGCCCGGGGCCTCATACATGGTTTCGAACATGTCATCGATCAGCGTCTGCAATGCGTCGTCAATCTCCTCGACCGGGGTCGAGATAGTGCGCAGGCGTGGATCGGGAGCCTCAAGGATCGGTAAAATTGCCATGATGGAGAGATATGGGAACGAAGCGGGAATATCAAGAGAGAGGGTTAGCGGGAAATTACACAGAAACGCGATCAGGGCATGAAAGCCCCTCCATCCCGCTCATGTCACGCGACCGGACGCCGTGCCCGCAATGCCTGCGCCAATGTTCCTTCATCGAGATAATCCAGTTCCCCGCCCACCGGCAAGCCATGGGCAAGCTGGGTCAGCCGGATCGGATAACCCTCCAGCCGTTCGGCGATGTAATGCGCAGTCGTCTGCCCTTCCAGCGTCGCGTTCATCGCCAGCACCACCTCGTCTATGCCGCCAGCGGCGATGCGCGCGACGAGACTGTCTATCCCCAGATCCTCCGGTCGCACGCCATCCAGCGCCGAGAGCCTGCCCCCCAGCACATGAAAACGCCCCGGAAACAGGCGCGACTTGTCGAGCGCCCACAGGTCCGGCACATCCTCGACCACGCACAGTGCGCGATCGTCGCGGCGGGGGTCCGCACAAATGCCGCAAGGATCGGTAGTATCGACATTTCCGCAGACCGAACAGGTCGACAGCCGCTCGTTCACCCGCTCCAGTGCCTGAAGCAGCGGCCCCAGCGCCGCCTCCCGCTTCTTCAGCAGATAGAGCACCGCGCGCCGCGCCGATCGCGGCCCGAGGCCGGGAAGGCGGGCAAGGGCCTGCGAAAGTGCTTCTATCTCCGGAGATGCCATGAAAGCGCACATAAGGGGTTGCAACCGGAGAGCACAAGGGGTTGAGAAGGCCGCTATGAAGATCATCTACATGGGAACGCCCGATTTCGCCGTTCCGGCATTGGAATCACTGGTCGAGGCCGGGTATGAGATCCTTGCCGTCTACAGCCAGCCCCCCCGCCCCGCCGGGCGCGGAAAGAAACTGCACCCGACGCCGGTTCACGCCCGGGCCGAAGCGCTGGGCCTGACGGTGCGCACGCCGCTGACGCTGAAGGGAGCGGAGGAACAGGCGGCATTCGCGGCGCTCGAAGCCGATATCGCGGTGGTCGCCGCCTATGGGCTGATCCTTCCCTCCACCGTGTTGGAGGCCCCGCGCCATGGCTGCATCAACATCCATGCCTCGCTCTTGCCGCGCTGGCGTGGCGCGGCTCCGATCCAGCGCGCAGTGCTGGCGGGCGATGCCGAAACCGGCGTCACCATCATGCGGATGGAGGCCGGGCTCGATACCGGACCGATGCTGGCCGAGGTTCGCACTCCGGTTGACGGCAAAACGGCGGGGGGACTGACCGATGAACTTGCACAATCAGGCGCGGCGCTGATGCTGAAGGTGCTGGACGACCTCTCTGCCTTCCCGCCTGTCCTCCAGCCGGAAGCAGGCGTCACCTATGCCGCGAAGATCGCCAAGTCCGAAGCCCGGATCGATTTCGCGGCGGGTGCGGCGCAGGTGGAGCGGCAGATTCGCGCATTCAATCCCGCCCCCGGTGCTTTCTTCCTGCTCGGTGGCGAGCGTTTCCGCATCCTGTCCGCCATGGTCGAAGATCAGGCCGGTGAGCCAGGCATGGTGCTGGACGACCGGCTGCTGATCGGGTGCGGTGCGGACGCGCTCCGTCCTCTGTCGGTTCAGCGCGCCGGCAAGGGTGCGATGAATGTCGACGACCTGCTGCGCGGCTTTACCATCGCTGCCGGAACACGGCTAGACCCGATCGAACCGGATGCCCCCGCCGCATGACTACCCGCTTCGCCTTCACCGTCGAATTTGACGGCCGCCCTTTCATGGGATGGCAACGGCAGGCCCATGGGCCCAGCGTGCAGCAGGCGATCGAGGAAGCCATCCATGCGGTGACAGGGGAAAGAGTGGCGCTGCATTGCGCTGGCCGCACCGATGCGGGCGTGCACGGCCTTGCCATGCGCGCCCATGCCGATATCGACAAGGAGATCGCTCCCTTCCGGCTGATGGAAGCAATCAATGCCCGGTTGCGCCCCGATCCGGTGGCGGTTCTTGCCTGCGTTATCGTGCCCGATGACTGGCATGCGCGCTTTTCCTGTGTCGGGCGATCCTATGTCTATCGCATCGTCAATCGCCGCGCGCCGCTGACCTTCGAAAAGGGACTGACCTGGCAAATCCCGCAAGTACTGGAGGAGGGTGCCATGGCGCGCGCGGCATCGCTGCTGGTGGGGCGCCATGATTTCACCACCTTCCGCTCCGCCCATTGTCAGGCGGACAGCCCGGTAAGAACGCTCGACCGGCTGGACGTGGTGCGCGAAGGGGACCGTATCGCCATCCATGCCGCCGCGCGCAGCTTCCTGCATCATCAGGTGCGTTCCATGGTCGGCTGCCTCGCGCTGGTCGGTATGGGACGGTGGAGCATCGACGATATGGGCGCGGCCCTCGCCGCCGCCGACCGCGCAGCACTGGGCCTCAACGCACCGCCCGATGGCCTTTATTTCGTCCGGGCCGATTATCCCTGAACGGCGCTAGATATAGGAGATCAACATGGCCTGGGTTGCCCTTGTCATTGCCGGACTGTTCGAAATCATCTGGGCCGCAGCCATGAAACAGTCGGAAGGGTTTACCCGTCTCGGCCCCACCGCGATCATGGCCGGCGGGATGGCGGTGAGTTTCGTTCTGCTCTCCTGGTCGATGCGATCGCTGCCGCTCGGCACCGCCTATGCGGTCTGGACCGGCATCGGCGCGGCCGGGGCCTTTATTATCGGCATCCTCTTTTTCGGAGAGGCGGCAAGCCCGTTGCGCCTTCTCGCCGCTCTCATGATTGTCGGCGGACTTATCCTGATGAAGGCGACAAGTCCGGGATAAGCGGCCGCGCTTCCGCATGCGGAGATATCGCATCCTGTCTCCGCCCTGCCCCTGCCTTCCGCGCTGTTATGCCAAACCAGCCCCCAACGGCAGGAACCCGTTGCAACATATGACAGGAGAGGATCAGGCTCAGCACAGCAACAAGCAATGTTACAGGCGCGGAAAGCCCCTGCGCGGTTGCGATCCCGATTATAAAGGGGTGCCAGAGATAATGAAAAAGGCTTTGCTGACCGAAGCCCGACAGCACCGGTATCCGAACGGAAAACGCCCGCACCATAGGCAGCAAGGCGATCAGGCCGCTGTCCATCATCATCTGAGCCATCGTCCGGGAGACAGGATCGGCAACCTCATAAAGGCTCGCCCACAAGACTCCCCCTCCGCCCGCCAAAGCAAGCCCGAGCCAGCCCTGCCCCGGCACTGCCGCTCCGCGCGCGACCACCATGCCGAGAAAGAAAAAGAACGGGAAATGCAAGAAACGTCCGTCAAAGGAGAAAACCCCCTCCCCGACTGGCCCCGGCGGGACGATCAGCCCGTCGAGCGCCGCCACCGTGACCGGCGCGGCCAGCAGCATCAACCCGAGCGGCGGCAACCGCACCATTCGCGTCATCAGGATGAGAGAACAGAGCACCGGAATATATCAGAGATGGTAAGGCGCGCGCAAAAAGAGCGAAACCGGCGTCCACCAGTCGAGCGAACCGCCCCCCAGCAGCAAATACACGACCGCCGCCACCAGCCAGGGAAAGATCAGCCGACGGCCATAACGTCCGGCCAGATCGGCAAAAGCCGCCGACCGCACCCGTTCCAGATTGAGCAGATAGCCCGACACGCCGACAAGCAAAGGCATGCGTATGCCCGACCCGATCCAGAAGGCGATATTCTGAACATGATTCACCTCGGCCACATGACCGATGATGACCCAGAGGATCAGCGCGCCCTTGAGCGCGTCGATACCCGGTGATTTGCCCATGCGGAACGCCCCTGGCCCGTTACAAGCCGGTAAATTTAACCCTCCGCCCTTGCGAAAGACTTAATAGCGATGCTCGACGGACGCGACGCGTCGGGTATGGGGCAGGTCCATGCGGCGGCTGAATCTTTCGGGGGTGCACTGCGTCACCATCGACGCAACCGGGCATCAATTGCTTGACACGGGCTCAGGCGAAAAGACGCGTCAGGCTTCGGTCGAGCATCAGCAATTGCCAGAGCAGGCGGCCATGCTCGGCCCGCCCCGCCTTATGGTCATCGGCAATCCCGGCCATCGCTTTCCCATCGAACCAGCCACTTGTCGCCAGCGCCGACCCGCTCGCCACCGCCTCCCCGGCGAGCGGACCGCGGAACCATTGAGAGACCGGCGCAACAAACCCCATTTTGTCGCGGTAGAGAATATCATGCGGCAGATAGGCCTCCATCGCCCGTTTCATCAGATATTTGCCGCTATTCCCATGGAGGCGCTGGCTGACCGGCAGGCGTGCGCCAAATTCGACAAGCCGATAATCGAGCAGCGGTTCGCGCGCCTCAAGGCCAACCGCCATGCTCATCCGATCGGTTCTGGTCAATATATCACCGGGAAGCCAGATTTTGAGGTCCGCATATTGGGCACGGTCGAGTGGATCGCGTGCCGGGGCACTTTCCATCGCCGTCACGATCCGGTCCTCGGCGCGATGGCCGGAAATGGCCCGCGCGAAATCGGCGCTGTAAAGCCGATGCCGCATTTCGGGTGGCGTAAAGCCAACCGAGCGGGCATAGGCCTCCGCCCCGCTCATCCCCAGCTCCTGAAAGGTCGACTTCGCGCGCAGAAACCGCGGCGCCCAATCCGCCCTGGGATAAAGCCTGCCCAATGTGCCGAAGACGGGCGTGCGCACCGATGCCGGTATCAGGCGGCGCATCGCCTCTCCGCGATGCTGGCGCAAATGGCGGCGATCGCCTGCAAATATCTCGTCCGCGCCATCGCTGGAAAGCGCCACCGTCACCTCTTCCCGCGCCAATTGGCACAAACGATAGGTGCGCAGCGCCGAGGCATCGGCAAAGGGCTCGTCAAAATGGGCGACCAGCGTATCGATCAGGCCGAAATCATCGGGCGAAACGATGCGCGTGCGATGATCGGTCGCGAAACGGCGCGCCACATGATCGGCATGAACGCGCTCATCCAGCCCCGGACCATCAAAGCCGATGGTGCAGGTGCGCACCGCCTGCCGCGATGCCTCCGCCATCAGCGCCACGACACTGCTGCTGTCCACTCCGCCGGAAAGGAACGCCCCCACCGGCACATCCGCCACCATGCGGGACCGCACCGCCTCCTGCATCAAATGGGTCAGTTCCCCGGCCAGCGCCGCCGGTCTGGCGGTCGAACGATCGGCGAAGTTCACATCCCAATATCGGCGTGGCGCGGGCATTTCCCTGCCACACACCAGCCGTAAATGCTCGCCCGCGCCCAGCTTTTTCACGCCCGCGACGATACAGGCGTCATCCGGCACATAACCAAGCGCGAGATAATCCTCGATCGCCGTCAGGCTCGGCTCCCGCCGCAACAGCGGGTGAACGAGCAGCGCCTTCAGTTCCGAACCGAAGATGATGCTGCCGTCCGATAAAGGCGCATAATAAAGCGGCTTGACCCCAAGCCGGTCGCGCGCCAGCCAGAGCGACCGGGTGCCCTTGTCATAAAGGGCGAAAGCGAACATGCCGTTGAAACGGTGAATGCACTCCTCACCCCATTGACGATAGGCATGGAGGATGACCTCCGTGTCGCCATGGGTCCGGAAAACATGCCCGCGCGCCTCCAGTTCGCCCCGAATCTCCGCGAAATTATAGACTTCGCCATCATAGGTGACGATCAGGCTCTCATCGGAATTGGCCATGGGCTGCGCGCCGGCGGCAAGATTGATGATCGACAGACGGTGATGTCCCAGCCCCACGCCCGGGGCGGTCCACACGCCCGATCCGTCCGGCCCGCGATACGGCATGACGTCGATCATCCGCCGAACCCGCGCCGGATCGACCGGTTTTGCCGTTTCGATATGGAAAATACCTGCGATGCCGCCCATCGCGAATCCATTAGAGCATTTTCAAGGCAGATGGGAAGATCAGACCATCCGCAAAAATGGCGCGCTCATCGATCGAAAAGCTCCGCGCGCGACAGCCCTCCACTGGCGCGACGGTGACCGAACCAATATGTCAGGCGGTTCGCGCCGCGGCTTCCTCGCTTTCGACCCAGTCAACGAGCAGGGTCAGCACCCGGCGCAAGGCGGCCTCCTGATCTTCGGTGCTGGCCTCGATCGTCGCGACTCTTGCCTCCAGCCGGGCCAGCCGGTCAAGCAAAGCCCGCTGATCGCCGTTCAGTTCGGTCGTCAGGCTGATCGCACGGCGCAGATCTTCCAATTCGTCCCTGATCCGGTGCAATTCGAAATCATCCCGAACCGCCTCAGCGGCACGTCCATCCGCACCATGCGCCGGCTCTTCCACCGGTCCGCTTTCCTGTTCGACGGCGGCGAAGGCAGCATATTCAGTCATGCCATCCTCCATGCCGGTCACAGGCTGCGCCATATGATCGGCGGAGGCCTTCTGCTCTTCGTAAACAGAAGCGATCGCCTCGCCCGGTTCCATCCCGATCGCTTCGCCCAACCCCATGTCGGCGACGACGGCCTCGACCACCTGCGCCTCCACCTCATGCAGCCGGTCCACCGCCCCCAGCAGGAGCACCCGGCTCATCAACGCATTTATCCGGCGCGGAACGCCGCCGGTCGCGCGGTAAATAGCGGGAAAGACATCTGCCGAAAAGCGCGGGTCATTGTTCCAGCCCACCAGCGACAGGCGATGCGTAACATAAGGTTCGATCTCGCTCGCCAGCATCGGTTCCAGATGATGGGTCGCGATCACCCGCTGCTGCAACTGCTCCATCTCCGGCGCATGGAGCAGATCGCGAAATTCCGGCTGACCGAGCAGGAAAATCTGCAATAGCGACTGGCCGCCAAGCTGAAAATTGCTCAGCATCCGCAATTCCTCCACCGCCGAAGCTGGCAGATTCTGCGCCTCGTCGACGATCAGCAGCGTACGCAACCCCTTGCGCGCCTGCGCATGCAGAAACGCCTCGATCCGCTGCAATAATTGCGCTTTGGGCAGCATTTCATCGGTAATGCCGAAGCCCTGGGCGACAAGGCGTAGCATATCGTCCCCCTCGACCTGGGTCGAAGCGATCTTGACCGCGGTCAGGCGCGCAGGGTCGATCGTCGCCATCACATGGGCGACCAGCGTTGTCTTACCCGCACCGATATCGCCGGTGATAACGATGAAGCCCTCCCCCTGCGCCAGTCCATAGCCGAGATAGGAGAGCGCCTTGCGATGCGTCGCGCTTTCGAAATAAAAATGCGGGTCGGGCGTCAGCTGGAACGGTCGTCCCTTAAACCCGTAAAACTGATCATACATGTCCCGGTTCTCTTTCGTCAGAACTGATATTTCTGGCCGATCTGCGCCAGCAGGAACACGGCCGGCCCATCCGGCGGGCCGATCATATGTCCCTCGCCCGCTCCTTCCCGCACCGATGCGGAGAAAGCGAACGGCAATCCTGCTACGCCCTGCCCACCGGCACAGCCGGTCAGGGCCAGCGCCGGCAACGTAACGGCAACGAAAAACCGCGAAATATGGCAGAAACCCAGGTCACCCACCTTTTTCCTCCACGGCCCGTTGCGCCTGCCTTCCCAGGAAAAGAAGGCATAATGTTCCATGCTCAGGCGCATCCTTATGAAGTCAAAGGGTGAAAATAGCGTTAGTGCTGGCTGCTGCCCTTCGGTCAATCTTCGAGGGTAAGGTAATAATTACAATGGCTTTACCTGCTATCCGACCAGCATTTCATGCGGCGGCGGATGGCCGAGAAACGCGGTTGGAGAAGCCGTCGCCCCATAGGCCCCTGCAAGGAAGATCGCGATCACATCCCCCGGCTCCACTTCGGGCAACATCACCTTATCGGCCAGCCGGTCGAGCGGCGTGCACAGGCACCCGACAACCGTGACCGGCCTGTCCGAGGGTTCCGCCCCGAATTTATTGGCGACCGCCACCGGATAGTTGCGGCGAACCACCGTGCCGAAATTACCGCTTGCCGCGAGCTGATGATGCAGACCGCCATCGACCACGGCGAAACGTTCGCCATGGCTTTCCTTCACATCCACCACGCGGGTGAGGTACACCCCGGCTTCGGCGACGAGATACCGCCCCAGTTCGATCGCGAACGCGCTCTCCTCCAATATTTCGGGCGGCAGGGTGAGCGCCTCTTCCAGCGCCAGCCCGACCGCGCGGGGATCGAGCGGCAGGTCGCCGGGGAAATAGGGTACGCCGAACCCTCCCCCCAGATTGACGAGCGGCGGCGTGCGGCCGACCTCTTCGGACAGGCGCGCCGCCAGCGCCAGCGTCTGCGCCTGTGCCTCGATGATCGCCGCCGGATCGAGCGCCTGAGACCCCGCGAAAATATGCCATCCGCGCCAGTCCGCCCCGGCAAAGATCACTTCCCGGGCAAGCCGCGCGGCGCGGTCGGCATCGATACCGAAAGGCTTCGCGCCGCCGCCCATCTTCATGCCCGATCCCTTGAGATCGAAATCCGGATTGACCCGAACGGCCAGACGCGGCGTCATGCCGGTCGCATCGCCAATGGCCAGCGCCCGCGTCGCCTCTCCCTCGGATTCGAGGTTGATCGTCGCCCCGGCCATGATCGCGGCGCGCAATTCATCGTCGCGCTTGCCCGGCCCGGCGAAACTGATCCGGGCCGGGTCCACCCCGGCCTCCATCGCGCGCGCCAGTTCTCCGCCCGACGCGACATCGAAACCGTCGACAAGGCCTGCCATCTTCGCCAGCAAGGGCGGAAAAGGATTGGCCTTCATCGCATAGTGAAGGTGCAGCCCGTCCGGCATTGCCAGCCGCAAGCGGCCGACCGTCGCCCGCACGATCCCCATGTCATAGACGAACAGCGGCGTATCGCCCGCCTCCCCGATCAACGAGGCCGCGCCGCAATCGCCGATCAGCATCATGCCATCCTCGACCTCGAACCAAGGCGGAATCGGCCCCATCGGCTTCATATCGTCATCTCCTCGTCTCATTCCCATGGTCGGCGGCCAGCCTGACCCGATCAATCTTGCCATTCGGATTGCGCGGAAAGGCCTCCACCCGATGGATCTCTCGCGGCATCATGAAATTGGGCAGTTCCACCTTCAGATGATGGCGCAAGCTCGCCTCGATCGCTTCCGCGTCGCCGCCTTTATCGATCCGGACGAGCAACAGCACTGCCTGCCCCAGCCGATTGTCGGGCACACCGATCGCCACGGCCTCGGCTACCCCGGCGACGCCCTGCGCCACCTCTTCTATCTCGGTCGGACTGATCCGGTTGCCCGCCGATTTTATCATCGCGTCCGCACGCCCGACGAAATAGAGCAGCCCGTCGGCCTCCCTGCGGACCGTATCGCCGGACCAGACAGCCCGGCCGTCATAGCTGGAAGAAGGCGGCGCCGGACGAAATCTTTCGGCGGTGCGCACCGGATCATTCCAATAGCCCATTGCCACGAGCGGACCGCAATGAACCAGTTCCCCCGGCTCGCCATCATCGGCGATGCTGCCGTCAGGACGGCAAATGAGAATTTCGGCATGGGGAATCGCTCTCCCCATGCTTTCGGGATGGCTCGCCACCAGTTCGGGCGGCAGATAAGTCGATCGAAAGGCCTCGGTCAGACCATACATCGGATAAATATCGGCATTGGGAAACAGTGCGCGCAGCTTGTGCACCAGCGCCGTCGTCAGCGCACCGCCGCTATTGGTGATCCGGCGCATCCTCGCCGCCGTCGCCTCCGGCCAGTCCGTCTCCACCAGTTGCACCCAGAGCGGCGGCACCCCGGCCAGCGTGGTGATTTCCTCGCGCTCGACCGCCTTCACGACATCGCGCGCTGTCAGGTAATCGAGCGGCACGACGGTTCCGCCCGCCGCCCAGGTCGAAAAAAGCTGGTTCTGGCCATAATCGAAACTGAACGGCAGCACCGCCAACACCCTGTCTTGTGGTGTGAGGCGCAAATAATCCGCCACCGATACCGCGCCCAACCAGAGATTGGCGTGGGACAGCATCACACCCTTGGGCTTGCCAGTCGATCCGCTGGTGTAAAGAATGGCGGCAAGACTGGCGGGATCGGCATCACTGGGCGGCAGGGGCTCATACGCCTCCATCGCGGCGATCACTTCGGCCTCAGGCAGAACGGCGCAGCCTTCCGGCACATCCCCCGCACCAAAGGCGGCAAGGCGGCTCTGCGTCGCGATCAGCAGCAGCGCACCGCTATCGGCAAGAATATGCGCAACCTGCGCATGTTTGAGCAGCGGATTGACCGGCACATGAACCAGCCCCGCCCGCGGTGCGGCTAGCGGCATGAGCACCGCCAGCCGCCCCTTGGCAACCCAGCTTGCCACCCTCGCCCCGGCGGGAAAAGCCTGCTTGGCAAGCCATGTGGCAAGACGCCCTACCGCACGGTCCAGCTCGGCATAGCTCATCGCTCCGGCTTTCCCGGCCAGCGCCGGATGATCGGCCCCGCCCATCGTCAACAGATGGTCAACAGGCCGTACGGCCATCTCGCTTAACCTCATTTGCACGACTTCACGCTATAATGATCGCCGCCATCGTGGTGGATTTGAAATGCGCTTCCTGCCCATCCGGCAATGCAGCGAACTTCGGATTCGAACCATCAGCGGGATAGAGACAATCGCCAGACAAGGGAAGATCGGGTGTCAGCCATCGAGTCGCCAGACAACACATATCGGTTCCCCGGCATGACCATTCCGGCCCCCGGCGCCGGTTATGGTTTCCAGCGCCGGGTCTGGTTCGATATGCTGGCCTCTCATTGCTTCGCCGACAGGCGCTACTTGTGCCCTCATGCCGCAGCGGATGGAGCGATGGTTACACTGCCCCTGATCGAGCAGGAAGGGCAACTCAACGCGCTCGCCAATTATTACAGCTTTGCCTATGGCCCGATCATTGATGGCTCCCCATCACCCGACACATGTCTGGCCCTTATGGGGCGGATCGCCGGGCAATTGCGTCAGGAGCATGATCGGATCAGTCTCTATCCGCTGCCGGATCATGACGGCACGGCCCGGATGATGCGTCAGGCCTTTGCATCGGCGGGATGGATCGCCCTGCTCACCGATCAGGGCAGCAACCATATCCTGCAGCTGAACCGACGCGATTTCGCGACCTATTGGGCCGGACGCCCCCGTGCATTGCAGACAACGGTAGAGCACAAAGGCCGCACCACCCCCTATTGCTTCACCATCCATAACCGGCTGACGAATGCTTTGTGGCAGGACTATCTGACGGTTCACGCTGCAAGCTGGAAAAATGCCGAACCCTGGCCCGACATGGTGCGCGCGATCGCCGAGGAAGCCGCCAGCCGGGGCGCCCTGCGATTCGGTATCGCCCGGGCAGAAGGACGGCCGATCGCCGCACAGATCTGGACGATCGAAGGAACAACCGCCTGCATCCACAAGATCGCACATAACAGCACGCAGGACCGGAATTCCCCCGGAACCCTGCTCGCCCACCATATGTTCCGACATATGATCGACCGGGAAAAGATCGAACAGATCGACCATGGCACCGGCAATAATGCCTGTAAACGGGACTGGATGGAACAGGAACGGCCGATGCTCCGTCTCGATTGTTTCAACCCGCATAAGGCCGCCCTGTGGCTTCCCGCGCTGAGAACCCGCATTTCAAAGCTTGTCCGAAGGCCGAGTTGAGGCTAGAGCGCGCGGAATGCGTGCGGAACCATTGAAAGATGACGCCCTGCCTTCGTCTCTTGACGAAACGCTGCGCGCGACATTGCAGGATGTTCTCGGCCTGTCGGCGGAGAGCGTGGCGACATTCGGGCCGGAGACGGAGCTGTTCGGCGCCCTGCCCGAGCTCGATTCGATGGCGGTCGCAACCCTGCTCACCGAAATTGAAGACCGCTTCTCGATCCTGATCGACGATGACGATATCGACGGAGAGACGTTCGAAACCTTCGGAACGCTCACCGCCTTCATCAAGAGCAAGCTTCCCGGGCAAGCCTGACGCCGCGCACGATTGCGCGCTGCGTCAGCCTTCCTTCATTCCGCCGCCTTGGCTGCCTCGAAATCGACTTCGGCGAGAAAACGCTCGACATCGAGCGCCGCCATGCAGCCCATGCCCGCCGCCGTCACTGCCTGCCGGTACAGTTTATCGGTCACGTCACCGGCCGCGAACACGCCGGGAACGGCCGTCTTCGACGTGCCTTTTTCCACGACGACATAGCCCTCATCCAGTTCCAGCTTGCCCGCAAACAACTCCGTTGACGGTTTATGACCAATGGCCACAAAGGCCCCGTCCGTCGCGATATGCGATTCCTCGCCGGTCACCGTATCGACCAGATCAAGCCCGACCAGCCCCTCCGGATCGCCCCCACCGACAAAACGCTTCACCGCCTTGTTCCAGAGCAGCTTGATATGGGGGTGCGCCATCAGGCGTTCCTGCAGGATCTTCTCGGCCCGCAGCGAATCCCGGCGATGGATGAGGGTCACATCCTGCGAATGATTGGTGAGGTACAACGCCTCCTCGACCGCGGTATTGCCGCCGCCAATCACCACCACCTTCTTACCGCGATAGAAGAAACCGTCACAGGTCGCACAGGCCGATACGCCCTTGCCGGACAATTGCTGTTCGCCCTCGACGCCCAGCCACTTTGCCTGCGCCCCGGTGCAGATGACGAGCGTGTCGGCCGTATAGACGGCGCCACCATCGCCGGTCAGGCGAAACGGGCGCTGTGAAAGGTCCACATCGACAATCTGATCCCACACCATTTCGGCGCCGACATGTTCGGCCTGCGCCTGCATTTCCTGCATCAGCCAGGGCCCCTGAATCACATCGCGGAAACCGGGGTAATTTTCGACATCAGTGGTGATGGTAAGCTGGCCGCCCGGCTGTATGCCCTGCACGACCATCGGCTTCAATCCGGCCCGCGCACCATAGATTGCGGCGGAAAGCCCGGCCGGCCCGGACCCCAATATCAACATGCGCGTATGGATTATAGCGGTCATCGGCCGTTCCTCGTCTCGAAAAGCTGTTCAGCAGATGCACATAGGTCGGCAGACGGACGAAGCAAGAGCAGAAACCCCTGTCAGCCCTATTCGGCCTGGCGCTGGTTGGCATCGGTTCGACGCTTTATGCATTGTCTACTAAAATGATTGATATAAACTGATGCAGTCGGGACGTATTCCAAGTCGACCGGCGGGTTTCATGACTAATGGAGACAAAGCCATGCCTGCATCGACAAACCCCGAATCAGCCGCCCTTTCGGAAAATTCCGCGTCGACCCTGATCGTGCCGGGGCTGGGCAATAGCGGCCCCGACCACTGGCAGACCTTATGGGAACAGGAACTGCCTGATTGCCGAAGGGTAGAACTGGGTTTGTGGGATCACCCGCATCGCAATCTCTGGATCACTAAGCTCGGCATCGCGATCCGCCAAGCTCAACGGCCAGTGTTCATCGTCGCGCACAGCCTGGGCTGCCACGCGCTGGCATGGTGGGCACAGCAGGAGAAAACCTCCTATGCCGACAAAATTGCCGGGGCGCTTCTGGTCGCACCGCCCGAACTCGACAGCGGCATGGTTGACCCGCGGCTGATAGCCTTTGCGCCGACTCCGCTCAGGATATTGCCTTTTCCCTCCATCGTCGTCGCCAGCGGCAATGATCCCTATATCGACATCGACCGTGCCCGACGCCTCGCCTTCTTTTGGGGCAGCGATTTTGCCGATGCAGGGCATGTCGGCCATATCAACGCGGAATCGGACCTCGGCCACTGGGACTTCGGCCTGTTTCTGCTGAACCGGCTCATCGGCCGAGCCGGACAGGCCCGCCTTGCCATCGACCCCGGTGCACTGCGCGTGCCCTCCGGAAATGTTGCTGCCCCACCTATGGTTTAAGCTGCACGACTCTATTGGACCTGATCGGAAACCCGGTCATCGGCCATGGGGCAAAAGCAAAACTAGCGCCGCCCCACATAGAAATTTATTGTCTACTAAATTTATAGATATAAAGTCGATCCAGAAAGGAGACAGCGACATGACTACAGAGCCGCCGCCGCCCCTGCCGGATGCCGACCCGCAACTGGTCCGCAGCCTGGAAAACGTCAAAGAGGCACTTTCAGGCCTTCGTTTCGGAACTGTCGCAATCACGGTTCATGAGGGTCGGGTGGTCCAGATCGACGTCACGGAGAAACGTCGGCTCGACCGTTGAAGCGGATCGATAGACGCATTTCCTATCCCGCAGGGAGAAGACCAAATCATCGCAACGGGCCGACCGGACCACCGGAGGCGCTGTGATCCATTAGAAAGGGAATTTCATGATCACGCGTTTCCATCGGCTCGCCACCGTGGCGGGCACTGTTCTGGCCGTGCCGCTCGCTCAGGCCGCCGAACCGCCACCGGGACCGGCCATCACCCCGGCCGCCGATACGGATTCCGCTGCTCCGCTGCCAGACGGCGGGGCTGGCGCCATTTTCGTTACCGCTCGCCGCCGGTCCGAATCGGCGCAGGATGTGCCGCTTTCCATCTCGGTCGTCGATGCCGCAACCATCGGCAACACCGGCAGCTTCAACGTCAGCCGACTTCAGCAGTTACAACCCACACTGCAATTCTATTCCTCCAACCCGCGTAATTCCGCGATCAACATTCGCGGTATCGGTGCGCCCTTCGGCCTGACTAATGACGGGATCGAACAGGGCGTCGGCATCTATGTCGATCAGGTCTATTATAACCGCGTCGCCGCCGCGACACTCGATTTCGTCGATATAGACCAGATCGAGGTGCTGCGCGGGCCGCAGGGCACGCTTTACGGCAAGAACACCACAGCAGGCGCGATCAACATCACGACCCGCCCGCCCAGCTTCGATTTTGAAGGGCGCGCGGAAATTTCACTCGGCAATCTCGGTTTCAAACAGGCCAAGGCGTCCGTTTCCGGGCCGCTGTCCGATGAGGTCGCGGTGCGTATCGGCCTGTCGACGACCGACCGGCGCGGCACGATCCATAATGTCGCCACCAATCAATGGGTGAACGGCCTCGACACTATCGGCCTGCGCGGCGCGCTGCTGTGGAAGGCAACGGATCGGCTCTCTTTCACCCTGTCGGGCGATTATAATCTTCAGGACGCCCCCTGCTGCGCCCAGATCTACGCGCGGGTCGGCACGACGCAGCGCCCGCTTGCCCGCCAATATGCGGCGCTGGCCGCCGCGTTCGGCTATGCGCCGCCAAGCACCAATGCGTTCGACCGCGTGACCGATCTCGATGCCGACCTGCGTGCACGCAACGAACTGGGTGGCGTGTCGCTGCGAGCCGAATGGGATGTCGGCGCGGGCAGCTTCACCTCGGTCAGCGCCTATCGCTACTGGGACTGGCAGCCATCCAATGATCGCGATTTCACCGGCCTTCCCGTTACCGTGAAATCGCAAAACCCGACACAGCAGAAACAATGGACGCAGGAATTCCGGTACGCGCAGGAAGGAAAGCATTTCGATTTCGTCATCGGCGCCTTCGGCTTCTATCAGGAAATCCGCACCAGCGGGTCTCAGGTACAGGGTTCGGCGGCCAGCCGATGGCTTATCAACCCCAATAATCCGCTGTCCGCGGATCCGACCGTGCTGGACGGACTGACCGCGATCAACGACATCCGCCTCGACAACACTAGCCTTGCGCTATTCGGGCAACTGGGCTGGAAGGTAACGGATCGCCTCCAAATTCAACCGGGCATCCGCCTCAACTACGACAAGAAGAAGGGGCTTTACAGCTCCGTGGTCACCAATGGTGACGGGCAGTCCGTAACCTATGCGGGAAGCCAGACGGACAGCCGGATCGCCGCCCAATATGCGGTGCTCGCCCCGCAATATTTCGAGCCGCGCTTCAGCGACTGGAACCTCTCCTACGACCTGACGCTATCCTATGATCTCGCGCCGGACATCATGGCCTATGCGACCTACGCCCGCTCCTTCAAATCGGGCGGCGTCAACCTGAACGGTGTGCCTTCCGATACGAGCGGCAACCCGATCCTCGCCGCCGGCACGGTGAAGCCGGAAAAGGTCGATCATTTCGAAATCGGCCTCAAAAGCCAGTTCTGGGATCGCCGCGCCACCCTCAACCTTTCCGGCTTCTGGACCGAAATCAGGGATTTTCAGGCCAATGTCACCAATGGGCAGTTGGGCGTGCTGCGCGGCTATCTCGCCAATGCCGACAAGGTGCGGGTGCGCGGGATCGAGGCGGATTTCAACGTCCGCCCGTCGGATCGCTTCACCGCCTATGCCAATGGCGCATTCACCGATCACGAATATGTGAAATTCACCGATGCGCCCTGCCCACCCGAACTGGCCGGCGGCACCACGGCAGGCGCGGGCCAAAGCCCCAGCGCGCCCGGAACGCCCGGCGGTATCAGCCCAGCCAATTGCGATATTTCCGGCCAATGGCTGCCCGGCATCTCCCGCTGGGCCTTCTCCTTCGGCGCGGAATATAATCATCCGGTCAACCTGCTGGGCCGGGAGGGTGAGATGTATCTGGGCTATGACGGCAGCTATCGATCCAGATTCTCCTCCAACGCCTCCCGCTCGGCCTATACGGACATAGAAGGCTATGCATTGTCCAATGTCCGGTTCGGCTTCCGCACCGGCGAAGGGTTCAACCTCTATGGCTGGGTTCGCAATCTCTTCGATAAATATTATTTTGAGCAACTCGCTGTAACATCAGGCAATACAGGGCTTATTTCCGGACAACCCGGCGATCCCCGCACCTATGGCCTGACCATCGCGACACGCTTCTGACCAGTGGCTCCCTGTGGACCGGCGGCCGTGTCGCCGGTCCGCCTTTTCATTCCACCGTCACCGATTTGGCAAGGTTGCGCGGCTGATCCACATCGGTGCCCTTGGCCACCGCGACATGATAAGCGAGCAACTGCACCGGCACCGCGTAAACCAGCGGCGCGATCAGCGGATGGACTTTCGGCATCTCGATCGTCGCCATACAGCCCTCACCGGCCTGAGCGATCCCTTCGGCATCGGAAATCAGCACCACCTTGCCGCCGCGCGCCTGCACCTCCTGCATGTTGGAGACCGTCTTTTCGAACAACGGCCCGGAAGGGGCGATGACGATCACCGGCACCTTATCGTCGATCAGTGCAATCGGGCCGTGCTTCATCTCACCCGCCGCATAACCTTCGGCATGGATATAACTGATTTCCTTGAGTTTTAAGGCTCCCTCCAGCGCCATCGGATAATCCGGCCCACGCCCGAGGTAGAGCACATCGCGCGCAGGGGCGACCAGATGCGCCATCGCCTCGATCTCGCCGTCATGTGACAGGGCCTGATTGATCGCAGCGGGCGCCTCGGAAAGCTGGCTGACGATGTCCGCCTCTTCCTCTGCGCTCAACCTGCCCTTGGCCCGCGCCAGATTGGCCGCCAGTGCCGCCAGTACCGCCAACTGGCAGGTAAAGGCCTTGGTCGAGGCAACGCCGATTTCCGGGCCGGCATGGGTGGGCAGCAACAGATCGGCCTCCCGCGCCATCGAACTGGTCGGCACATTGACCACGACGGCGATGATCTGGCCCTCGGCCCGCGCATGGCGCAATGCCGCCAGCGTATCGGCGGTCTCGCCGGACTGACTGATGAACAGGGCAAGGCCGCCCGGTTCCAGCACCGGATCGCGATAGCGGAACTCGCTCGCCACATCGATGTCCACCGCCACGCGAGCGAATTTCTCGAACCAATATTTGGCGACCAGCCCGGCATAATAGCTGGTGCCGCAGGCAACGATGGT
>SBGG01000012.1 GCA_006226685.1 Sphingomonadales bacterium
CCTGGAAATATCGACATATTCCTGCGCCTTTCCTCCTTGCGCTGAGCCATTTTGCTTCAAACCTCAACAGTGCCAGTAATGGGTCCTGACCCTAGAGAGAAGGGCCGCCTTCCGCCTTCGCGGCGGCCCTTCCCCAATGATTTTTCTCTGAAGACCGAACAGGACATCATGATGATTGCGACAATTATCAAATTCCTTATGGGGGGCATGATGGTTGCGGTGACGACACCGGCCATTGCCGCTCCCTTTTGCGGTGAAACGTCACGCATCGCCGCCCTGACGCGTAAATGGGCGGACCCGGCAGGCCCGGTCATGATCGCGGCCCATCGCGGCGGACACCTCAAGGCACCGGAAAATTCGCTTGCCGCCGTTGACGAGGCTGTTGCCGCCGGGGCCGATTTCATTGAAACCGATGTCCATGTCACCACGGACGGCGTGCCCTATATCATGCACGATCACAGGGTGGATCGGACGACCGACGGGACCGGCGTGAGCGAAGATATTTCCTACGCAGATCTGCGCAAGCTCCGCCTCAAGGGTACGGACGCCCCGCCGCCGACCCTGCAAAAAATGCTGATGCACACATGCGGCCGTATCCTTGTCGATCTCGACATGAAGACCGACCGCGTGGGCCCCGTGATCGCCGTCATCCAGTCACTGGGGATGCTCGATCAGGTGGGACTGTTCGATAGCGACAGCACTGTTCTACGCACTGCCCGCCAACTTGCGCCGGAGCTTCAGGTGATGACCCGGCTGACCACGGCAACCCCGCTCGACGCGATCAACCGCGGCCTCGCACCGATCCGGGTCGTGCATGGCGACCCCCAGTCGCTGACCGCTGATGCAAGCCGGGCGATCGCGGCAATGCCGGCACGGATCTGGGCCAATACGCTGGGCGACATCGACGCTCAGTTCGCACAGCATTCGCCCGATATCTGCCCCCGGCTCGGCGCCTTGCGCGCAATGGGCGTCACCACCATCCAGACCGACCAGCCAGCCTTGCTTCGACGCTATCTGAAGAAATGCCGGCTCAACCGGAAAGCCGCGCGGCCCTGAACCGTGCGCCACGTCCGGGTTCGGGGGCGCTTCCCCAATGGTCCCGGCCCGGACGTGTTTGCACAGCCGCCTGCCCCTAATTCCCCAGCCCCCAATGGACGCTGAGGCGGATTATACGGGGCACCGAATAGCTGTCTTTCAGCCACCGCAACCCCGGACCGGTAAGGCTCGTCAGACGAGCTTGCGAGAGATTGGAAACGTCCAGAATCATACTAAAGCCGCGTGCGAAATGATAGCGGGCCTGCACATCGATCTGACGGCGCGGCGCCCAGTAAACATCTTCCCAGGGCACGTCCGGCGCAATGCTGCGCAGCGCCCGCCCGGTCCAGTTCAGGGCGCCCCGCAACTCGAAGCCATCCCGGTTGAAAAAGATGTTGAGGTTGCGGATCTCCCCCGGCTGACCCACCAGGCGATGCACGGTGCGGGTACCACCTGCGGTCAACGGCACCGTCACCGCGCCGTCCAGCATTGTCCAGTTGGCGCTGAAACCGAAAGGAGCCAGAAAGGACGCTATCGGACCAAGCGATCCGACCACTGCGCTCAGTTCCAGCCCCCTGACATGGGCGGCCGTCGCATTAGTCGGTCGTGAAACGCGGGCATAACGATAATAAACACCGCCATATTCATAGCCGGTGGTAACCGCGTCGAATATCTCGTTACGAATGGCCTTGTGGAAAGCCGCAGCCGACACCATCCCATCCCATCCGTGCGGCAATGTCCATTCGGCGCTGAGGTCCAAATTATCCGACAATCGCGGCGCGATTTCGGGATTACCCAACCTGACGATCACGCCCGTCGCATCGCCGTCGCCGACCGTGGAACCGGTCTGAAAATGGATCGACGATTGCGGCGCATAATCCTCATAGCTCGGTCGGCTGATCGTACGGCTGTAGCCGGCGCGCAGGCGCAGATTGGTAATGGGCCGGGCATTGAACAGAACCGACGGCAGCAACCGGCTGTAGCGCGCCGCAGTTACAAGCGGCGCCCAGATATCGCCAACCTCCATATAGCCCCGGGTCGACAACCGCGTATGATCGAACCGCGCCCCCGCCAGAACCTCCAGAGCACCAGTGCCGAAGCGGGCCATCACATAGCCGTCGATCGATGTTTCCCGGTGGCGAAAATCATCCTGAAGCGCGTCCCCCTCATCGTCGGTCCGGCTTATGGTGTGGCGATTGGCGTCGAACATCTGCCATCCACGATCCGGATCGATGACAAGCAGAGGCAGAGCGTTCTGACTGAAAGGAAGCGTCACCCCGCTGACATATCCCGCATCGGCAAGGGTCAGTCCGCGGTCCGTGGTTTCATATGCCTCATTGCTGAAACCATAGGCATAGGTAGACCGCCGGGCCGACAGGCCGACCGCCCCCCCCGCTCCTTCCGCTTCCTCCTCCATATTGTGTCGCCAGTCTGCGCGAAACGCCTGTATCCGCGAATCCGCAGTGCGCTTGCGATGGCGCCAGTAATCGGCCGAATAGAGAGAAAGATCGGCATAGGCGGAAACCGGCACGTTAAAGCTGAACTGCAGCGGCGCCGTATCATAATCGAACCCCAGCCGGCCGGTGCCTGCCGACGCACCGCCGGCATCGAGCCCGGCGGTGAACTTCACCATGTCATACCGCTCCCACATCATCGCGCGTGACAGCATTACGTCCAGAGCGACCCGGTCGGCAGGCCCCGGCATCCAGAGAGCACCGAAGCGGGCAAGTTGCGTTTCGTTGCGCGTCACGCCCTGCCGGTAACCGACCTGAAGGGAGGCCGCATCAAAGTGGCCGGATGTCGGAGTTTGCCCCACAAGCTTTGTGCTGTCAGGATCGATAACGATCTCATTGCGGGTGAAGCCGTCGCGAAATACAAGGTCGGCGGCCAGTGCCGAAAGGCGAACCATACCGAGATCGGCATCGGCGCGCGCGGTGACGCCCCATTGCCTGCGGTCGCTGCCATTATACCAATATTTATCCTCCCTCGGCACCGGGATGCCGTTCCCGGTGGTCCCGGCTTCGGCGAGCCCCCCCTCATCGTCGAAGAAATTGATATATCCGCTATCCGCAGTACCATGGACATCGCTATTATTATCGAGATGACGGTAATTGGCCGAAAGGACGATGCCGAACCGACGCTCCGGCCCGAAAGTGCGGCTTACCGTCGCGATCAGATGCGACCCCAGCATGGATTGGGACTGCACTTCGGAATGGCGGCTGGGACTGGCAAGACCAGTTTCGATTGATATGAACGGGGCTCCATGATTATCCAGCGCATTGCGGGTTTGCAGGTCGATCGCGCCTCCGATCGCATCAGGGCCGAGTTCCGGCGTGAAACTCTTGGTGACCAGCAGGCGGCTGATCACCGATGCCGGCAGGATATCGAGCCGCACACCGCGACTGGCGCTGTTCGAACCGGCATCCGGTATCCCGGTCGAGGCGACCGGCATCCCATCAATGGTGACATTGTTATAAGCTTGGGTCAGTCCGCGCACCACCGGCGCGATGGGCACGTCACGCGGATGTTCATTGTCAGCGACCGGCAGCACCGAGACGCCTGGGATACGCCGCATCGCATCGACCACATTATTGTCCGGCAGGCGTCGGACTTCATCATTTGACAGGGCATCGACAATATTCCGAGCGCGCTTCTTGGTTTCGAGCGCGCGCCGGTCGGCAAATCGCTGACCGGTGACGATGATCGGAACTTTCGGCCCGACCAATTCTCGCCCGACATCGGCCGCCGCGTTTTCCGGCGCCCCGGCCCTTACCTGCGAAGGCCCGAAAACCGGCGCGTGCGTGCGTGCCAGAATCAGCACCACGCCACCTTTTCTGCGATAGATGAGACCGGTTCCACGCAGCACTGCCTCAAGGGCACTCTCCACCGTCTTGCGTCCTTGCACACCGCGCGTCCGATGGTTTCTGAGGACCGAGGGATCGGCGATGACCTGAATTCCGGTTACCCGGGAAAAGTCGGTCAACGCATTGGCCAAGGGTCCTGCGGGAATTGCGAAAGTCGCCATTTGCGCCTGCGCAGGGGAAGCCAGTGCAGCAAGCGCAGACAACAGACAATACCGGTAAGCCGCCATCAGGTCACCCCGGCTGCGGTGGCGTATAGCCCGTTACCCCCGCCTTTCTCCGGCAGCCTCCGATGCGTGCAGACATATTCGCAACTATCGGCGTTCAAGGATATAGGCGCTGCCGCTATCCTCGACGGTAAAACCATAAAGGTCTCCCAGACTGTCGAGCACGACCCTGGGCTGGCTCAGCCGGAACCGTCCGGCGGCACGGGTGCGCAGCAGAGCCGGATCTTCGACCACTATGTCCTTGTCGGTCCAGCGTTTCAGGCGGGATATAATGTCGGAAAGCGGCATATCCGCGACCTGAAGCCAGCCTTTCTGCCAGTCCGCAGCCGTGCCGGAGCCGAGCGTAGCGGGCGGCGCGATGCGGCCGTTGACCAACGCCGTGCGATACCGGGCAGGCACCAGCACCGCAGACTGCTTTTCCTCTATATTTTCAAACCGTACCAGCCCGCGTTCCACTTCGAGGTCAACCCCGGAATCATTGAGCGCCAGATCGAAGCGCGTGCCCAGAACCGTGACCTGACCATTGTCTGCCGCAACCGTGAAAGGGCGTTGCGGGTCGTGCCGGACATCGAACAGCGCCTCGCCCGCATCGAGCCGGACATCACGGCGCGCGGCGTCGATCCGGGCACGAATCCGGCTGTTGCCGTTCAACAGCACGATCGTGCCGTCCGACAAGGTGACGCGACTGATTTCTCCCGCCGGGGTTGCAAAGGCCTGTTCCGGCGTCAGGGCGAAGCGCAGTTGGGGCCAGATAAAGGCGCCTCCGATGGCAACGGCTGCCGCGACGGCCGCAATCGTCAGACGCTTATAGGCAACGCGCGTGCGCGCTGTCTTTTCAACCCGATTTTCATGCTCCTTCGCACGTAACCCGTCGGTGACGGCCTCATCCATGCAGATCGTCCATAACGCATCGAACAGCTCTCGCCGTCCGGGGCCTCCGGCCAGCCACTCGGAAAAGGCGGTCGCGTCCACCACTTTATCAAGGTGACGGGCAACCCAGAGCGCGGCTTCCTCTTCGTCGTCATGCCCCTGCGTCAATTCGTTCGTCATCCACTTACCGGCCTGTCGAGGGGCGCCATTTCCTTGTGCAGGGCAAGAACAGCGCGCGCGACATGGGCATCCACGGCGGCCGGGCTGATTTTCAATTCGGCACCGACTTCCTTGGCGGACATACCGTGCAGGCGCCGCATGATAAAGACTTCCCGGCGTTGCGGCGGCATACGGTCGAGGATTTGCGACACCTGTTCCATCCGTTCGCGGTGCAACAGCACTTGTTCGTGCGAGGGATCGTCACCGGGAACATCAAAATCCTGCACCAGCGCTTCCTCGGCGCGATGGCGGCGAAAGCGGGCCTGATCGACGATCAGGTTGTTGACGATCCGGCGCAACATAGCCCTCATATTTGCGATCGAACCGGGGCGATATTGGGTGAGCCGCAGGAAACAGTCCTGAACCACATCCTCACTCGCAAAATGATCGCCGAGCCTCCGATAGGCCAGGCGATATAATTCCCTGCGAAAGGAGCGGTATGCCGTTTCATCGAATTCCAAGATGCGCCCCCCTGGTCTCTGGGGCGCCGCTTATGTCGTGATCGTGACAGCTTGATGACGGACAACCCACCGGAAGCCGCATGGGAGTGGTGCATCTGCGCGCGCTTTCCCCGAATTCCGGCGCAATCGGGTCGGTTCAATTTCTACAGCATCCGATTTCGGCACCACGAAAGTGGTCGAAAAGATATCACAGCCGCTTTCGGCAAACCGCTGATACCATCAGGGTCAGGCCCTAACCCAAGGGGGCAAGTGGCAGAGGCGATTATTGTTCTTCGAGAATGAAGCTGGTCAAGCCTGAAGTGGGCAATAACGGCGTCAGGAAAGAGATTGGCCTTCGCAAGATGGTTTGCGTGCGAACCAGATATTGTGCCAGTCGTCTTCGCTTGTCGCATAGGCCGGTATGCGGGCCTCTTCTACAATGAAGCCGACGGCTTCCATCATATCGACGAAAGCGGGGTCGGAATAAGCGGACCAGACCGCAAGCACCCCGTTGCAACGAAGGGCAGCATAGGCGGCGCGCAGGCCCCAAGCGCAGTAGAGGCGATCATTTTCCACTTGGATGAAGCCATCGGGACCGTTGTCAACATCCAGAAGAATCGCATCGAAATCATCCGTTGCGCGGGAAATGATGTCGTGCACATCGGCGAGCTGCAACGATACCCGTGGATCATCGATATGCCGACCGGAAATGTGAGCTAACGGCCCTTTCGCCCATTCAACCACCTTCGGCACCAGTTCGGCAACAACGAAGGCAGAAGTCGAAGGCCACGCAGCGAGCGCCGCCCCCAAAGTGAACCCCATCCCTAAACCACCGATGAGAATCCGTCCGTCATTGCCGGGAAGCCGTTCACGGGCCATGGTCGCAAGCGCCTGCTCGGAGCAATAATTGAAGCTGCCCATCAACTCGTCGCCATCGAATTGGATCGAGTAATCATCGCCATAACGGAAGAGGTGCAACTGGCCGCCCCCCGGTATGTCGCCGACGTCGATCAGTTCCGGCAGGAGAGCAGCCTTCGGCATCACCTTATCCACAAATGGGGTGTCCGGCGGCCGTCATCAGGAGCAATCCCTGTTTCTGTGCTGCGAAAGCGCCATTTCCATGTCTTGTCGACACGAACGCTATGCTCCAATGCTCTTGCTGTCCCATCACTTGCCTACCCCGAGAATGCTAGGTCTGCGATTGTCAAACCAGCATGGCTGCTCATTACGTCAGATACGGCCGATGCCATGCTCATAGAAATGCTCGCGAGGCAAGAAAATATATCGATTAATGGGCATTCCCTGAGACGAATGATGTTCCGTTAAAAATGAAAATATATCCGCCTGTTATACCCATATAACGCCCGATTTTCATTTCATTCACGCCCGATAATCCGATGCCATTTTATTTTTATGCGGCATTATTGACTTTTTAAAACCCACCAACTACATGACAAAGAGCTATCGTCGCCTGCGACGGATTTTGACGCCTGAGGGCAAATTCTTCCTTTGACACTCGACCAGCGCCGCAGAGCAAAAGCTCTGGCGGGTTTCTCTTTATTCCCAAAGGAAAATATTATGCCTATCGGCACCGTAAAATTCTTCAACGCCACCAAAGGTTATGGCTTCATCGCGCCGGAAGACGGCGGAGAAGACAGCTTCGTGCACATCAGCGCCGTGGAACAGGCCGGGATGGCCACGCTCCTGAAGGACCAGCGCATCAGCTATGAGGTCCAGACCGATCAGCGAGGTCGCGCTTCTGCGGTGAAACTCGAAACCGTCTGATTATCGGCCGAGGATGACCTTGTCGTCCTCGACAGCCTGATTGGCAAACAGTTCCAGGTGGGCGCTTTCGCGCCCACCTGATATAATGGCCGTCAAAATATTGCTTAATATTACGGGCACAATATGGCGAGAGTCCGTATTCGCTCCGTAGTCGAAGATCGGGCGCAGGTCGAACTGCCCCCTATGATCTCAGCAAGGGCCGTAAAATCTTTCGGGAACATACCCCCATCATGACTTCGCCGTCAGGGCTTCTACCCGAGCGAACGCCATCGATGATGAGCGCTACTTCCCGAACATTCAGAGCATGCCCGTTCGGCGTGCCTCAAGGAAATTCATGAAACACTACCCCAAACATAATCGACATCTTGTTCCGAACTTTCGACGATTGAAATCCTCGCGGTCATTTGTGCAGCCCCAATCCTACACGCTTTCCCGTCATGAACTGGGGGAGCTGGTCGCACAGATGATCGATTAACAGGGAAACATTCCCTAAGGAGCCAAGCTGTATGTCCGTCACAGCCGAATTCTATCTTGCCAGGGCCGCCGAAAGCGCCAAGGCTGCCGAGGAAACCGATCTCGCCAATGTGCGCGAACGCTGCCTTCGGGCCGAAGCGGCGTGGCAGGCGCTGGCCAATCGACTGATCGCGATTGAGACGAAGAAACAGCAGGAAGCGTTAGCAAAGGCAAGCCGTGGAGCGGAAACCTCCGCCAATCTTCCCTGGCCGATCGCACTGACCAAATGGCGACAGAAACCCGGCGGATAGCCTGAGATGCTGACGCTTCCTTTCCCGGGAAGATGAGCGGAAATCCGCAATTTTCTAGAAAATCTGACTTTCCCGATCCAATGCAACGACAGGTGGCAACGACGAAGTGAATTCTCACCGCCATTGCTACTCTGTCTTCGCCAGGGCCAGGACTCATTACTGGCGCCTGACCCTAAGTAAACTTGCCGATCATCAGGGGCGGGGCAGAAATGTTTCCGTGTCTGTTGACCCGAGATCTGCATCTTTTGCTATAGCTTCGGCTTCCCGCCTGCGTCTCCTTCGATCACGCCAACCGTTACGGCCGATAATCAGCACAAATATTGCTCCGCCGATGAGGACGGCCTGTAATGTGAGAAGGTCGAGATTCATCAAAAAGCTCCTGGTATCGCGGGAGCACATGGGTCTCTCTGTCAGATCATGCGGACATGGGTCGACCCGATAACGACAGTCTAGCATATTGGGGCGCATTAGGGATAGCAGAGGCTTTCAGCGGTCGTTAACCGCCCTTGAACAGCGCCCTTCCAATGCCCATATGGTATCCATCGCGAGCATATGGCAACCGTAGGCGCTCGCGACTGAGAGACCGTCGCGCTCCCGCTTACCGACGGGATGATTTCGTGGATCTCAACCAACTCTATTTCGACCACCAAATATCGCTGATGCGGGCTGACCATGCCCGCAACAATTGCGTCCGCAACGTTCATTTGGACACTGCGGCAATCTCGGCGCAGCATATCGAGCTCTACCAAAGGGCGCGTAACGCGCCCGCGCACTTAGGTTGGGAAATTTGCTATCGCAGCAGCGATCAGCCTCGCCCTTCAGAACGGATGCCCCGGATCAAAACAATGCAGTGATGCGAGAGTGGTGATGTGAGGCCAGCATTGCAATTGCCTCTTATCCCACAGTTTTTGGTGAAACGCCGGAAGAAGGGGCCGACCATGATCGAATACGAGAGGTATAACGACCCGAGAAGTTGCCGGGCCGCGGCTGGTCTGCTCCAGCAGAAAGTGGGATCGGCACTGGTTCCCATTCCCTCCTGATCAGCAGATGCATGGCCGATGGTTCGTCGGCCTGGTGATCTGCCCCCCCCTATTTCCTACCGTCATTGGAGTAACCACGTGTCGCGAGAACCTGTTCGCCCCTTTCTGATCACCAAGGATGAGGAAGGCGTGTTTCGGCTAACCATTCGCGATACGCGTTACAATTCTCAAGGTTATCCCATTATAAGTTCAAACCTGTTGAGCGAAACGTTCAAGACAGCCAGCGAAGCAAAGGCTTTTGCGCGAGATAACTACAGAGCGAAAGCTGGCCAATACGCCACAAAATAGCGAGAATTTCTACCTGTATAGCACTCGTCTTTTGCGCACGCCAAGCCGGTCATCCTCAATCCGGTCGAACGCCAAGATATGGAGCCCGGGAAACAGCGGCGTTCCCGGGTTCGTCACGGTCATAATCAATCATAGGAAATGGAAGGTCGCGCCTGATAAAGGCGAGAGCGCACGACCGGTCCTTCGATGACGTGGGCCTTAGCACTTCGGCTCAGCTTGGCCGCACCTTCGCTGCTCTTGAGGACGACGCGCGTACCACCAGAATCAAGCGGTTCGATCGCGGAGATATGAATGTCGAGACGCCCGCAAAGGCTGATTGCAGCATCCATATCCATATTCATGTTCACGGCTCGGGTCATGCAGAAAATCTCGCCGACGCACCGCAAATCAGGAGGAAGTTAGCATTCAGCATTATCGCAATTCCTTATAACCAAGCGGGAGCACGTTAAGTCCCTCAGTCGCAGACAGCTTGGGTCAGGAATCTGCAATGCAGGCTTCTATCATAGAACAGCCCACTTGATGCACGAATTCGTCTGGAATCAGCCGACAACGACACATGCCCGCAGCCGCCCGCTCACGCGACAGGCAGCTGATCACCGCGGCCTGCCGATCCATGACGGCGACCATCGACCGAACATACTCGCCTAGGGTCAGCGGTGAAGTTTCACCCTTTGCCCGAACCAATTCCTTCCTTCTCCGCCGCCATGAACAGAGCGTCCGAGTTCAGATCATCGATGGTGCGAAGCCGCTTCGCTTCGGTGAATCTGGACGTTCCCAGCGACTGCTTGATGAACTGCTTTCCGATGGCTGCCACGAGCGCCGTGGGTATGCGCCGGAAATAATATTAGAGGCGGCGGTGCTTTTGCAGAGGAAGGGTTTCCGCCACGCCTTTCATGCCTTGCTGCATATCACTGGTGTGACCAAATGGCAGGCATAAGTGGCTGATTTTCTGGCTAACCGCCCATAATCAAGGCGTTAGAAGAGAAATGGTGGAGCCGAGGGGGATCGAACCCCTGACCTCGTCATTGCGAACGACGCGCTCTCCCAGCTGAGCTACGGCCCCAAGGCGGTCGCCTATAGGCGAGCATCCCTTTCAACGCAACGCCAAAATTCATGTCGCGCAGGGAAGAGGAACAAAAATCTCACCCCTCCTGCGGGGCGAAGCCGACATTCAGGAAATCGGGCACGGGACCATTCCACGCGCCGTCCTCCTCGGTGCCGTCGACCTGCTGATGGCGGCCACGCGCGCGCTCCTCTTCACGGTAGGAAGCGCCTCTGGCTTTGTCTTCCGATTCGCGCCTGCGTCCATCGGTGGAAGCCCCCCTCCCCCGATCGCCTCCACGGTCGGGCTTCGCCTTGCCGCGCCGCTCTTTCGCAGGACGCGGAGCCGCCTCCTCTTCGACCGCGCCTTCATCGCCTGCCACGGCATAGTCGATCGATGTGCCGATCAACTTCTGGATATTGTCGATCGCCTCGGCATCCTCCTTCGTAACGAAGGTATAAGCCACACCCGTCGCACCTGCACGACCGGTACGGCCAATACGATGCACATAATCGTCAGGATGCCAGGGAGCGTCGAAATTGAACACATGCGACACGCCCTTGATATCGATACCGCGCGCCGCCACATCCGACGCGACGAGGATATGCACATCACCGGTCTTGAACCGCTCCAGCTCGGCAAGACGCGTATTCTGATCGATGTCGCCGTGAATCTCGGCACTGGCGAAACCATGGCGTTTCAGGCTTTTGTTGAGCTCCCGCACAGTCGTCTTGCGATTGCAGAAGACAATCGCGTTGGTCACATTCTCACCATCCAGCAACTGGCGCAGCTTTTCGCGCTTCTTGCGCGCATCGACCTTCACGAGCCATTGGGTGATGTTGGCAGAGGCGGTAGCCGGCCGTGCCACTTCGACATATTTGGGATTGGAAAGAAACTTGTCGGACAGCTTCTTAATCGGCGGCGGCATGGTCGCGGAAAAAAGCAGGGTCTGACGATTGGTCGGCAGCTTGGTACAAATATTCTCAATATCGGGAATGAACCCCATGTCGAGCATCCGGTCCGCCTCATCGATCACCAGCAGGCCGCATCCGGTAAGCAGAATATTGCCACGCTCAAACAGGTCCATCAGGCGGCCCGGCGTCGCGATCAGAACATCGACACCCTTTTCCAGCGCCTTTATCTGGTCCCCCATCGATACGCCGCCGATGAGCAGCGCCATGGAAAGCTTGTGATATTTGCCGTATTTCTCGAAATTCTCAGCCACCTGCGCAGCGAGTTCACGCGTAGGCTCCAATATCAGGCTGCGCGGCATGCGTGCGCGGCTGCGGCCATGGGCGAGAATATCGATCATCGGCAGCACGAAACTGGCCGTCTTGCCCGTGCCCGTCTGGGCAATGCCGATCAGATCCTTCATCATCAGAACCGGCGGGATTGCCTGCGCCTGAATTGGCGTCGGCGTTTCATATCCGGCCTCGCTTACGGCCCTCAAAAGTTCATCGGAAAGGCCGAGATCGGCAAAAGTCATCCAGTTGTCCGGAAATTCAAACAGCCGGGCACAATGCACCAGCTATGCTGGCCGCGATGTGATGAAAAATCGCGCGATTGTCAAGAAAATCCGTTCAAAAACGGTGCCGGGCAATGCGGCCTCGCCGCGCCGGCACACTAGGGCGGATCGACATTCAGCCCTGGCGGCCTGCAAATGGCGCTTTCGCGCGCTTCCGGTGCTCACGTACCTTGAGTACACTCCGCTCCGGATCACGCAAAATCACCATTTTCGGCTCGTCATCTTCTGAATGTCGATCCGCCCTAATGCTTGGGTTCCAGCCGCCTGAAATCGGTGATCGCGCAATCCGCCCCGCTGCGGGCAAGAACGCGATCCCGCCCGGCGCAAAGCGAGCCATCCGCATGGGGCTGTATATAGAAACCCGAATAAAGGTCCGCCGGGCGGCATTCCCGCCCCAACACCGCCCGCAAACGGCGGTTATCGTCCAGCACCAGATCCACCCCCCGAGACGAGCTGATCGCGGCGGCACGCACCTGAGAAATCCTGATACATTTCGGCCCCTTATGCTCTTCCCACTCGCGATTGAGCGGAGGCTGCGCCCCCGATGGCGGAGGCTCGGTGCGATAGCGTGCACCACGCTCATCGGGCGGAGGGGGAGGACCGGGCCGGATCATCGGAACGCGGATGATGATACGCTGCTCGATCGTCATCTGCGTCAGTTCGACCGATCGCACCGCGCCGGAAAGCTCCTGCGGCGAAAATGTCGCCGAAGCGGACAACAATAAAAACGGCAACAGAGTCACGATCACCCTTTTTTGCGTCTTCGGCGCTGAATGACAGGATGTCGCATAACGAAGAGCAGTTGAACAACAGGTGAATTACATCAATATGCGCCTTTATGAGCCATATTGAACCACTTGAAAAATTTCGAACCCTTCTCGGTTCGAAAGGGGTCATTACCGATCCGGACGAAATCGCCCCCTGGGTGACCGACTGGCGCAACCGATTCCATGGGGCGAGTCCGGCCATTATCGCGCCCGCCAGCACAGCCGAAGTAGCCGGCGCGATGGAGATCGCGCGCGAACATCGGATTCCGCTGGTCCCGCAAGGCGGCAACACATCGATGGTCGGCGGAGCAACCCCTCCCGCCGATGGCAGCGCCTTCATTCTGTCGCTTCGTCGGATGAACAGGATCCGCTCGATCGACCCATCGAACAATCAGGCCATATGCGAGGCCGGGGTCATCCTCGCGACCCTTCACGAGGCAACCGAAGCAGTGGGGCGACGCTTTCCGCTCAGCCTCGGCGCCAAGGGGTCAGCGACCATCGGCGGCCTTGCCTCGACCAATGCGGGCGGCACGCAGGTGCTGCGCCACGGTACAATGCGCGGGCTGGTTGACGGACTAGAAGCCGTACTGCCCGACGGCACCATTTATGAGGGGTTGGCGCCGCTCAAGAAAGACAATCGCGGCTACGACATACGCCATCTGCTGATCGGCGCGGAAGGGACGCTCGGTATCGTCACGGCGGCCACGCTCAAGCTCGTTCCCGCCCTGACCCACATTGCGACCGCCTGGGTCGGCGTTGCGCGCCCTCATGATGCGCTGGCACTGCTACGGCAACTCGAAACGCGCTTCGGCCCGATCATCGAGGGGTTCGAGGTGATGGCCGCCGACTGTCTCGGCCATGTTCTCAGCCATGTACCGGGAACGAAATTGCCGATCGACACCCCCTCCCCCTGGCATGCGCTGATCGAATTCGACCTTGGAGACGATCCCGCAAAGGCCATGGAAACCGAGGAACAGATCACAACCGCACTCGGCCGGTATCTGGAAGGCGGCGGAGGGATCGACGCCACCCTCGCCCAGAACAAGGCGCAGGCAGCCGCATTCTGGCGGCTGCGCGAATCGATCTCCGAATCGGAACGGGCACAGGGGCCCGCGCTGCAATTCGACATCAGCGTGCCGGTGGACCGGATGCCGGACTATATGATCGACACCGTGATTGCCGCCGAACGACGCTTTCCCGGTACCACCGCCTCCTCCTTCGGACATCTGGGCGACGGCAATGTCCATTTCCATGTCCGCGCGCCGAAGGGGACCAGCGATGGCCCGGAATGGATCGCCCAAGAGGGGGAAACCATCACCCGCTTCATCCACGATGCCGTGGTCGCAGCGGGCGGTTCAATCTCTGCAGAGCATGGCATCGGTCAGATGAAACGCGCCGAACTGGCGCGCCTTTCTTCCCCCGCCCGCCTGTCCGCCCTGCATTCGATCAAAAAGGCCTTCGACCCGATGGGCCTGATGAACCCCGGCAAACTCATCCCGCTTGCATCGGAAGGCTGACGCCTTTATCGCGAGCGCCGGTATATTCACGCGATCAGCGGGCCCGCCCGTTCAGCATCATTTTGGAGACGAAATATGGCCAGCGCGCCGAACGCCCCTCTGCCGATCCTCTATAACGGCCTCGTTCCGCTCAACAGCAACGAGCATGGCAAATACCGCATCCGACCGGCCGATACCGCCCCTTTCCTCAAGGGGCAGCACGCAGTACCGCTGACCATCGACGAATTCGTCTCTGCCCAGCGCTTCGTACCGATCATCTTTTCCGCCGGCGAAGATCCGGTGCCGCTCGCGCTGATGGGGCTCAACGAGGGCGTCAACACCTTCCTCGACGATGAGGGCAAGCTGAACGGCCCGGCCTATGTTCCGGCCTATGTCCGCCGTTACCCCTGGATGCTGGCCCGGCTGCGCCCCGACAGCGATGAGCTGTCGCTCTGCTTCGATCCAACCAGCGACACCATTGGCGAGTTCGAAGAAGGCGACCTGCTGCTGGAGGATAATCAGCCCACCGAGCTGACCAAGAATATCCTCAAATTCTGCGAGGAGTTCGAGCAGGCGGCCCAGCGCACGGCTATGTTCATGAAGGACCTGAAGGACCTCGACCTCATCATGGACGGCGAGGTTTCGATCCAGATGCAGAATAGCGATAAGCCGTTCATCTATCGCGGATTCGGCATGATCAACGAACAGAAACTGCGCGACCTGCGCGGCGACCAGTTGCGCAAGATCAACCAGAACGGGATGCTGCCGCTGATTCACGCCCATCTCTTCTCGCTTCAACTGATGCGCGACATCTTCAACCGGCAGGTCGAGCAGGGCAAAATGCCCGATATTGCGCCCGCCGACACCATGGCCTGAGTCGAGGACCGCTTTTCGCGGCCGATACAGGTGATCTGAGGAAAATTCGACGGCCCGGCGTAATGATGCGCCGGGCCGTTACTTGTTTCCGATCAAGCAAACAAACAGGAAAAAGCAAATAATTACCGACGATCAACAGTTGAAAAAATGCCGGCTATCGCTTACTTAAGTGAGGTGTCCGCACCTGTTCCCCTTTCGGGTGTGTGCATGGACGCCTTCTCCCTCGAAGGCGTCTCCTCCCTGAACCTGGCCACCCTATGCACGCATAGGGTGGTTTTTTTTTGCGCCGCCTACGCAAATCGAGCCGAATTTATCGGATCAAACCAGTGTTGCAGGCCGCATTCCCTCGCCTATCCTGAATCATCGGTATCACCATCTGACTCGCAAATGCTCTATTCTGCAGCCTCCGACCAATGCCGGCCCCCAAGCTCCCGACCCAGCTCCTCGACCAGCTGCGTCACCATCGTCCGCACCCGCCCGAGTCCCGGTCCGGGCGACTCCATCTGGTCATCAAGATAGAGGTCACGGGAAATTTCGATCTGCAAGGCGTGGCGTCCGCTTTCCGGTTTGCCGTGACGTTCGATCAGATAAGATCCCGGATAAGGGTGATTCAATGCCGCCACATATCCATGGGCAGCGATAACCGAGCAGGCAAGCTCAACCAAAGTTCGGGATGCGCTTGTGCCGAACCGGTCACCGATCACGACGTCAGCGCGGGACAGACCGGAGGCAAACGGAGGAAGCGGCGGCATCGAATGCACATCGACCAGCAGCACCTCTCCATGACTATGACGCAAAAGCTCCGCTTCCTGCTCCAGCGTCGCATGATAGGGCTCATGCGCCAGTGTGATACGACTATGGGCCTCCTCCCAGGAAATAACACCGCGCCAGAGATCGCCGCAACGCGGCAGAGAACGAGGAAACAGACCCAGCCCTCCCCGCTGTTTCACCGACTGGATCAGGGGCTGCCCACGGGGAACGGCCCCGACGAGCTTCACATCGATATCACGGGGATCGCGGTTGAGGTCGATCACCGCGCGCGGAACCTGCGCGACCAGCGCAGGGAATCCCCGTGCCACCAGATCCTCGATCAGCAGATCGGCATAGCGATCCTCCAGCCGCCATAATGTCTGCTCCGGCACCCGCGCCCACGCTATGATTTCAGGCGTATAGCAGCGCCCCGCATGGGGAACCGACAACAGCACCGGAGCCGGTGCCCCACCGGATCGCTGGAAATCGAACAACGGGCCAGCGCCCCATGGCTGCATCTCCGTTCCTGATGTCACCCGACCCGCTTTCCGTCCTTCATATCCCGGTTTCTCATAAAATGGGGAATGTTAAGCGCTTATCCACAAATGGAAAGCATAAGTTTGGGCAGCATTGACAGGGCGCCGCCTCACTGGCAGCACCCTCAACAAACATATCAGAGGTGTCGGGGTCGATGATCCGTATCTTGTTGGCGGAAGATGAAGACGCAATGCGCCAGTATCTGGCGCGGGCGCTGGAACGTTCGGGTTATGAAGTGAAGTCCGTCGATCGCGGCACGGAAGCCTTGCCGTTGCTGGAGACGGAGCGATTCGACCTGTTGCTGACCGACATTGTGATGCCGGAAATGGACGGCATCGAGCTGGCCCAGCATGCGGCGAAAATCGCACCGGACATGCGCATCATGTTCATCACCGGCTTTGCCGCGGTTACACTCAAGGCCGGCAAGGCAGTGCCGCAGGCCAAGGTGCTGTCCAAACCCTTCCACCTGCGCGATCTGGTGATGGAAGTGGACCGCATGTTCGGCCTCGACAGCGCCAGCGGGCTCTAGGGTCGGGCCCCATTACTGACACCGTTGAGGCGTCGAAAAGGCTGGGAATATCGACATATTCCTGCGCCTTTTCTCCTTGTACCGAGCCGTTTTGCTTCAAACTTCAATGGCGCCAATAATGGGTTCTGACTCTAAGAACGCATAAAAACCCGCTCGCTTCCAAAGCTTCCCTGCCGACAGGCAGGGATCCGGCTCCCCTGAAATCAATCCTCGATAATCACCTCGACGTCGCTGGTTGGCGGCAATGGCCGTCCGCGCATTGCAGCGTCGAGCCGTCCACGGTCCAGCTTACCTTCCCATGCCGCGACCACCACCGTCGCCACCGCATTGCCGACGAAATTGGTGAGGCTGCGGCATTCGCTCATGAAGCGATCCACGCCGAGGATCAGCGCCATGCCAGCGACCGGAACAGAAGGCACGATCGCCAGCGTCGCGGCGAGCGTAATGAACCCGGCTCCGGTGACGCCTGCGGCCCCCTTGGAGCTTATCATCGCGACCAGCAGCAATGCGACCTGCTCCCCCAGCGAGAGCGGTACGTTGGTCGCCTGTGCGATGAACAGGGCCGCCAATGTCATGTAGATATTCGTACCGTCGAGATTGAAGCTGTAGCCGGTCGGCACGACCAGCCCGACCACGCTCTTCTCACACCCAGCCCGCTCCATCTTCTCGATCAGGCTGGGCAGCGCCGCCTCCGACGAAGAAGTGCCGAGCACCAGCAATAATTCCGAGCGCAAATAGGCGATCAGCCGCAGGATCGAAAATCCCGCCATGCGCGCGATCAGACCGAGCACCACCAGCACAAACAGCAGCGACGTGAGGTAGAAGGTCGCAACCAGCCCGACGAGATGGGCGAGCGCCCCCAGGCCATATTTACCGATGGTGAAGGCCATCGCCCCGAACGCCCCCACGGGCGCGACCTTCATCAGGATAGAGACGAGACGGAATACAGCATGGGACGCCGAATCGAACAGCGCCATTAACGGCTGCGCCTTGTCGCCAATCATCGTCATCGAAATGCCGAACAGGATCGCCACGAACAATACCTGCAATATATGCCCATCCGCCACTGCGGCGACGAGAGTCGCTGGAATGATGTCGATCAGGAACGAGACGAGACTGGTGTGATGGGCCTGCTCGGCATAATCGGCAATGCGCGCGGCATCGAGCGAAGCCGGGTCGATATTCATGCCTTCTCCCGGCCGCACCAGATTCGCCACCAGCAAACCGACGGCGAGCGCCAGCGTCGACACCGCAAGGAAATAGAAGAAAGCCTTGCCCGCAACCCGCCCGACACCGGACAGATCGCGCATCCCGCCTATGCCCGTCACTACGGTCAGGAAGATCACCGGAGCGATGATCATCTTCACCAGCTTGATGAAGGCGTCTCCCAGCGGCTTGAGCGCCTCCCCGGTCGCCGGCGCGAACACACCCACGGCCACGCCCGCAAGAATCGCGACAAGCACCTGCACATAGAGATGCGTGTACCATGCCCCCCGGTGCGCAATGGCCTCACCGCTGTCACCGCCATCCTTTTCCACCGAAATCGGCTGCATCATCCCCCCTCTGCCTTCCATCCGGAAAAATCGCGCCTTACCCTTCAATCAAGGCTTGCACAAATGTTCGATCGAAGCTAACAGCGCGTCTCCCCCGGCGGTTTCCTTATCGAAACCGTGTCACATGTGGGCGTGTAGCTCAGTGGTAGAGCACTGTGTTGACATCGCAGGGGTCGCAAGTTCAATCCTTGCCACGCCCACCATGACCTTCCGGTCAACAAAGGCCTCGGAACCAATCGGCTCCCGGGCCTTTTGCATATCTTGCCCATGGCGCTTCCCCACCTTCTTCCCGCACAAGAATCGCTGCAGGAGGAAGGAGCCATAGAAAAAGGGGCGCAAGCCTGTTGGCCCGCACCCCTTATTTCATGACAGCAATGCCGTATCGAAGCTCAGTGCTTCTCGTCCGCCCAGATATTACGATAGGACATATAGGCGAGCCCCGTCGCGATTATCAGGAAGAGGAGCACCGCGAAACCTGCGCTCTTGCGGGTTTCCATCTTCGGTTCGGCCGCCCATGTCAGGAAAGCCGCCACGTCCTGAGACATCTGATCGACCGTCGGCTTGGGCTGCCCCTCCGCATAGGTCACCTGCCCTTCCGCCGTCAGCGGCGGCGCCATCGCTAGGTTGAGATTGGCGAAATAGGGATTGTAATGCAGCCCTTCCGGCGTCTTGCTGTCGGGGAACTTGGCGATCAGGTCTGCCGGTTGGTCCTGAAACCCGGTCAGCAACGAATAAATATAGGCCGGACCATGATGCCGCGCCTTCGCCATCAGCGAAAGATCGGGCGGAACCGCATTATTATTCGCCGCGCGCGCCGCCACATCATTGGCGAACGGCTTGGGAAAATGATCGGCCGGCACCGGATCGCGCGAGGAAGCCTCGCCGGTCGCGGGGTCTACGTCCGGCGTCTTGATCGCCCAGCCCTTGGCGATTGCCTTCACCTCGGCCTCGTTATAGCCAAGCGCTTCCAGATCGCGGAATGCCACGAACTTCAGGCTATGACAGGCTGAGCAGACCTCCTTGAACACCTGAAAGCCGCGCTGAAGCTGTTGCTTGTCATAATGGCCCAAAGGCCCATCGAAGCTGAACGCCACATGGCGGGGAACGAGATGAAACTCCTTCTCCGCGGTCGGCGCGGGCGGATCGCTGACATAAGCGACGGCCCCGAAAAGGAAGGAGACAAGCAGCCAGCCCGAGAAGAAGAGGCCGACGAGAAATGCACCAATGCGTACCATTTTTCCTGCCCCCTTATTCGGCCGGAACCGCGGCGGGTGCGGCGGTCTCACCATGTTTGGCCAGCACGGCCTCGGTAATAGAACCGGGCAATGGCAGCGGCTTCTCATAGGCCGCGATGAGCGGCAGGATGATGAGGAAGTGCGCGAAATAATAAGCCGCCGCGACCTGAGAGATCATCACGAACGGCTCTTCCGCCGGAGCGCCGCCGCAATAGCCGAGCACCAGCACGTCCAGCAGCAGGATCCAGTAAAACTTCCTGAACAGCGGACGATAACGCCCCGACCGCACCGGCGAGGTATCGAGCCAGGGCAGGAAGAAGAGCAGCAGGATCGATGCAAACATCGCCAGCACGCCCAGCAGCTTTGCCGGAATGAAGAAGAAGTCCACGGTGAACGCGCGCAGGATCGCGTAGAAAGGCCAGAAATACCATTCCGGCACGATATGCGCGGGCGTCGAGAGCGGGTTCGCCTCGATATAATTGTCCGGGTGGCCGAGGAAATTCGGCGCAAAATAGACCATGATCGCAAAGGCAATGAAGAATACGCCCGCTCCGAACCCGTCCTTTGCCGTATAATAGGGGTGGAAAGGCACGGTATCCTGCGGCCCCTTCACCTCAACGCCGGTCGGGTTGGAAGACCCCGGAATATGCAGCGCCCAGATATGCAGGATGACCACGGCCGCGATCACGAACGGCAGCAGATAATGCAGCGAGAAGAAACGGTTAAGCGCCGCATTGCCCGGTGCGAAGCCACCCAGCAGCCATGTCTGGATCGGTTCACCCACCACCGGAATCGCACCAAAAAGGCCGGTAATGACCTTCGCCCCCCAATAGCTCATCTGCCCCCAGGGAAGCACATAGCCCATGAAGGCGGTCGCCATCATCAGCAGGAAGATGACGAGGCCGAGCAGCCAGATCATCTCGCGCGGGGCCTTGTAGGACCCGAAATAGAGTCCCCGGAAAATATGGAGATAAACGACGATGAAGAAGAAGCTTGCACCATTGGCATGGGCATAGCGCATCAGCCATCCGGCGTTCACGTCGCGCATCGTGTGTTCGACCGTCCAGAAGGCGACCGCATCATTGGCGCCATAATGCATCGCCATGATGATGCCGGTCACGATCTGAATCACCAGCGCCAGACCCGAAAGCACGCCGAAATTCCAGAAGAAATTCAGGTTGCGCGGCACCGGATAACCGCCGCCGACCGCATTATAAACGAACCGCGGCAGAGGCAGGCGGTCGTCGAGCCACTTCATCAGTGGCACCTTGGGGGTATATTCCTTGGCCCAGGGAAAGCTCATCTATCCGCTCCTCAGCCTACGAGAATGGCAGTTTCAGAGGTGTAGCTGTACGGCGGCACCTCCAGGTTCAACGGCGCAGGGCCCTTACGGATACGGGCAGCCGTGTCGTAGCTGGACCCGTGGCAGGGGCAGAAATAACCGCCATATTCCCCTTTATTCTCGCCCTCTCCGGCCCCGAGCGGCACGCACCCCAAATGGGTGCAGACGCCCATGGTGATGAGCCATTGCTTCTTGCCGTCGACGGTACGCTGCTCCAGCGTCTGCGGATCGCGCAGGGTGGAAATGTCAACTGCATCGGCCTCGGCAATTTCCTTCGCCGTCAGGTGGCGCACGAACAGAGGCTGGCTACGATAGATCGTCTTGATCGCCTGCCCTTCCTGAATGCCGGAAAGGTCGACTTCGGTCGACGCGAGCGCCAGCACGTCCGCGCTGGGGTTCATCTGATTTACCAGCGGTAACAGGGCGACGACACCGCCGACCCCTGCGAAACTGACCGCAGCGATATTGATGAAATCACGCCTGCGAACGCCGCCGTCATCTTTGGACAGATCTGCGTCAGCACTACCTTCTAGTGTCGCCATGCATTCAACCCCTGTCTTCGCCGACCGATTCACGGGCCAAGGCCGCGCCGGTCCTCTTGTGCGTGCCACCCCGACAACCGGAGCTTTCAAGGGGGTTTTTGGCATAATGCCCGATGGACGCGCGCCCTCCCCCTGTGTTGCACGTGCCAGCGTGATAGCGTTCAACGCACGTCTTTGCCAGCCGCAATTTGACCGACGGGTGACAAGCCCTTTCCGCCCCGCTATGCCGCCTGCCATGCATGTTGCGCTTTTCCAGCCCGACATTGCGGGCAATGTCGGGACCATCATTCGCCTCGCCGCCTGCTTTTCGGTGCCCCTCGATATCATCATGCCCTGCGGCTTTCCCGCCTCCGACCGGCAACTCCGGCGTGCGGCCATGGATTATGGCGGAAAGGCGGACATCACCCGGCATGCCAATGGCGATACCTTCTTCGCCGCACAGGCGGAAAGCGGGCGGCGGATCGTCCTGCTGACTTCGCAGGGCGACACATTACTGCCCGATGCCCGCTTCGAACCGGATGACATGATCATGCTGGGATCGGAGAGTGCAGGCGTACCCGATGAGGTCCATGATCGCGCCGACCTGCGGATAAGGATTCCGATGGCAGAGGGATTTAGGTCCTTGAATATTGCCGTTGCCGCAGGCATCGCGCTCAGCGAAGCACTTCGCCAGACAGGACAATATCCCCGATGAAACCGCTCGACCCTCAGCAACAGCAGGCCCGCGTCTGGTTCGAAACGCTGCGCGATCGCATCTGCGCCGAATTCGAGGCGATCGAGCGGGAAGCCGGCAGCGACGCCACCTTCGACTATACCGCGTGGAACCGGGAAAGCGACGGCGCGCAACCGGGCGAAGGCGGTGGCGGCGTACGCGGCGTGATGAAGGGCAAGATATTCGAAAAGGTCGGCGTCAATGTTTCGACCGTGGGTGGCGCCTTTTCACCGGAATTCGCGAAAACCATTCATGGCGCGGACGACAATCCCGAATTTTTCGCGACCGGCATCAGCCTGGTCGCCCATATGGCCAACCCCCATGTGCCCGCCGTTCACATGAACACCCGTTTCCTCGTGACGACGAAACGCTGGTTCGGCGGCGGAGCGGATCTCAATCCCCCGATCCCCTATGAGGAGGATACCGGCTTTTTCCACGAAACGCTAAAGGCTGCCTGCGATGCGCATGACCCGGATCATTATCCGCGTTTCAAAAAATGGGCCGACGACTATTTCTACATCCCCCATCGCAAAGTGCATCGGGGCGTCGGCGGTATTTTCTACGACCATCTCGATTGCCTCGACGATGCCGGGTTCGACGCCAACTTCGCCTTCACCCGCGCGGTCGGCGAGGCATTTCTTGCGGCCTTTCCGCCAATCGTGCGGCGGCGCATGGGGATGAAGTGGACGGAAGAAGACAAGGCGCGTCAGCTCGAATGGCGCGGCCGCTACGCCGAATTCAATCTGGTCTATGATCGCGGAACCCTGTTCGGCCTCAGAACCGGCGGCAATATCGACGCGATCCTGATGAGCCTGCCGCCACTCGCTACCTGGAGCTGAACAGCCCTTGTCCGGCGGGTAAAAATCCGCACACAGCATCGGTTTACGGGCCTGAGACAGATGTTTCCGGCCGACGGCGCCTCGTCCGCAGGCCGGAAATCAGGCCGGATCAGGACCGTCCGGCCACCAGCTGGCGATAGATATTCGCGGTCATCACGATCATCACCATCTGCCCCAACGCCAGCGCCAGCGCACTGCCGACATCGCCAAGCTGACGCCCGCCCTCCTGACCGCCAATGGCCACGCCGACCAGTCCGAATACTATCTGCCCCACCGTTTGCACGATCATCAACGGTATCGAAATCACGATAAGGAAAGCCAGCAACCGCAGCAACATCCCGCGTGACAGCGCCCAGCTTTCCCGCAACGCCGCAATCACGCCGACAGGCCTGTCGACCACCAGCGCATTGAGCGGAAGCAGCCGGGCAGACAGCCAGAACAGAAAGATCATCATGACGAGGCTACCCCCCTGCGGTGACGCCATCCTCGCCGCCATGGACGGGACGATCAGCACCAGCCCGACCAGCACAGCAGCCCCCAGCGCAACCGGAATACGCCGAAACCCCAGCCCCAGCGCCTCACGCAAACTAATCCCCGGCTGGAGCGCGAGCGCATAGGTCGCCAATGTGCCCCCGATCATGACCAATGGACAAAGCAGAAAGGCGATCAGCGACAGCCCCGGCACCGTCACATTTTGAGGAATCGCTCCCCCTTCCGCCATTGTCCGGAATTCCTGAGGAATAGCGCCCAGCAGCAAAGCGAACGGAACCCCGATGAACAAAAGGACCACTGGCAGCAAAAGGCCCATCTCCCGCTTGAGGAAGACGCTGCTCTCCAGCCAGGCCGCGCCGATCGACAGTGATTTCATATCCGTTTTCACACTCCCCGGCCGTTGACCTTTCGCCCCGACCATGCTCATCGCCCTTGATAGTAGCAGCAAGCCAAGTCAAGAAAAGCCATGTCCTTCTCCGATCCGATCAGCACCATAGAATGGCGCGTCGAAACGCGACCAATCCCCTATCCCGAAGCGCTGGCCGACATGGAAGAGCGCGCAGCCGCCATCCATACGGGTACAGCGGACGAGCGCGTCTGGCTGCTCGAACATCCACCGCTCTATACCGCCGGCACCAGCGCCGACCGGGCGGAACTGCTCGATCCGCGCTTCCCTGTCTATGACGCAGGCCGGGGTGGTCGCTACACCTATCACGGGCCAGGCCAGCGGGTCGGCTATCTCAATATCGATCTCGGCAAGCGCGGCAAAGACGTCCGCAATTTCGTTCATAACCTTGAAGGATGGGTGATCGCCGCATTGGCCGATTTCGGGGTCGAGGCGCGCCGGGCCGAGGGACGCATCGGCATCTGGACCGATGACGCGCAGGGCCGGGAAGCAAAGATCGGCGCGATCGGCGTGCGGGTGCGCCGCTGGGTCACGCTCCATGGTTTTTCGGTCAATATCGATCCCGATCTTTCGCATTTTTCCGGCATCATTCCCTGCGGGATCAGCGAATTTCCGGTCACCAGCCTTGCCGCTCTCGGCAAAAAAGTGACGATGGCGGAATTCGATGCGGCACTGGCCCGGCGTTTTCCGGATTTCATCGCACATTTGCGTCGGTGCCCCGACAAGGGAGCCAGCTCCGCTTGAGCATCGGGCAAGTCATGGTTAGGGCAGTTGCGGAGCGGGCCTGCCCCCCATCACCCCTCATATAAACCGTTTCAGCATGTCAGAGCCTTATCCAGTCGAAAAACTGGTTCCCACTTTTTCTGAAAATGCTCTACTGTCCCCGCTTCATGTCCCTGTCAGGAGAGGTTAATGCCGTCTGTACTATGTGATATCCGCCTGGCGATGACGGCAACCGCCTTGTCCCTTGCCCTGTTGACGACCGGATGCGGCGGCGTAAAGGATAGCGGCAACACGACCGAAGTGCAGATGAAAGACCTTGAAACCGTCGACGGCACGATCAATGATGCGATGACCGATCTGGATGGGGTTCAGAGTGAGGGAACGGCGATGGCCGAGACCGGAAGCAACAGTGGCACAAGCGCGGCCCCGGCCGGCAATACAGCGAAGGAAGCGGGCGAAAGCCCCACTTCCGATACGGAAACCGAAGTGGTGGCGGATCAATGAACATCATTCTGAAAAACGGCATCGCGGCTATGGCCGTCGCGGCAATGGCGGCCATTTCGGCCCCTGTCAGCGCCCAGCTTTACTTTGCGGAGCCCAATCTCTCGACGCCGCCGGTCACCGGCACTGAACCCGAACTGGCGCTGAACCTGCCCGGTGCGACGGCGACGGAATTGCGCGCAGGCCTGATCTGGCATCTGCGCGTCGCGATGAACATCGCCGCATTGCAGTGTGATTTCGAACCCAGTCTGCTGACGGTCAGCAATTATAATGCAACGCTCGCCCATCATAAATCCGAACTGAGTGGCGCCTACAACGCACTGGAAGGATATTTTCAGCGCACCGCCGGCAAAGGCAGGGTCGGACAGCGGGCGCTCGACCGGTATAACACCACCGTTTACTCCTCCTTCTCGACCGTCCATGCGCAGCGCGATTTCTGCAATGTGATGGGGAAGATCGGACGCGAGGCAATCTTCGCCGACCGCGGCACATTCTACAAAATCGCGCAAAATCACATGGGAGAAGTGCATAAGGCACTGGTCCCCACGGGCGAGCAATATTTCACCAACCCCGGTTATAATTACAAGGCAGCCCTGCCGCTCTTCACCAAAAATTGCTGGAAGAAGGACAGGCTGAACACAAGTTGCGAGACGGCATGGCGCGAATACGCCGCCAAGCAGGTCCAGCATCCCTGAATAACGCCCCTGAACGGACGGGAGGCGCCTGCCCGCGCCTCCATCCGGCCATCTTCTGTTTTTCGTTTTTCCGATTACTTTTTCGTTTTTCCGATTACAGGGTCCGGTCACGGGGGATAACGGCGCCCCCTTCCCTTCCGGCGCAGCGACATTGAACCAGTCGCCCCACCTCTCGCTTATGCTACTTTCCCGGTGCGCACGAAGCTTCCGCCCGGCCTGAAACGCTATTTCAGGCCAAGCAGCTTGTGCGTCTGCAGGCTGAGGCGCCAGCGCGGATGCGCCAGTATCCGGTCGACACAGGCCTGACGATGATCCTTCCCCGCCGGATCATCCAGCGGCTGGAGCAGAAAATGGGTGAAGTCCCAGTCGCCCATGTCCTCAAAACCCTGTCCGGGAAGAGGTTCTTCCGGTTGCGGCCAAACCAGCTTCAGTTCGTCACCGGACCGCTGCACCACCTCGCTTCCCGCCTTGGGGCTGATGCAGACCCAGTCGATACCGGGATGGGCCGGGAGCGTCCCGTTGCTTTCGATCGCAATCTCGAACCCGGCGCCGTGTAGAGCATCGATCAGCGCATCATCGACCTGCAACATCGGCTCGCCGCCGGTCAGCACGACGTAACGCTCCTCGATCCCCTCGCCCCAAAGATGCGCCACCTGCTCCGCCAGAACTGCCGCAGACGCAAATTTACCGCCATTTTCGCCGTCCGTGCCGACAAAATCGGTATCGCAGAAACGGCAGACGGCGCGCTCGCGATCCTGCTCCCGCCCGGTCCATAAATTGCATCCGGTAAAGCGCAGAAAAACGGCCCGGCGCCCGGTCCGCACGCCTTCGCCCTGAAGCGTCAGGAACATCTCCTTGACAGCATAGCCCATAACAATCGTCTTTCAGGCGTAAACCGTCGGGTCGGGTAGCCCCGCCTCGACAAAGCCCTTGGCGCGCAGGCGGCAGGCGTCGCACTGCCCGCAATGCTTGCCGTCAGGCGTCGGATCATAGCAGGACCAGCTCAGCCCGGCATCCAGCCCGAGCCGAGCCGCCTCTCGCGCGATGTCCGCCTTCGTCATGAACTGCAACGGTGTATTAATCCGCACACCATGGCCCTCGACACCCGCCTTGGTCGCCAGATTGGCCATGGCCTGAAAAGCCGCGATAAACTCCGCCCGGCAGTCGGGATAGCCCGAATAATCCAGCGCGTTGACGCCAATGAAAATATCCCGTGCGCCGACAACCTCGGCAAATCCAAGGGTCAGCGACAGGAATATAGTATTGCGCGCGGGCACATAGGTGACGGGAATGCCGCCCTCCCCGCTCGCACCAGTCCCATCCTTGGGCACGGCGATGTCACTTGCCGTCAGCGCCGATCCGCCAAAGGCGGTCAGGTCGAGCGGCAACACGACATGACGCTCGACGCCCAGCGAGGCCGCGATCCTGCGTGCGCAATCCAGTTCGATGCGATGGCGCTGATTATAATCGATGGTAAGCGCGAACAGGCGCATTCCCTGCTCGCGCGCCATGGCTGCTGCGGTAAAACTGTCGAGGCCCCCGGAGAGCAGCACTACCGCTTTCCGGCCCTCTTCAATCTTGTCGGAAGTGTGGGTCATAAGCGCGCGCTAAACCCATAAGGCCCGACACGCAAGCCGGTGATCAGCGGCACCCACCGACCCAGCGCCCTTCCAGCGCCAGCGAAAAGGGAGCGCCATCGGCAATACCCTGAGTCTGGATCTGAACGAGACGGGATGTCTCGACCCGCAAGTCGGTACGCCCCGTGCCGCCATCCTCGCATTGATAGGTCACCGCGCCCCGTCCGGGATTATCCATGACCACGAAATTCCGGCACCGAAGCCCGCTATGACGGACCTGCATGAGCTGCGCTGGATCACGCACGCACAGGCGCGCCACCGGGGGCGACGCGCGCCTGGAATTACGGTCCCGCAACTCCCACAGTCCCCGTTCTATCCCTTCCAGCGCCCGCATCGGCGGCGGGCCGGGCCGCCCATGAGGCGGTGGCGGCGGGCCTTCATGGGGGGGGACTGCAACGGCAGGCACCATGATACAACTTAAGAAAAACGCGCCAGTCCCCACGATCCAGATCGGGGGATGCCGCCATGGCTTCCACATATCAACCAACATCCCGCACCGCCGCCGGCTCCATTGAGTCCGACGATCACTCACGCCCCAGAATTTCCTACTATCAGCAAATTGCGGCAAAATCACGATGAAGCGGTCAATATCCGGGCCCGGCGACCGATAAGGGGCAAAACCGGCAGCCCAGACTCCCTCTCGCGTCAGTTGGCGAGACTGGCAAGATGGATCGGAAAGATGCGTGAGCAGAACGCGCAATCGACATTGATGGTGCCCGCTTCATCCGCCATCTCGCTGCGCTCTCCTGCCGGAAAGCGGGCCAGCACATCGCGAATATGAGCCTCGTCACATCGGCAGCCACGCGACAGCGCGCTGGCATCATTGACGCGGATTTCCTCTTCCTCATGGAAAAGACGCCAGATCAGCTCATCAAGGCCGAGCCTCTCGTCGGTCAGTTCTTCACCGCGCACCGTATGAGCCAGCGCCTGTACATGTTCCCACTCGGGATGGTCGTGCCGCACATGCAACCGCTCACGCCCGACCTCGCCCTCCGGCAAGTGCTGGATCAATATACCGCCGGCAAGGCAACCGCCATCCTCGCCGTGACGAATGTCGATCCGCACCATACTCGGTATCTGCTCCGACTGGAAGAAATAATGCTCGACCGCCGCGCCGAGCCCTTCGCCTTCCAGCGGCACAATGCCCTGATAGCGCTGTGCCTCGGCCCCCGCAGTTGCCGCCTGATCGATGGTGATGGCAAGATACCCCTTGCCGAACAGGCCAAACAGGGTCGGATCGCTCCCCTGCTCGACCAACCGGTCGGCATCGAACTGCACATAACCGCGCAATGCCCCGCCTTCCGGCGACGCCTTGTAATCGGCGACCAGCAGGCTGACCGCGCCCGCCTCCGTTTGCGCCTGCAACGTCAATTGCCCGGTATCATCCTTCAACGTGCTGCCGAGCAGGGCCGCGATAACCAGCGCCTCGCCCAGCAGCCGCTCGATCACCGGCGGATAGGCATGGGCGGAGAGCACCTCGTCCAGCACCGGGCCCAGCCGGGCCACCCGCCCGCGCACATTGCGCGACGGAATGGTGAAACCCAATGCCCGGTCAACCCGGCCCAGTTCATGCTGCTCGTTCACTCTGCTGTCCCTTGTCGTCTCAGCCCGGTCGTCTCGGCCTGCGGCCGTCCGCTCTCTCAGATGGGACCGCCGCCGCCCGAAAACAACCGGGCGCGGTGCCGACCGCCCCGCTTACAACTTGCCGAGCGCCCAGAGCAGCACGGATTTCTGGGCATGGATACGGTTTTCCGCCTCATCCCAGATGACCGATTGCGGACCGTCAATCACCGCATCCACCACTTCCTCGCCACGATGGGCAGGCAGGCAATGGAGGAATTTGGCGCCCGGTTTCGCCTGCGCCATCAAATCCGGCGTGACCTGATAAGGCATCATCGCTGCGAGCTTCGCCTCGGCATGATCCTGCCCCATAGAGATCCAGGTATCGGTCACGACCACATCGGCCCCGCGCGCCGCTGCCACCGGATCGCGGGTCAGGGTGACGGTCGCCCCCAGCTTCCCGGCCTCGACGGCGAAGGACGGATCGGGATCATAGCCCTCCGGGCACCCCATCCGGACATCGAACTTCATCAGCCCGGCCGCCTCGATGATCGAATGCAGCACATTATTGCCGTCGCCGAGCCAGGCCCACTGGCTGCCGGGCAGAGCGACGCCATGTTCTACCACGGTCAACAGATCGGCCATGATCTGGCACGGATGCGACAGGTCGGTAAGCCCGTTGACGACCGGCACCGTCGCATGATGTGCCATTTCCTCGATCTTCGCATGATCGTCGGTACGGATCATGATCGCATCGCACATGCGCGAGAGAACGCGCGCGGTATCCGCGATCGTCTCGCCTCGGCCAAGCTGCGACGTGCCGCCATCAAGGATCAGCGCGCTGCCGCCCAGCTGGCGCATGGCCATGTCGAACGAAACACGGGTGCGGGTCGAGTTCTTCTCGAAGATCATGGCCAGCACATGACCGGCCAGCGGCGCATCGGCATCGGCCGCGCCCCGGGGTTTCCCGGCGCGCGCCGCCTTGCGGTCGATCGCATCGTTCAGCATCGCGGCGATCGCGTCGCCACCGGCATCGGACAGGTTCAGAAAATGGCGGTTCATGGCCTCTTCTTCCTTAACCGGCGGCAGGCGGAACATAGTCCCGCGCGGCCGCAGAGAGCTTTTGCAGGCATTCGGCGATATGATCCTCACCGATCACCAGCGGCGGCAGGATGCGCACCACATTGTCGCCCGCGCCGACGGACAGCAGGCCGTGATTGTCACGCAGATGAGCGACAAAAGCGCGACTGTCGCTCTTGAGCCTGAGGCCCAGCATCAGGCCCATGCCCCGCACGCTGTCGAACAATTCGTCATGATTGGGGATGAGCTGCTCCAGGCCCGCACGGAGCCGCTCGCCCATTGCGCGCACATTGGCGAGGAAATCCTCGTCATTGATGATGTCCCAGACGGTCGTGCCGACCGCCATTGCCAGCGGATTGCCGCCATAGGTCGATCCATGGGTGCCGAACACCATGCCCTTGGCTGCCTCCTCGGTGGCGAGGCAGGCGCCGAGCGGGAAGCCCGCGCCGATGCCCTTGGCAACCGACATGATGTCGGGCGTCACGCCATAATGTTCATGCGCGAACAGCAGGCCGGTGCGCCCCATGCCGCACTGCACCTCGTCGAGAATCAGCAACAGCCCCTGCTCATCACACAGGCGGCGCAATCCCTTCAGAAATTCCGGCGTCGCGGGCATCAGTCCGCCCTCGCCCTGCACCGTTTCAAGCAGGAAACCGGCGGTATTGTCATCGACGGCGGCGGTTGCCGCCTCCAGGTCGTTGAACGCCACCACCTCGAAACCGGGCAGCAAAGGTTCGAACCCGTCACGCATTTTCGGCTGATTGGTAGCCGAAATGGTGCCCAGCGTCCGCCCGTGAAAAGCGTTGGAAAAAGCAATGATCTTGTGCCGGTGGGGCGCATTGTTCGCATAATGATAGCGCCGCGCCGTCTTGATCGCGCATTCGACCGCCTCCGCGCCCGAATTGGTGAAGAACACCGTATCGGCAAAGGTGGAATCGACGATCATCTGCGCGAATTTCTCGCCCATCGGACTGCCGTAAAGGTTCGACGTGTGCATCAGCGTCGCCGCCTGGTCGGCAATAGTCTGAACAACGCGCGGATCGCCATGGCCCAGCGCGTTGACGGCGATGCCGCTGGCGAAATCGAGATAGCGCTCGCCGCGCTCACCGATCAGATAACATCCCTCGCCTCGCACGGGACGCACACCGCACCGGGGGTAAACGGGCATGAGCGGCGTGATCGACATGAGCTTCCCTTTCGTCCGGGCCAATAAGGCCAGTGAGCATATCCGCGCGAACTCCGCGCAAAACGCAAAAAGGCGACCCCCGCCGGGCCGCCCTTCGCGAAGCGCGCCTATATCGCGCGCCACCCCTTTTCGTCAAGTTTCGGCCGGAACCAATGTCAGAGCCCCAAGATCCGAGCCCCAGTATCCGAACCCCAGTATCCAAGCCGATGCCATGGCTATGACCGCAGGCGGACCAGCGCCAGCATGGCAAGCCGCCAAATGCCGGATCAGCCGATGCTGTTCCACGCCTCGGCTATCTCCGCGATCAGCGCACGCGCGGCGCGAAGATCGGCGGAACCGCGATTTTCATAGGAAGCCAGCATCAGACGTCGCGTCTCGCGATAAATCTGCGCAAGGCTGATCGCTATGTCGCCACCCCGGTCGAAATCGAGGCTGGTATCCAGCGCATGGAGAATGGAAATGCCACGGATATGCTTATCATCCGCCTTGTGCCGGTCCCCCTGATCGAGCGCCAGCGCGCAGGCATCCATCGCCAGCAACAGTTCGTCGAACAGGATCCTGACGAGGCCATGGGGGGACGCCCCCTCGATACGGCTGCCAGCATGAACGGCCGCATAACGCCTGGACGCAACGCCGGCAAATCCCGATGCATGATACATTGCTCTGAAGACCTTATTCTATATATTTGATTTTATGTGTTAATTATCGCTGTTATTCCATGCGGAAATCTGTTGCTCCAGATAGCTCTGCGTGGCCTTGAACGCCGTCAGCCGGCTGTCCAGCGCCGAATAGATCGCACTGAGCCGCGTCTGATAATCCACCATGTCACGATCCAGCTTTTCGAGCTGATCGGCATAATCCTCCGCCAGCGCCTCATAACGATCCTGCGCCAGGCTGAGGACGCCATTATCGGCCTCCAGCGAGGTCTTGATATTTTCCACAGCCGCCGCAAGGCCAAGCGTGTCGGTCGTGCTGGTGGTAGGATTGATGAGCTGGGTGACGCCGGTCGGATCAGCATCGAACGCGGCCGCAAGCCTGTCGGAATCGAGCGACAGCGTACCGTCATTATTGGTCGAGATGCCGATATCGCTCAACGTCTTATAAGTACCCGAAGTCGCAAGCTGCGTCGTCGTCAGCTTTGAAAGCATCGTCTTCATCTGGCGAATGCTCGAATCTCCGGCAAGGGCACCGGCATCGGTCGTACTGGTAGCCCCGGCGGTCGCGTCGTTAAGCGCGGACCGCAAGGTGTTATACGCGGTCACGAAATCATTGAGCAGATCGGTGATCGTGGAGGTCGGTTCATTCGTCGCCAACGTGACCGTGGTTCCCGGTGCGGCCTTGTTGAGGTCGATACGCAGAAAGGGGATCGCGTCCTTCACCACATTATCGGCATATTCCATCTCGACGCCGTCCAGCACGATGACCGCATTTTGCGCCGACTGGGTCTGCGTCATGGCGCCGCTGGTGCCGTCAAAGGTGAAACGTTCCAGATTGGCATCGGCGGTATCGGTTGCTTCCTTAGTCAGCGTGAAACCGTTGTCCGCTCCCGTTTGCCCCTTGAGGACGAGGCGCGATCCGCTAGCGTCAGTCATCACCGTTGCAGTAACCCCGGAATTGGTCGCGTTGATCCCCTGCGCCATGCCGGAAAGATTGTCGTTCGAGCTGTCGATCGCGATCGTGTAACTGCCCGAAGCGGTCGTCAGCGTCAGCGTGCCCTGCCCCACGGCTTCCGTCGCACTCGCCAGTGTGGTCGATTTCAGGACCTGCGCCTGGGCAAGTTGCTTAACCTCGATCTGTGCGGGAAGGCCGGTGGGCGTGCCTCCGGTTAATGTGCTGACCGATGCGATGCTGGTATCGCTGGAGGCGGGCTGCCCGGAATAGGCGGTATCCTGCAATATGCTGGTCAGCGTGCTGGAAAAGGTATCGAGCGAGCTGATCGCCGACGCCATCGCGGAAATGCGCGTATTGTTGAGCGTCTGCTTGCCCGTGATCAACGTCTCCTTGGGATCGCGAACCGCGGAAACCAGCGAGGAAACCAGAGACGTCGTATTGATGCCGGAACCGGTGCCCAGGGCGCTGATGATAGTGCTGCCGATGCTCGATGTCATGGTCGTTCCCTTTCCGAATTCCAGAACGACCGCTACCAGCCAAAGTTTAACAAAGCCGTGAGATTGTTCGGCAATTTTCTGCCGCACGCGGCAAAAAAACGCCGGATACCGCCGCAAAAGCGCCTGCGAACCCGAAGAAAAAGCGTTAAGACGGTGCGGTAAAGCCGGGCCGCCGCAGCGGCTTCAACGAAGCGTTCAGGCGACCTCGGCCATGATCTGGCTGACCGTTCCGGGGGCGACATTGGCCTGCGCCGCCCGCGCCAGTTGCGCCTGAGCCGCCATGTCATGCGCCAGCTTCAGTGCCCGTTCGATCGATTCCGTGGTCGCGGGCAGGAGCGGGATGACGATGCCCGACCGGGGCAATATCGACGCAATCTCTGTATCGGCCTGCGCGACGGCACCGGTCGATCCACCGCTGTCGGTCAGTCTGGACAATATTTCGGCGATGCGCGCCTGCACCCGCACATAATCGGCAACACTCGCCATATGCTCGCGACGGGCTTCTTCGCCGCCATCGGCACCAACGCCCGCGTCGCTCGCCGATCCTGCTGCCCTCGACGACGCGGTAACGGCCGTCACCGCAGGCACCGTCTGAACGGACACCGCGCGGTCAACAGCGGCGCTGTCGATTCGAGGCACGAAACCATACATGTAGTCGATTATCGACGATGGCCGTAAAGGCTTTGCGGACAAATGGACCTAAGTCCGCATTCACCATATTTGCCGGGAGATACCCGCTACTCCGCCTTTGGCTTCCGGTTGCCGTCGATATCGAACCGCATATCTTCGGGCAGGTCGATATGCGGGCGATCCCCAGCGCTAGCCATCCGGTTCTCCACCCTGAACAGGAAGGCAAGGATGGTCGCCACCGCGACATAAAGCTGCTCATCGACGAGCTGCCCGGTCCGCGATGTGAAATAGAGTGCGCGGGTAAGCTCGGGATAGCGCAATACCGGCACCTGATTGGCCTCGGCCAGATCCTTGATTGCGAACGCCATCGCATCCAGCCCGCGCGCGACCACGACCGGCGCCGAATCCCGACCCGGCTTATAGCGTAGCGCGACCGCGAAGTGGGTCGGGTTCATCAGCACCACACTGGCTTCGGCCACCGCCTTGCGCGCGCTGCCCGAAAGGGTTTCGAACTGACGACGGCGAATATAGCCCTTCAGTTCCGGCGAGCCTTCGGATTCCTTATGCTCATCCTTGATGTCCTGCTTGCTCATCGCCAGGCGCTTGCCGCGCTGAAACATTTGCGAGGGAACGTCTATCCCGGCGACCAGCAGCAGCGCCCCCGCCATCACCAGACAGGCGGTAACGAAAATACCGCCCAATTCCGCCAGCGCGCCGTTAAGCCCCCCCGACCCCAGCACCGTAATTTCCGCCAGCCGACCCCAGATCAGCCATATGCCGATCGCGCCGAGCAGAATGACCTTGGCGATCGACTTACCCAGTTCGATCAGGCCGTTGAGGCCGAACATGCGCTTCAGGCCATTGGCCGGATTGAGTTTCGATGCCTTGGGCATGAACGCGTTGGACCGGAAACCGAGCGACCCCAGCATTGCGGGCGCTGCAATCGCCGCGAACAAGGTCACCGCCATGATGCCACCGATCGGCCAGATCAGCCCCGAGGCCAGCGACAGACCGCGCCGGGCCGGCTCGAAGCGCGTAACATCCTCCGCAGTGAAGCGCAGGCCGTTCACCAGCATTTCGCGAAATGCGCCCATCATCATCGGCCCGGCCATCGCCAGCCAGAGCGCGCCCGCCATCACCACCAACCCGGTCGCCAGCTCCCGCGACTGGAGGATGTCGCCTTCCTTGGCGGCGTCGCGCAGTTTCTTGGCTGTCGGTTTTTCGGTCTTTTCACCGCCGCCATTGCTGTTCTGGGCCATGGCTATTGTCCCCCGGCGATGATCTCTGCCTGATCGAGGCCCTGACGCAGCGCCTCGGCAATGCCCTGCGCCATGATCGGCGCGGCAATGGCCAGCAGGATGAGACCCGCGAGCAAGGCCACCGGCATACCAACTGCGAACAGGTTGAGCGACGGCGCCGAACGCGCCAGCATGCCCATCACCAGCTGAATCAGCACCAGCGCGAACCCGACCGGCAGGGCGACCGTCAGCCCGGCCCCCAGCAAGGCGCCGCCGAACATGACAAGGCCATATATCGCATCATTGGACAGCATCGGCCCGCCCGGTGGCAAGGCCTGATAGCTTTGCACCACATAGGCGATGAGCATCAGATGCCCGTCCATGCCCAGCAACAGGAAGGTAGCGAGGATGGAGAGGAACTGCCCCACCACCTGTGTGGACTGGCCCGATTGCGGATCGACCATCGACGCGAAACCAAGGCCCATCGCATTGGCGATCGTCTCGCCCGCGACGAAAGCGGCGGCATAGCCGATCTGGAGCGCGAACCCCATGGCAAGCCCGGCCAGCACTTCCCCTGCAACCAGCATGGCCCCCGCTATGCTGGCAATACCGCCGGGTGGCAATTCGAACACCACGCTGTTCATCGCCGCCATGCCGACGGCAAGGCTGAGGATCAGGCGCAGTTGCACCGGCACCGCGCGCGCGCCGAAAATGGGTGCGGCCAGAAACGCCGCGCCGGGGCGGATCATCGCGATCAGCCAGACCCAGAGCTGGTGCTCGACGCCGATGAAGCCGGATGCGAACATGGATCGCCGCGCCCTGCCCTAACTCGCCAGTATCTGGGGAATGCGTTCGAATATGTCGCGCGCGAAATCGGCGATCAGGAACATAATCGAACCGCCGAACAGGGTCAGCATGACCGCAACGACGATCAGCTTGGGCACGAAGCTCAGCGTCTGTTCGTTGATCGAGGTCGCCGCCTGAATCATGCCGAGCACCACACCGGTAATCAGCGCAGGGATCAGGATCGGCGCGGCCGCAAGCGCGGTGATCCACAGCGCCTGCTGCGCGATGCCGACGAAGAAATCCGAATTTTCCATCTGTTCCCGCCTCCGCCGTTCAGACCGCGAACGATCCCGCGAGCGATCCCATGGTGAGCGCCCAGCCATCCACCATCACGAACAGCAGCAGCTTGAACGGCATCGAGATGATCGTCGGCGACAGCATCATCATGCCGAGCGACATCAGGGTCGAAGCGACGACAAGGTCGATGATGAGGAATGGCAGGAAGATCATGAACCCGATCTGGAACGCGGTCTTGAGTTCGCTCGTCACAAAAGCGGGCAGCAGGATCGAAAAGGGCACATCGGCCACGGTCCGATACTCCGGCGCTTCGGCAAGGCCTGAAAACATGCGCAGATCGCTCTCGCGCGTCTGCTTCGCCATGAAGCTGTGGAACAGCTTGCCCGAGCGGCCTACCGCTTCCTCGATGCTGATCTGGCCCGCGCCATAGGGCGTGAAGGCCTGCTGGTTCACGGCATCGATGGTCGGACGCATCACGAAAATCGAAAGGAATAGCGCCAGGCCGACCAGCACCTGATTGGGCGGCGTCTGCTGCAGCCCCAGCGCCTGACGCAGCAGCGACAATACGATAATGATACGGGTGAAACTGGTCATCATCAGGATGAGCGACGGCAGCACCGTCAACAGGCTCATCAGGATGAGGATTTGCAGGGACAGCGACAGCGGCGCGCCATTGCCGGATACATCGCCCAGCGCGCGGGTCAGCGCGCCCGCCGGAATGCCGGTCGGGGATGCTGGCGCCGGAGCGGCAGGCACCGCCTGTGCCAGCGCCGGATGAGCGACCAGCACTGCCGCCCCCGCGCCAAGCAAGCCGGCTATGAGCGCCTTAGTAACGCGCACGATCATCGCCTTCCGCAAGTTTCTCGATCCGCCCGCGCGTCACCGACACGAGCAGGCGCTTGCCGTCAAATTCGACGACCGCAAGCTTGCCGAACGTGCCCATGGGCAGCATCTCGACAAGCTTGATCGCCCGGTCGCCCTGCGCGCCGATCAGGCCCGGCTGATATTTGCGCCAGAACCAGAGCGCGCCATAGGCCATGCCGCCCACCAGCGGCAGCAGCACCAGCAGCTTGATGAAATACCAGGTCATGGGATTAGTTGCGCCGCTCGACGCCGGCCATCATTGCCTCCGTGCTGGCGACATCGACCACGCGAATGCCATAGCGGCCGTTAACCGTCACCACCTCGCCGCGCGCGATCAGCGCGCCGTTGACCATGATATCGAGCAGGTCGTCGGCCTGACGATCCAGTTCCACGACGCTGCCTTCGGCAAGGTCCATGATCTCCGACAGGCGCAGGCTGGTCGAACCAACCTCGACCGTGAGCCGAACCGGAATGCTGGAGAGCAGATGATATTGCGGACTGGCGTTCATCTTGCCGATCGCGCTCTCCATCTTCGGGGCTTCACTCATGTCGCTCATACTGTCTGGTCCTTACTCATCTTTTCAATCATGAAGGCCGCGTGGCCATTTTGTTCGCCGACCGTCCCGTGAGCCAGCACCCGGTTGCCAACAATCAGCGGCAGGTTGCGGGCAATATTGACGGGGATAACATCGCCGTTTTTCAGGTTCAGCAGTTCGGAAAGGGTCAGGTTCGGGCGCGCCAGCACGGTCTTCGCCGGCAGGCGGATATCGCCCATCCGGCGGGCGATACGGGCCTGCCACAGGGGGTCGCGATGCCTTATCTCATCGGGGGAATTGGTGGCGAGCAGCGGTTCGAGCTGATGCAGCGCAACCAGCGGAAACATCAGTTCGACCGGCCAGTTCTCGTCCCGGCCGATCGAAACCGAAAAACTCTGGCTCAAAAGCTGGTCGCTCGCTTCGGCAAACACCAGCGCCTGCGGGTCGCACTCCCGCCCCGCCAGTGCCATTTCCATCGGTAGCAGGTCCGACCATGTGCGGATCAGCGCCTTCATGATTTCATCGGAAATGCGGGCCAGAACCCGTTCTTCGCTGCGCGTGAACTCGGTCCGGTCGGCGGGAGCGGGACGCATGCCGGATCCGCCGAAAAACCGGTCGACCACCGCCCAGATCATCGCCGGATCGAGCCGGACCAGAACCATGCCCTTGAGCGGGTGCAGCCTGTAGGTCGACAGCGCGCAAAAGCCGGGCGCCATCGCCGACCACAGGTCGTAATTGACCATTTCGGCGGACTGCGTCGCGATAACGGGTTTTACGCCGAAGACCGGTTCGATCATCGTGCGGATATGGCGCGCCATGCGTTCGCCCAGCCGGTCCATGCCGGCAAGCGAAACAGGCGCCTGCGGTTCGGAAGCCCCGAACTTATAAGGTTGTACGTCGTCCATTTACCAGTCCCCAGCCCTCGGCCAGGGGCGATACCCGGCTTTGGACGGGCCTATTGAATAACGAAATTGGTAAAATAAACGTTATCGATACCCGAATAGCCGGTTTTTTCGCGTAATATCCGGTTAATCAGCACGGTCAGTTTCTTCTGAAGAGCCTGCTTCCCCTGGGGCGTGGAGAGCTCAAGCTCCTGTTCCTGCGACAAAAGCATCAGGACCGCAGAGCGGATTGCCATTTCATGCGTCTTCACCGCCTGAATGACGCGATCATCATAATAAGTGGAAACGGCCAGCGCGATCTGGACCAGCGAATCGGTATCGGCAAGGTTGGAGGTATAGGGGGCCGGCATCTGGAAATAGGTCGCCTGATAGGCGGAAATATCCTTCGGCCGCGGCAGATCTACCCCACCCTTGGGCAGTTTGAACCCATGCCCCGCGGCACCGGCTTCGCCGCCGCCCTCGCCATGCCCCTCTTCGCCGCCGCCGAACTTCCCGGCAATCGCTACGGGGTCTTCACCCTTCAATACAAGGCGAGGCTTGGCCGGGTCCTCCTTTGGCCCTTCTTCGGCATGGCTGAAGGCACCCGCTGCATAGAGACCGCCCGCAACACCCGCGCCCCCCATCATCACGGCAACGAGGATGATGAGGATCATCCGTCCCTTGCCGCCCGGTTTTTTCGGCGCTGCTTCATCACTCATATGTGCGGTCCCACCCGTTCGGTTTCACGGCCGAGACTCACGCATAACGTGCGCTATCGGCCTTGCCCTGTGCCGCAGCGGCAGAATCCATCGCTGCGACATCCCTGATAACGGTTCTGGTGAACGAAGATTTAGGGCTGTTATCGCCGGAATTTCCGCCCGCACCCCCTGAGCCGAAGCCCATCATGTCCTGGCGCGTGCCGGACTGGTTCCCCTGCCCGCCGCTCTGAGCGAAAGAGGCCTGTGCCTGCTGCCCACCCGAATTCTGGCCATTTTGCCCGCCATTCTGCCCCATGTCGCCGCGCTGGGTATCGGCGGCAGGCGCGATACGATCGATCCGTACATCGCCGATGCGCACCGCGGCCATCTGCGCATCCTGCACCAGCCGGGCCTGATCCTTGCTCAACGCCGCCTGAGCCGCTTCATTGTCGACCGTCATGCGCACATCGGCCCCATCGGTTCCGGGGGCGATTTCGACCTGCACCATACCAAGGGTCGGAGAGGCGATGCGAAAACTGCCATGGCCGGGATTGCTCGCCATGCCGGCAATTTCGCGAGCGATATCATCGATCCACTGGCCGCTCACCCCCATGTCGATCACCTGCTGACCAAGCGTCGCGCCGACACCGGACAGCGATAGGGAAGGCGTAACGCCGAGGCCAGTATTGACCGCCGCGCTCGCAGCAGAACCGGTCGAAGACAGGATATCCGGGGACGCAGCAGGAGCAGCCAAGCCCATGTCCCCTCGCCCTGTCCCACGCCCATCGGAGACCCCTGTCGAAAGAAGCGCACCGTCATTGCCTGTATCCTGCGATACCGGTTCACCGTCATGCCCCATGACGGTGCCTTCAGCCCCCTGACCCGCCACCACCGACTGGGCCGTTGCGATCGCCAGAGGAGAAACCTGCATGGCCGCCTGATCCCGTTTCGACCGGACCGACATGCCGATGGTCTGATCCGCCAGTCGCTCAGCAACCCGAGCAATGACGGGCTGCGCCCGGTCCGATGCCTGTTCGGTGGCGACGGCCACCCCCGGTCGCCGGACCGGAATATTATCACCCTCCATTGCGGGAGCGGCAGGCGTGGCAGCGGACGCTGCGTTCTCACTGGATCGCCCGGATGGCATGGCCCCGGCCTGCCGGTCCGGAGTTCGGGCGGCACCCTCTGCCTTTGCGGGAAGATCGGATTTCACCATATCAGGCAGGGCCGTCGCTTCCCCCGGACGGGCAGGGCGAGATGCCTGTTCGGTGGCGACGGCCAGCCCCGGTCGCCGGACCGGAATATTATCACCCTCCATTGCGGGAGCGGCAGGCGTGGCAGCGGACGCTGCGTTCTCACCGGATCGCCCGGATGGCATGGCCCCGGCCTGCCGGTCCGGAGTCCGGGCGGCACCCTCTGCCTTTCCGGGAAGATCGGATTTGACCATATCGAGCAGGGCCGTCGCTTCCCCCGGATGGGCTGGACGGGAGGCATTGGCGACCGGTGCGTCGTCATCGGGGCCTTCCCCTGCCCCCGGCTCCGAAACTACTGCCGAAGCCGTCCCGGTTCCGTCATCCATAGCAGGGCTGGCAGGAATCGCCTCTGCAATAGCAGCATCGCCCGCAATATCACCCGAGGCAACGGTCCCGGCCTGAGCCGCGGGAAGAGCAGAAACAGCGCGCCCCTCGCTCCGGCCCCGTACCCCTCCGCCATCAACCTTCTCGGCTTTTCCAGCATTGGGGGCAGCCTTGGTCGTCGCGCCCAGATCAGCTGACACGATCAACGCAAGCGCCGGGGTGGCGGCACCTGCGCGGTCGCCACCGTCCCCCTCTCCCACGACGCGCTTCTCATCCGTCGATTTGCGCCGCCGGGTTCCAGGGGAGGTCTCTGCGTTTTCCTTACTCTCGCCCCTGACGCCATTCTGTCCTTTCCCGTTCCCGGAAATCGCGGAGACCGTCGCTGCTTCAGCGGCTTCGGCGCCGGTCTTGCCGGTCACCGCTTGCCCGATGGTCGCGTCCGTTTGCTTCGCGCTTTTCCCGCGAGACGAAATATCCTGCCCCGCCGCCGGGGCCGTTACACCGACCTGTGCCTCCATCATGGAAGCAAAATCGCCCAATGCGCCCCCGCCGGAACCGGCCTTGCCCTTCCCGCTCCCGCTCAGCGACAGAACGCTGCCGGTTTTCCCCGCGCCGCCAGCGCTGGTCAACATATCGACGCTCATTCCTGTCCCCTCTGTTGCATGGTGCGATAGCGCGGGATAGCGGCGAGACGGGCTTCCTGCCGTTCCTCCGCATCCGCATGGGCGCGCTCTTTCAGCCGCACCGCAATTTCCCGGTCGCGATTGGCCGCGACCTCTATGCCCTGCTTCTGATCGACGACCTTACGCGCATCATAGAGCGCACCATCCAGCTGGCGTCCGGCCCGTTCCAGCCGGTCGGCCAGTTCGCGATAGGCGGCGAAGGTGCCGCCCATCTGCCGGGGGTCCGCCCTGTACAGCTCCGAACGGACATTGTGCAGGCGCTGCGCATTATGGGCGATGCTGTCCACCTGTTCGCGCGCGCGCATCGTTTCGGCGACCGCCATCGCATGTTGCGCCTCCCGCACACGCACAAGCCGCTGACGCCGGGAGACGGTCTTCCTGTTCATGCGCCGAACTCCGCGATCAGGCTGTTGATGCTGTCATCCAGGCCGATCTGGCTCTTCGCGCTCTGCCGCAGGAAATCGAGCAGTTGCTGGCGCCGCGACACCGCCTCGTCGATCAGCGGGTCATTACCGGGACGATAAGCCCCCATCAGGATGAGATCGCGATTTTCCTCATAAGCGGCCCAGAGCGCGCGATACATAGCGGCGGCGCGCAAATGCTCCTCGTTCGTCACGTCCGCCATCACGCGGGAAAGCGACTTGCCGATATCGATCGCCGGAAAGATCGCCTGCTCGGAAAGATGCCGCGACAGCACGATATGCCCGTCGACGATCGCCCGAGCGGCATCGACGATCGGGTCGTCGGTATCATCGCCATCGGCCAGCACCGTGTAGAGCGCGGTGATCGATCCGCCGGTGCGCACATCGACACCCGCCCGCTCGACCAGACGCGGGATCAGCGCCAGCGCCGAGGGCGGATAGCCCTTCATCGCCGGGGGTTCGCCCAGCGACAGGCCGATTTCGCGCTGCGCATGGGCGCAGCGGGTCAGGCTGTCGATCAGCAGCAGCACCTTTTTGCCACGCGACCGGAAATATTCGGCAATGGCGGTCGCCCGCGCGGCGGCACGCAGACGCAGCACCGGCGGATGATCGGCCGGAACCGCAACGACGATGCTTTTTCGCATCATCCCGCCCGATAATTTGGTTTCGAGGAAATCCGCGACTTCCCGCCCGCGTTCGCCGATCAGGCCGGCAACGACCACATCGGCCTCGGCCCCCGCGATCATCTGTCCCATCAGCACAGACTTGCCGACGCCGGAGCCTGCAATGATCGCTATGCGCTGCCCGCGCCCGGCGGTGAGCAACGCGTTGACCGCGCGCACGCCGAGATCGAACGGCTCGGTCACCCGGCCGCGATCCAGCACATTGCCGCGCACACCGTTAAGCGGCCAGAGTCCCTGCGCCAGCACCGGCCCCTTGCGATCCAGCGGCTGGCCCATCGCATCGATCACCCGACCGATCAGGCCTTCGCCGACCTGCACCATATTGGCGGCATTATCCGGTTCGACCCGCGCGCCATTACCAAGCGGCGCGCCTTCATCCAGCGGCACCAATATTGCGCGATTGCCGCGGAAACCGACCAGTTCGGCCCGCGCGATGCTGCCATCAGAAGCGGCGATCCGTGCGCCGGTGCCGATCGGGCGGTTAAAGCCGGTCACTTCCAGCATGCCCGCCTCATGGCTGACCAGTCGCCCGATCGGGCGCGGCGCATCATTCAGCACCACATGATCGAGCAGCTTTTCGGCGTGGGCGAGCGCAGCGGCGATCATCGCGCCTTCCCCCCGATGGAATCGCTTCCTTCCATCGTGTCGAGCATCGCCCGAAGGCGGGAAAGCTGCACATCCGGGCCCTCCTCGATCCAGCCGTCAGCGGTATCGAGCCGGACGCTACCGCGCCCGATCGCCGCATCCGGAGTCAGTTCCAGACCAAATTCGCGTCCCTGAAGCAGGGCAATATCGTCCGGGTGGACATGCAGGCGCTGCCGGGACTGTCCGTCCTCGATGAAGGCAGCGACCGCCCCAACCCGCTTCGCCAGCAATTCCACATCCACCGGCGCTTCGCCGACAATCTGCGTGACCAGCCGCATCACCGCCGCCGAAATCAGCGTCGACAAGGCGCCATTGGCGGCGGGCACCACCAGTTCCAGTGCGGCGGCAAGCCGGACACCCGCTTCCTCATCGGCAACGAAATTCTCGCTGGCGACGCGAATTCCCTCATCGAATCCCTGTGCGAAGGCATCGGCCCGGATCTGCTCCAGCGGGTCGACCTGCGGCTCCTCCTGCCGGGGCGGCGTAACCGGCGCGCGCGTGCGCGCCACCTGCTGCCCATCGGCGAAACGCGCCTGGAAGGTTCCCGCAGAACCTCTGCCCAGCGCGGCGACGGCAACGGCCTGCGCGTCGCCCAGAGTATCGGCGGTAAGCAGTCTAGACAAAATCGTCTCCCGGTCCGCCCAGCATGATCGTGCCCTGCTCCGCCAGACGGCGGGCCTCGACCACGATCCGCTTTTGCGCATCGATAACATCGGCCAGACGCATCGGGCCGCGTTCTTCCATCTCGTCGGTGATGGACTGGGCCGCGCGCTGCGACATACAGCCGAGCATCTTGGCCTTCAGCATCTCGTTCGCGCCCTTCAGCGCCACCACCAGCAGTTCGGTATCGACGCCGCGCAGCAGGGCGCCCATATTCTTCTCGTCCATGTCGATGAGGTTGTCGAAGATGAACATCTCCTCCTCGATCGTCTGGGCGACGATCTTGTCGCGCTTCGACAGGGCCTTGATGATGCGCTGCTCGATATCCTTGCGGATATTGTTCATGATCGCAGCCGCCTCGCTCGTCCCGCCGCGCTGCGACGTGCCGCCCTTCCGGGTGACGGGTGTTCCGCTCGCCATCAGCAGTTCGAGATCGTCCAGCGCCTCGCTCGACACCGGCCCCAGCGTGGCGACGCGATACACGACATCCTCATGCACATCGGGGGGCAGCCGCATCAGCGCATCGGCGGCGACCGGCGGCTCAAGATGTGCAAGCACCACCGCCATCACCTGCGGATGCTCATTCTCGATGATCGCGGCGATTTCCCCCGCCTCCATCCATTTGAGCATGCCGAGCTTGGTCGAACGCGTCGGCGGGGTTATCCGCGCGAGCATATTATCCGCCCGCTCCGGCCCCAGCGCCTTGTGCATCGCCCCGCGAATATGGCGGGATGCGCCATAGCCGATGGTGGTCCGGCGTTTCGCCTTGTTGACGAACTGGTCGAGCGCCTGATTGACCTCCTCTATCTCGACATCGGCGACATCATACATCGCATAGCCGAGCTGGCGGACCTCATCGGGTTCGAGGCGCGAGAGGATCTGGGCCGCCTCGTCCTCGCTGAAAAGCATGAGGAGAACCGCGGCGGCCGCGCTGCCGTGCAGCGGGCGGAGATCGCCGCCCATGTCCAGATCGGTGTCAGGCATTTTCGCGCGCCTTGCCTTCCTTCAGCAGATCGCGAACGACCAGCGCCGCGCGATCGGGATCCTGCTTGACGAAATTGCGGATGAGATCGGCGCGCTGAGCATAGTCGGGCGTCGAACTGATCATATCGAGCGTCACCACGCTGCCCGGGTTCGCCTGAGCCGCCTTGACCAGTTCCTGCGACATTTGCTGGCCGATCTCGCGCCGTTTCGCGACCTTGTCGGCTTCCGACGGTTCCGCCGCCTTCTTCGCTTCACCCATTTTCTTCAGCATCGGGCGGCCAATGCCGAAGATCAGCACCGCGACCACCGCAAGCGCGGAGAGATTGCGCGCCAGCGTCCGGAACCAGCTCTGCTCGTAAAAGGGCGTTGCATCGGCATCGGCCCCATTATCCTTGACGAACCCGCGCGAGGACAGGGCAACCGCATCGCCCCGGGCCTGATCAAAGCCTACCGCACTCTTCACCAGCGCCTCGATTTGCGCAATTTCCTGCGCGGAACGCGGCTTGCCGTCTGGGCCGTTGTCGAGCGCGACCGCCACCGATAGACGCCGGACCGTGCCGATCGCGTCGCGGGTGACGGACACTTCGCGCCCCAGTTCGAAGTTGCGATTATAGCTTTCCTGCGTGCGCAGCGGCGCCAGTTCGGGTGCGGCCTGACCATTTGCGCTGGCCGACTGCGGATTGGTATTGGCCCCGGCAAGTTGCTGCGCCTGCTGAACATTGCCCGCCTGCGTACCGGCGACGGCCGGCGGCGGTGCCTGGTTGGAAAGCGCGCCGGGAATGCCGCCGGCCTCGCCATTGGCGCCGTTCTGCTCGCCGGGCTTGGTCGCCTGCCAGCTTCCCTGTTCGGATGCCAGCCGCGCCTCATCCTGCGGATAGGTTTCGCGTGTCGCCTGCCGCTCATCGAAATTGACCTCGGCATGGACTTCGGTCGAAAATTTGCCCGCGCCGACAATCGGGGTCAGCAGGGCCGTGACCGCCTGACGATAGCGTTCCTCGATGCGTGCCTGCACCGCGATCTGACGATCGGTTTCGCCTTCGATCCCGCCTGTGCTGGAAAGCAGCCGTCCATTCTGATCGACCAGCGAGATCGCCTCTGGCGTCAGGTCCGGCACGGAGGAAGCGACCAGATGGACAATCGCCTGCACCTGATCTTCGGAAAGGGTGCGTCCCTTGGCAAGACGCAGCATCACCGAGGCGGCCGGTTTTGTCCGGTCGCGCAAAAAGATGCTCGGCGCTTCGACCGCCAGGTGGACGCGCGCGCCCTCCACCGCGTCGATCTGCTCGATCGTGCGGGCCAGATCCATCTCCCGCGCGGAACGGAGCTTTTCCCCCTCCACCGCGCGGCTTGCGCCCATCGGCAGGCTGTCGATCATGCTGTTGCCGTCAGGTGCGCTCTTGGGCAGCCCTTCGGACGCGAGCATCATCTTCGCCTTGAAATATTGATCCTCCGACACGGTGATCGAGCCGCTGTCCCTGTCGAAATGATAGGGAACCGAATTTTTGTCGAGCACGTCGACGACCGCCGCCTTGTCGGCATCGGGCAGCCCCCGGAACAGGTCGCGCTGCGGCGGTTCGCGCAGCGCCATCCAGATAAGCGCCGCCGCGCCGACCACGCCCAGCAGGCCTAGCATCGGCAGGCTGCGCTGAAACGCCGGCTGGTTCAACATACCGGTCAGGCGCGCGCGCATTGCGTCAACGCCGCCCAGCGTAGCGGGCAGACCGCCCGAGGAGGTTGCCGGAAGCGCCGGAGATGCTGCCGTGTCACTCATATATGGGATCTTCCCTCATCCAGCCCGTCATCATACCGGCATGCTCATGATGTCCTTGTACGCGGACAACAATTTGTTACGGACCTGCAGCGTCGCCTCGAAACCGACCGACGCCTTTTGCTTGGCGAGCATCACCGCGGCAATGTCGGTCGTCTCGCCCCGTTCAAAGGCGGACGCCGCTTCACCGGCCTCGTTCTGAAGCCCGTTGACCTGCTCCAACGCGCCCTTCAGCGCCGAGGTGAAGTCACTGCTCGCCCCGCCGGTAGCGCCCCCGCCCTGAACGCCATCGACACCGCCGCTTCCCGGCGTTGCCGCCACGTCGCGCAGGGCTGCATTCTTCTGAAGAATGGCGTTGCGAAGCGCCATCACGCTATCGGTGGATGAAATGCCGTTGATCGCCATGTCGCGCTACTCCGCTCAGGCCATTGCCAGTTCACGCAGCTCGGCGATGCGATAGCGCAGCGTGCGCTCCGAAATGCCGAGCTTGCGGGCCGCGAGTCCCCGATGGCCGTCGGTCTCTCGCAGCGCATGACGCACCGCGTCGAGCTTCGAGGCCCGGGTAATATCCTGCATCTTCATTGGCCGCTGACGCGATGCGGGCACCAGTATTGGCGCCTCGACCGGTTTTTCCGGCTGGTGCGAGACTATCGGCGCCGTAACGGCCGTCAGCGAAAGATCGGACGCCGCGATGCGCTCGCCTTCGCGCAGCACCAGCGCACGTTGCAACACATTGCCCAGTTCGCGGGCATTTCCCGGCCAGTCATGCGCCTTGAGCGCATCGAGCGCTCCCGCTGTCGGCCAGGCGAAGCTTTCTTCCCCGCCGCGTTCTGCCTGCCCCAGCAACATCGCCGCGCCGATCGCGACAATATCACCCTTGCGGGTTGCAAGCGGGCTGAGCGACAGCGGCATCACGTTGAGGCGCCAGTACAGATCGTTGCGGAACCGCCCCGCCTCGCTCTCGACCGCAAGGTCGCGGTTGCAGGCGGCGATCACGCGAACATTGACCGGTACGGGATGCGTTGCGCCGACCGGAAGGATCTCGCCTTCCTGCAGGGCACGCAGCAACTTGGCCTGAAGATTGAGCGGCAGCTCCGCAATCTCGTCGAGAAACAGCGTGCCGCCGTCGGCCGCGAGAAACAGACCGTCGGACGACTGCGCCGCACCGGTGAAGCTGCCCTTGCGATGACCGAAGAGCATCGCCTCCATCATGGTTTCGGGTAGGGCGGCACAGTTGACAGCGATAAAATCCTTGTCGCGACGGCCGGAACGGGCGTGGAGAAAGCGCGCCATACCTTCCTTACCGGTGCCGGTATCGCCCTGAATAAGCACGGTCGCATCGCTCGCGGCGATACGGGAGGCAAGCGACATCAGCTTCGCGCTGCTCGCATCGCCGACCGCAGGCATGCCGGAAGGGCGCAGCAGCTCAGCCACCAGCGCGCAGGCAAATTCCAGATCCGCCGGGCCGAATTCGATACGGGCGGGAAAGCCGCCCGCCGCACGGACATAATGCGGATCGCCCTCGCGATACTCGATCATGATGTCGCGGCAGGTCGCATGCGCCATTTCGTTCACCAGCAGCACATGACGGCTGCCCCGGTCTCGCGGCGCATCCGCCGCCACCGGCGCAATGTCCAGAAATGCCTGTTCCAGCCATGCCTGCATTGCAGGCACGCGAGCACACACCGCATCGCTGATGCCAAAGGTCGACATCTTTTCCAGTCCCCATCTTTTTCGACGATCCGGTGCCCCCGCACTTTTTCGCCCTTTCGACAGGACCGGTTTTGCCTTTCAACACTTATGATATGGTTAACATTGCCCATCGAACCTGCCGGAGCGGCAATTTTTTTCCGGGCCGGGATTCCTCGGCCAAAATCATGTTAATATATTGATATAAAATAATAATATTGAAAACCTCCGGGAAGCAGTGATGGCCAACCCGTACCCACGCGGCAAAAATCATTCTTAATGACGCCATCCGGCATTCAAGATTTCTCCCATCCGGTCGTTACTGACGCGCAGCGCACGCGGGATTCATTGGTTTGCGCATTGGAAACAAAGGATTTCCTGACATTTCACAGCGGCAATTTTCTGCCTTGGCGCGCTAAAAGAAGCGATATGCCTGCCGTTATCGCCTTTGAGGCCGCGACAGCCGCAGGGCGGCGACCCGGAAGTAACAAGAAAGGCACCAGCATGACTGTTATCGGAACCAATATCGCCGCGATGCGCGCGAACAGCGCCTCGACCATGGCCAGCAGCTCGCTGTCCCAGTCGATGGAACGCCTGTCGTCGGGCAAGCGCATCAACAGCGCGAAGGACGACGCCGCCGGCCTCGCCATCGCAACCAAGATGACCGCGCAGATCAACGGCCTGAACGCCGCCGCCCGCAACGCCAATGACGGCATCTCGCTCGCGCA
>SBGG01000013.1 GCA_006226685.1 Sphingomonadales bacterium
TTGGAAAGGCAACCAGCCTTCCCAGCGGGCCATTCGGCCCGATAGGATCGCCATTTGGACGCCTCAACGGTGTCAGTAATGGGTCCTGACCCTAGAAATTCGAAACCGGCGGGCGGGCGACAATCGGCACCGGACGAATTAATCTCCGATCCTGCACAGACCTCTTGCAAAATTGCGGATTTCTGTTTTAGGTAGCGCTAACAAAATGGAAACCCCGCAAAGGGGTTGAAGAGAGAGGAACCTGATGAGCGAGAGCGGGCAAGAAAGCATCAGACTGTCCCTGGTAGGTGCGATCGTCGCGGTGGCAACGATCGGCGGACTGCTTTTCGGATATGACAGCGGCGCGGTGAACGGAACACAGGCGGGCCTGCGAGACGCCTTCGCGCTCGACGATGCCGGACTCGGCTTCACCGTCGGCTCCCTCCTGATCGGGTGTGCCGTCGGGGCCTTCCTTGCCGGGAGGCTGGCCGATGCGGTGGGCCGCAAGCGCGTGATGATGATGTCAGCGATCATCTTCCTGATCGGCGCCCTGATACAGGGGCTGACTTCCGACCATATCCTGTTCGTGATCGCCCGGTTTGCGGGCGGCATGGCGGTGGGCGCGGCCAGCGTCCTTTCCCCTGCCTATATTTCCGAGGTCGCCCCGGCACAGATGCGGGGCCGGCTGACATCGGTACAACAGGTCATGATCATTACCGGTCTGACACTGGCCTTCGTCGTCAACTATCTCCTGGCCCAGATAGCCGGAGATTCGCTTGGCGTAATAGCGGGGCACCCTGCCTGGCGCTGGATGTATCTGGCCCAGTCGGTTCCCGCCGCCATTTACCTGATCGCACTGTTCTCGATCCCCGAAAGCCCCCGCTATCTTGTCAGCAGGAACCGCACCGGCGAGGCAGAGGCCATTTTGGGACGCCTGTTCGGCCCCATCACCGCATCCGCCAAGGTGAAGGAAATCCGCGCCAGCTTCTCCCATGATCACCGCCCCCGCCTGCGCGACGTGACAGCCCCAGGCACGATATTGCGTCCGATCGTCTGGGCCGGGCTGGTTCTGGCCGTGTTCCAGCAACTGGTCGGCATCAACGTGATCTTCTACTATGGCGAAACATTGTGGAAACTGGCCGGGGCCTCGGAAGAAACCGCCCTGCAGCGCAATATCATCTCCGGCTTCGTCTCGATCGCAGCCTGTTTCGTGGCCATCGGCCTGGTCGACCGGATCGGCCGCAAACCACTGCTGCTGATCGGTTCCGCAGGTATGGCGGTCACGCTCGGCTCCATGACCTGGGCCTTTACCAGCGGTTCCCTCGATATGGCAGGCAATCTCGTACTCCCCCAGTCGATCGGCATGATCGCGCTGATCGCCGCCAATCTCTATGTCATCTTCTTCAATATCAGCTGGGGCCCGGTAATGTGGGTGATGCTGGGCGAAATGTTCCCCAACCAGCTGCGCGGATCTGCTCTCGCCGTGTGCGGGCTTGCGCAATGGGCCGCCAATTATGCAGTGGTGCAATCCTTTCCGGGCATGGCGAGCGGGCTGGGCCTCGGCGTCACCTACGCCTTTTACACATGTTGCGCGGCGATCAGCTTCTTTCTCGTCCGCTCCTTCATCAAGGAGACGAAAGGCAAGGAACTGGAAGAGATGGAAGGCTGGCACGAGTCCTGAAACTTTCTCCGGCTTGAGGTCGGGGAAAGTTCCTGTCTTCCCGACCCCAGGAAGGGCGCGGTCACCATTGCCCCGACCGCGCCCTTTTCTGTTTCTTGTGGTCGCACATGCCGGAAAGCATCCCCATTGCAGCGGCGGCCGACCGCCGCAAGGCCCGGCTGCTCCCTCCCTGTCCGGCCGCCTCAACCTGCAGAATGATAGCGCTCTCCTGACAGCAAGCGACCACCTGTGCTCCGAATCCGAAATCCGCATCGTTTCACCACCCAATTGCCGCAATGGAACGGATAAGCGCGGATTCCCGACATGATTTGCTTGCGGTAGCGATAAAACCGGTTTTAGATCGCCGCATGGCGAATGAAGACGATATGAACCGAAAAAAGCGGGGTGCTCGAAAACAATTAGGCCGACCGACCATTGCCGATGTGGCTCATCTGGCAGGCTGCTCGCCGATGACCGTAAGCCGCGTCATCAACAAAGAAGCGAGCGTACGCGAAGATACCCGCAAAACGGTACTCGCCGCGATCGAACAGCTCAACTATTCCCCCAACCGCGCCGCACGCAGCCTGGCAGGCGCATCGCAGCTCCGTATCGCGCTGCTTTATACCAACCCCTCCGCCTCCTACCTCAGCGAATTCCTGACCGGCTGTCTCGAAGAAGCGAGCCATAGCGATGTGCATTTGGTGGTGGAACGTTGCACATTCGGCGAAGACGAGCAGGAGGTGGTTCGTCGGCTGATGCGCGGCGGCATTGACGGCTTCATGTTGCCGCCGCCGCTCTGCGATGAACGCCCGTTGCTCGACCTGCTGCATGAACTGGGCGGTCGCGCGATACTGGTCGGTCCGGGCACGGCCGATCCCGACGACTGGGCCGTGATGATCGACGAATATCAGGCCGCCTATGACATGACGAGCCATATCATCGCACTCGGTCACAAGCGCATCGGTTTCATCATCGGCAACCCGCACCAGACAGCGAGTGGTAAGCGATTGTCAGGATATCTCGACGCGATGGCGGCGGCCGGGCTGGACGTACCGGACAGTCTGGTGCGGCAGGGCCTGTTCACCTATCGCTCCGGCATTGACGCGGCCATGTATCTGCTCGACCAGCCCGATCCGCCCACCGCGATCTTCGCGTCCAATGATGACATGGCCGCTGCCGCCATCGCCGTGGCCCAGCGCCGCCATCTCGACGTTCCGCTCGACCTCACGGTCTGCGGCTTCGACGATACACCGATTGCAAGCACGATCTGGCCGGAACTGACCACCATCCGCCAGCCGATCCATGAAATGGCAAGCCGGGCGCTGGCCTTGCTCGCCACTCAATTACGAACCGAACGCAGCGGCAAAGCCAGCGAACCAGTACATCTCAAACTCGATTACTCGATCGTGCGCCGCCAGTCGGACAGTTCTCCGGGCCTTGCCCGCAAAGTCTGGAACGCCAGCAGGCAGAATGGCTGATCTCGTTCCGCCTGTCCGGCCTGCCCAGCTCCCGTCTCCGTTCGATCAGCGGTCGGCAATCGGCAGTTCGAACCCAGGCAGCGGCATGGCCCGCCGGTCATAGGCATTGACGACCGGGCTGTCCGCCCAGCCATAGCGTATCCGGGTCGCCGGCTTGCCATCATCGGCCAGCAGCACGGTCGCGCCATCCATGCGCGCCTCGGCATAACGGCAGCTTGCCTGCTCCGCGCCGCATAGTTCGAATGCCAGCGGGCCAGCGCCGCTCCACGCAATCAGCTTTTCATCGACGCCCGCAAAACGGATGCGAATCCCCCCATTCTCGTGCATGGCCGCGACCGGTTGAGGTAAAGCCTGCCCCTGCGCCGCAAGGGCGAGCCGATGGCCCAGCACCTGCTTGTTGGCCGGGTGAATATCGATGCGTTCGCCAATGTCGATCGCCGTCACCAGCGCAGCATTTTTATCAGCCAGCACAGCCTGACGCTGATCTTCGCGCAGATCCGCCCAGCCCGAGGGGCCGGGCGCCAGTTGCACCGGGCCATAATTGGCGAGCTGTACCACCAGCATCCGCATATCCGGTGAAAATTGCTTCCGCCAGCCCGCGAAGAGTTCCCGCATCCGGTCGCGATAGCCGGGCAGATCGACATCGCTTTCGCCCTGATACCATGCCGCCCCTTTCAGCGCGACATGGCCGAGCGGAGCCACCATCGCATTATGGCGCACACCGATACCGGCATTGGTGTCCCACGGGCTGCGCGGCGGAAACGCCGTCATTGGCGCCTTACTGTAGCGCCAGCCATCAGCCAGCGCGATCGGCGCCTCACCGCTCGGCGTGAAGTTCAGCTTTTCCGGCGAAGACGCAAAACCACCCGTGCCCCAGCTATTGGTCGCGGCGACGATGATCTCGTTCCGGCCCGCCTTCAGGAACCGGGATGGAATCGCATATTTCCGTTCCACGTCCCAGCCGAAGCTGTTGCCCACCGGATGCCCGTTCACCCAGCTCATGTCGATCTCGTCGATTATGCCCAACGAAAGCAGACCGCCCGCCTTCGCCTGCGCGGGGGTCAGGTTCACCTCACGCCGCAGCCAGACCGTGCCGATCGGGCTGTCCACCAGCGGCGATCCCGGCCACGCATTCCACACGCTGATCTGCGGCACCGCATCCCAGTGCAGGGCATCTGGCGTCAGCCAGGGCGTGGAACCGCCCGAATGCTCGCGATACCATTCCTCCCAGGTCGGCGCGAACCGCGCCACCGTGCCCAGCTCATCGGAGCCGAAAGACCGCAGCATGTCCATCTGCGCCTGCCCGTACAGCGCCTTACCGCTTTCGGGCGTAAGCCAGACACGGATCTGCGAACCGCCATAGCTGGAGTTGATCACTCCCACCGGGACCCTCAGGCTTTCCCGCAGGTCGCGCGCCATGAAATAGCAGGCGGCAGAGAAATGCCGCACCGTATCGGGCGCGGCAGGCGTCCATTGCGCGGGCTCGCTAAACCCTGTCTGCGGCCGGACCGCCGAGCCGTCCGGTACCCGCAACAGGCGCAACCCGTCATCGGCGGAAGCGGCGATTTCCGCCCCCGCATTCAGCCCCTGCTCGACCATGAAGGCCATGTTCGACTGCCCCGAGCAGAGCCAGACATCTCCCACCAGCAAATCGCGAACCTGACGATCGCCGACCGTCAATGTCAGTGGGGGCCCACCTGCCTCCCGAGGCTGAAATCCAAGTGTGAAATGCCCGTCACCATCGGCCACGGCCTGCACGCCTTCATCACCCAATGTGCCGCTCACCCGCTCGCCCGGCCTGGCCTCACCCTCCACCATGATGGCCTTACCGCGTTGGATGACCGCATGGTCGGTCCAGTAAGGAGACACTATCGGGGTCGCCAGCGCCGAGGTTGAGGAAGCGAGCAGAACAAGCGCGAAGGGGACAGAATAGCTCATGACATCTCCACCGGTGTCGTGGCCGTTCCGGCCACATCGCTGCGGAAAGAAAACAGGCCTCCGGCGGAAGGTTGCGCTTCAAGCGCGGCCTCATCGAGGCCCTTTCGCGCGGTGGTGACGAAAACGGTCCGTAGATCCTCTCCGCCAAAGGCAATCTTCGTGATGTTGGCAACCGGCATCGGCACGGTTTCCAGCAATTCCCCTTCCGGCGAATAGCGCGCTACTGCCCAGCCGTTCCAGAGGCCAGTCCACACGCACCCTTCGGCATCGACCACCGGCCCATCGGGATAGGCATCCGCGAAATCCCGGGCGATATCCACAAACAGACGGGCTTCCCCCGGCAGGCCACCTTCGCTCAGATCGGCGCAATATATTTTTTTGCCCAGCGTGTCGGCAAAATAGATATGGCGGCCGCAGCCGCTGATGGCCGGGCCGTTGGTAATGGTCATGCGCCGCGGTCCGACGACGACGATGGAACCGCGCTCGAACCGATAATAGCGGCCGGTTTCCCTGTTCTCATCGTCGTCCATCGAACCGAACCATACGCGCCCGGCGGCATCAGTGCAGGCATCGTTCAGGCGATTATGCTGAGGCTCGCCCGGCACTTCGGCGACATTTGCGAAACCGCCGCTTTCCAGGTCCAGCAGGTGCAGGCCGCTTTTCAGGCCGATCAGCAAGCTCCCCTCTCTGGTGGGGAGCACCCATCCGGCCTGATCGGGCGCCTCGATGCGCCGGGCGCAACCGCTGACCGGATCAAAACGCCATATCGCCGGCGCCTTGATGTCAACGAACCACAAACATTGCCGCGCCTCGTCCCAGACAGGCCCCTCGCCCAACGTCGCCCCGGCATCATGGGCCAGCGACACAGGGCCGCTCACCGCCATCCGGCGTCTACCCAATAATTATGGGCAGTGCAGAAACGCCCATCCTCAGAGGCCAGAAACAGCGCCATGGCGGCGATGTCGATCGGCTGAATGCGCCCATTCAGACATTGCGCGGCCACGATTTCCGCCTCGCCTTCGGGCGAATACCACTGCATTTGCCGCGGGGTCTGCACATTGCCCGGAATGATCGAATTCACGCGGATCCTCGACCGGCCGAGTTCGCGCGCCAGGCTGCGCGTGAGTCCTTCGACCGCAGCCTTGGCGGTCTGATAAATGATGAGGTTTTCCAGTCCGAGGTGCCAGCTGATCGACCCGAGGTTGATGATGCTGCCGCCCCCGGCCTCTTGCATCGCCGGGATTACCGCCTTGGCTGCAAAAAACTGGTGCCGCAGATTCACTGCCATGCGCTCATCCCAATAAGCGGGCGTTATATCCCCGATCCGGTGGCGATCATCATTCCCGGCATTGTTGATCAGCACATCACACCCGCCGAGCACGATCATCAACCGGTCGAGCGCCGCGTTGAAATCATCAGTGTCGGTGATGTCGCACACTTCGAAAACCGGCATGTACCGGGCATCGGCCAGTCGTTCGGCAAGGATATTCGAGGCCTCTTTCTGAATATCGAGAAAGGCCACAGAGGCCCCCTGCCGGACAAAGGCTTCGACCATTCCCTCGCCGATACCGGAAGCCCCTCCGGTGACGATAACGCGCTTCCCCATAAGGCTCGGATAGCTGGCGCGGCTCGCCATTACATTTGCGTCCGCTTCCATCAGCTGCATCGATCTGCCGTAGCCGTTCGTGCCATATGCATACTCCTTCATTCCATCCCGGCATTTCCGGCGCTGTCTGCCGGCATGCCCGTTTTCATCCGCCTCCGCCCCGGATCGAACCTCACAGCTTTTCGATCAAACCGCGCGCGGCGAGATTGCGCATCAGCGCGGCAATCCCCATGGTCCATGGCGGCGCATCGCGGGATGTCGTGACAATGTTCGACAGGCTGCCCAGCCGTTGCGAACTGATCGTCACCCTATCCCCCGGCTTGTGCGTAAAACCGCCGCCCGGCGTGTCCCGATCCTGCGTCGGCGCAAACAGCGTGCCGCAGAACAGCACGAACCCATCCGGATAATGATGCTCACTCAGTGTCTGCGCGACGAGGTCGAGCGGATCGCGGCTGATCTCACTCATCCGGTTGGTGCCCTCAAGCCGATAGCCGTCCATGCCCTCGATCAGCAGATCGACATTGGCCCGGCGAACATCGTCGATCGTGAATCTGTCATCGAACAGGCGGATAAGCGGCCCAATCGCGCAGGATGCCGTATTGTCCTTCGCCTTGGACAACAGCAGCGCCGAACGCCCCTCAAAATCCCGCAGATTGACGTCATTGCCGAGTGTCGCACCGACAACATCGCCATGCGCATCGACCACCAGCACTATTTCGGGCTCCGGGTTGTTCCAGCTCGAATCCGAACGCACCCCGATCAGGGCGCCATGGCCGAGAGTGGAAAGCACCGGGGACTTGGAAAAAATCTCGGCGTCCGGCCCGATCGCGACCTCCAGATATTGCGACCACATATCCTGATCGATCAGCGCCTGCTTGAGCGCCATCGCCTCCTCGCTGCCGGGCACGACGGAGCGAATGCCGCTGCCGACCCGGTCTTCCAGCATCTCGCGGATTTCAGCCGCCTTTGCCGCATCGCCACGCGCCCGTTCCTCGATCACCCGTTCGATCGCGGAAAGGGCAAAGGTCACTCCGCTCGCCTTGATGCAGTGAAGGTCGACCGGGGAAATCAGGTTCCAGCCTTCCGGCAGGCCATCCTCAGCCGGGCCGATATGCCGCCCACCCGAAAAAGCCCTTCGCGCCGCCGCGCCCGCCATGGTTGCGACCTCATCGGTCAGATCGAATAATTCGCCTTTACGGATTGCGATAACATGCGGCCCCGCAGCGCTTTCGGCGCGACCGGCGAACGTTCCTTCGCGAAAATCCGCGGGCAGGATATTTTTGAAACTGATGGGCATCTGCCCGATTCCTCTCCATTTGATAGCGCTATCATAAAACACTCGATCGATTTCGACAAGCCCCGGAAATAGGTTCAAAGCCCGCTATTCGGAACTGGCCCCCTGTTGTGCGAACGGCCCCACCACAGCCCCGGTGAACAGACCAGCATATACCGACGCCATATGCTCCACATCATGATTTTCAGCCATTTTCTTCCACATCCCACCCTCTGAGCGCCATGAAAAATCGGCCACGCCTTTATCGAAGCTGATGCGCAAATCGATAGGACCAAGAGTGTTCAGGAGATCACTGGTAACGATAACACCACTCTCGGGCTGATCCGCATTGCGCCGTTCCCGAACGGCAATCCGTCGCTCACCATCAATTTCGGTAATCCCGATGCTGATGAAATGCTCCTCGTTCATGAACGCCATGAGACCGGCGAAATCCCCCTCTCGCTCAGGTGCAAAGGAAAGGCGCGTAGTGATACTGGCTTCCTGCTGGCGCAGGCGGCGACCGATGAAGGATGGTTGATCGTCAAGGCTGCCGGGCGCGACCGGACGAGCGGTGATCTCCAGCCCGTTTCCGGTCCGATACCATGCCGCACCTGTGGTTTCCCGCAACCGCAGCCATTGCGGCGCCAGGGTCGCCTCCCTGAAATCATCGCGCCAATGGGTCCAGTTCACCGATGCATCGATGGGCAGCGCAGGCCTGTCGACCGTCAGCGGCACCGAAACGCCCTGTGGCAGAATCAGCGGCCAGCCATCCTTCCATGTCACCGGTAACAGGAAGGTTTCACGGCCGAGCAGTGTCGATTGCCCGGCAAAAGGCACGGTGGCGAGAAACACCGCCCACCAGCTTCCATCATCCAGCTTCACGAAATCGGCATGGCCGGTGGCCTCAACCCGCGCGGGGCGATCCGCCGCAAGGTCACGCTGAGTAAGGATCGGATTGACCGGCCCCGGTCGATAAGGGCCGTCGGGTCGACGCGAACGGTAAATTGTCTGCGAATGATCTTCGGCCGTGCCGCCCTCCGCCGCAGTGAGATAATACCAGCCGTCATGGCGGAAGATATGCGGCCCCTCGGCCCAGATCGGCTTGTCTTCGGGATGCACACCCCCATCGACCAATATCTTGCGCGGGCCGACCATCTTGCCGGAGGACAGGTCGATGCGCTGAATCCAGATCGCGCGATGGCCTTCATAACGAGGCTCGCCTTCGGGCGCCCCGTTATTGAGCACCCAGGCGTTGCCATCCTCATCGACGAAGAGCGAAGGGTCTATTCCTTCAAAATCAAGCCAGATCGGATCGGACCAGGGACCTTCGGGCCGCTCCGCCTCCAGCATGAAATTTCCACCGCACCGCACGCATGTATCGAGGATACGGAACTTCCCGCCATAATGGCTGATCGCGGGGGCGAAAATCGCGTCATTGGTACGCATCCCCTTGAAGGAAAACAGGCCGGGCCGATCGATGGCATTGCCGATCTGCCGCCAGTTCACGAGATCGCGGCTGTGATAGATCGGGATACCGGGAAACCATGTAAAAGTAGAATTGACGAGATAGAAATCCTTGCCAACCTTCACCAGCGAGGGGTCGGGCTGAAACCCCGGCAGCACCGGATTGCGGAATTGACCGGCGGCCACAGCCGGCTGAGGAGCAGCCTGATAATCCACTTCGCTCACATGAGCGACCGGCTGCGCCATAACAACCATCGGAGTGCCTGCGACCATCAGCGTCAGCGCCAGATATGTACTGCGGATCATGTCCCTCTCCTTTTCATCTTGTCGTTCGTTTCACGGCCGGATTCAGGGCCAAATTCAGGGATTCCCCGGCGCATCCGGAAAGCGCAGCGCCCTGTACCAGTCGAGCGGATGCGCGGGCGGCCGAACGCCCGGCGGCAACGCGCACCCGCAAACCGACCCGAAATAGGCAATCGACGCATCACGCCACCAGCGGGCCTCGCGCTGCTGAATGCGCAGGAAATCGGCAACCGCGCCAAAACGCTCGCTATCGACATAGGGCGCCAGTGCTGTCCACTGCACCGATATCCGATCGACGGCGGCAGCGCCGCGATCATAGCGCGCCACGAGCTCAGCCCACAG
>SBGG01000073.1 GCA_006226685.1 Sphingomonadales bacterium
CAGGGCCAGATGGACCGCTGGAACCTGGTCGTCACCCTCAACTATCTGCCTGCCGAAACCGAGGCGCGGATCGTGCTCGCCAAGTCGGGCGAATATGATCATGAGGGCGGCCGCAAGGAAGTGCAGGACATGATCAAGGTCGCCGAACTGACCCGGCAGGGCTTCATCAACGGGGACATCTCGACCGTCATGTCGCCCCGCACGGTAATAAGCTGGGCCCAGAACGCGATGATCTTCAAGGATATCGGTTTCGCCTTCCGCCTTAGCTTCCTCAACAAATGCGATGAGGCAGAGCGGCCACTGGTCGCTGAATATTATCAGCGCGTTTTCGGTAAGGATCTGCCGGAAAGCGTCGTGGGAAGGGCGGGCTGAAGACCATGATCGTCGTCGAAAGAATCGCGCCGGACAGTTCGGCGCACCGCATTTCAATCCGCGAACACGAACTGCTGGCTGATATGATGCCGCCGGACGGACAGGATGAAGGCCCCGATCCGCACGACCTTTACGATGCGGCGCTGGGCGCGTGCAAGGCGATGACGCTGGTCTGGTTCGCCAAGCGGCAGGGCATTCCGCTGGAGGATGTGCGGATCGGCGTGATCCGCGACGCCAGCGAGGAACGCAAGGGGGTTTACAAGCTGACCACCCGGATCGCGATCGACGGGCCGATGACCGACGAACAGCGGGAAAAGCTGTTCGCCGTGGCGGATAAATGCCCGATCCATAAGCTGATGGCTGACGGCCAAACCGAAATCGAGACAGTTCCGGTCCGGCAGGGCGAATAGAGCGGCCTCGCCACCCGGCCTTCAAGCCGGAGGCGAGCAGGATGGAAGCGAGGCGTTCCCGCAGCAAGTCGGCCGCCGCGCGCTCTCCACCTTCAAGCCTCGCCTATTCTCACCCCCGCCGCAGAACAGAGCGGATAGCCATGAAAATGGTGCATCTGGAACGCACTGCGTTAAATCTGGCGCAAATCGCGCGTTCCAGATTTTTGGCGGCACATTGTTTTAAACGCAAAGCGGGTTCCCATTGTTGCGCACAATGCTCTGAAATAGCGGCTTTGCCCGCTCCCTGAAACGCGCCTCGCGCGCCGTTCAACGCCACTGTTCAAGCACAAAAGCGAGCAAAAGCCGCATTTTCATGCTGTAGGGGACAGGACCACAGACAATTGCCCCCCCCCAAGTCGCCGTTATGCCGCCAGCCAACGGACATGGGACCCGTATGAACTCCGCCCCTAAAGGAAATGGCGGCCTCCCGCTTCAGGGGACGCCGCCATCCAATTCATCCATGATGATGGGCTGAATTCGATCAGGCCATCGAATAGCTGACACGGGTTTTGCGACGGCGCAGTGCCGCGCCAACCGCCCCCATGCCCAGAATCATCATCGCCCAGGTCGCCGGTTCAGGAACAGCGCCTCCAGTGCTGTACAAAATCGCGTTGGAAGCCGATTTGAAAGCCGATTTGAAGCTGTCCATCGACGTACCCGCATCAAATTTGTAAAAAGCGGTCACATTATTGAGCTTCCCGCCCGACGGGTTGGGCACATTGCCGAAATGCATCGCAATATAGGTGGTGCCGCTCAGCAGATGCGAGAAATCGACAATGGGCGAACCCAGCTTGGAAATCAGCTCCACCTGATTCAGCCATGCATCCGAACCGGCAAAACCAATCATGGCCAGAGCCTGATCCTGCTCGGTTTTATTGGCGGCGTTTACAAGATTGCCCTCAAAGAAACCGGAGCAGGCAAAACCCGCACCACCAGAAACACCGATATCCGAGGCCGCGCAATCGCGCCCCGCCAGAACCAGCGACGCATGAGCAGGCTGCACCGCAAATGCTGCACCCGCCAACAAAGTAGAGATCACAATCTTACGCATGGGAAACTCGCTCCTAAACGCCCGAATCGTACCTGTTACGGGGCACCTATGGCTATGTTGGTATTACGAAAGAATATTTCTTTCTATCACATTTACCATCAAAATGACCGACGTTTCATTATGAGACAAAAATCGGGCAATTTCTATCCCGAAAGACATAGGATTTTACCCATAGGGACATATGAAAAACAGAGAATTCCGTCCATCTTATGGAGATTTCATCTGCAATTAACGCTTCTTTTCAAGATAGTAGAGCAAAAAGAAAAGGGCGGTCACCCCCACAAGCGACCACCCTTCCCCAAAAACGGCTGACGAAAAAAGTCAGGCCATCGAGTAATTCACGCGCACCTTGCGACGGCGCATCGCCGCGCCGACAGCCCCCATGCCCAGGATCATCATCGCCCAGGTCGCCGGTTCGGGGATCATACCGACACCGCCCACGCGGAGCTGCTTGAGCTGGCCCCAGCCCGTGGTGACCGGATCGCCGCTGATGGTCACGCCGTAAAAGCGTTCCCCGGCATCGCCATAAATCCCGAAGAAGTTCTGGCCATTGGTCTTGACCGCCAGAGTGCCGAAGGTCTTCAGCGCCGGGTCATAATAAGCGAGCAGGACCGAGGTCGCTTCCCCGGTAATGTTGCCCGCATAGGCTTCAAGGTTGAAGATCGCGGAACCGAAGGAGTAACCATCCAGCATCGAGAAGGTCAGATTGTTGAGCAGACCGTCCTGCGCATCAATCGTCGCCTGACCATTTGCCGCACCAATCAGCAGATCGGTCACGCTGGTAAAATTGACGTTGACGCCACTCTGGGTCGATCCGGTGACCAGATTGGATGGGGTGTCATTCTTGTCGACCAGAACATTTTCGTCCGTGTTGACGCAATTGGCACCATCACAAATGATGACCGTTGCTCCGGCAGGGGTGGCGACCAGCGCCGCACCCGCCATCATCATGGAAATGAGTAAACTACGCATGGAAACCACCTTTTACGCAGAGAGAGTTGGAGTGCGACCGCTTCTTATGATTCGTTAATACCGCATCCAGTAAGAAAGTAACACTTTATTTACCACGAAATTGATGAAATTTTGCACATGTTCCATAATGAAACTTATAAGAAACGCACGAAATACCCCCATAATCTTTCGATATATATCGATAGTTTATCATAGTATTTTTAATTGAATATGATTTATACTCAATATTATTTTGACTTATACTTATAAACGACTTTACAAATATTAATATATCTGAGAATTTACAAGAATTTCCGTTCGTTAATCACCCCCCCCCACCCGAAAAGAAGCTCCTCATCATGCTCCCGGTCAATCAGAGGGGTCGAACGCTGCGTACTTGACATGAGGGCCTTGCCGTTCCAGCCCTCATGCCATGACCAAGGCTTCGCCCATCGATGCATTCAAGACCGTCCTTTCCGGTGCGGCACGCGCCATGACGCGCGACGCCGAAGTGGAAGTCGGCTTCACCGCAGATACCCCGCACATGGCGGGCAAAAGCATCAAGGTGCCGACACCCGGCCGCACCCTTCCTGCCGATCAGGTTGCGCTTGCCCGCGGCTTTGCCGATGCCAGCGCGCTGAAACTGCGCCATCATGATACGGCGCTGCATAGCCGCGCCGCGCCCGGGGACGCGGTTGCCCGGTCCGTCTATGACGCGGTCGAACAGGCACGCGTGGAAGCAATCGGCGCGCGCTCCATGGCCGGGGTACGGACCAATCTCTCCCATGCGCTGGACCTTCGGCTGAAATCCGATCCGATCACGCGGGCACGCAATTTCGAGGAGGTTCCGCTCTCGACCGCCGTCGCCCTGATGGTGCGCGAGCGCCTGACCGGCGACGCCCCGCCCGAGGCCGCACGCGCAGGCGTCGATATGGCCCGCGGCTGGATCGAGGAAAAAGCGGGGGGCGACCTCGATGCGCTGCCGCTTGCACTCGATGACCAGCGCGCCTTTCAGCAGCTCACCGCCTCTCTGCTCGAACATCTCGCGCTGGTCGAGGCCGATGCCCCCGCCGAACCCACCGATGAGGACGGGGCGGAGGAAGAGGAAGGCAGTTCTCAGGAAGAACAGAACGAAGGCGAGCAGGGCGAGGAACAGGCCGGCGACAGCGACGCCACCACCGAGGCGCGCGGTCAGGAATCGGACGGCGAGGCGAATGAAGGCGATACCGAATATCGCGACGATCTCGATTCGATGAGCGACGATGGCGAAGGCGATGCCGAACAGGACGGCATGATGCCGGTGCGCCCGAACCGGCCATCAGGCGACCTGTTCCCCGGCTTCGACTATAAGGCCTATACCACCAGTCATGACGAGGTGATCGCCGCGACCGACCTGTGCGATGCCGACGAACTGACGCGCCTGCGCGGTTTCCTCGATCAGCAGATGGCGAGCCTGCACGGCGCCGTCACCAAGCTGGCCAACCGGCTGCAGCGCCGCCTGATGGCGCAACAATCGCGGAGCTGGGATTTCGATCAGGAAGAAGGAATGCTCGATGCCGCACGCCTCACCCGCATCGTCATCGATCCGACCCGCTCGCTTTCTTACAAGATCGAGCGCGATACCGAATTCCGCGACACAGTGGTGACGCTGTTGATCGACAATAGCGGCTCCATGCGGGGGCGGCCGATCAGCATCGCCGCGATCAGCGCCGACATCATGGCGCGCACGCTGGAACGGTGCGGGGTGAAGACCGAGATACTGGGCTTCACCACTCGCGCCTGGAAGGGCGGACAAAGCCGCGAGGACTGGCTCGCCGCCGGGCGCCCGCCGTTGCCGGGCCGGCTCAACGATCTGCGCCACATCATCTACAAAAAGGCGGACGAGCCCTGGCGGCGCGCGCGCACCAGCCTCGGCCTGATGATGCGCGAAGGGCTGCTCAAGGAAAATATCGACGGCGAAGCGCTGCTCTGGGCGCATAACCGCCTGATCGCCCGCCCCGAGGAACGGCGGATATTGATGGTGATCTCCGATGGCGCGCCGGTCGACGATTCCACCCTGTCGGTCAACAGCGGCGTCTATCTCGAACGGCATTTGCGACATGTGATCGAATGGATCGAAAACCGCTCCCCGGTTCAGCTCGTCGCGATCGGCATCGGCCATGACGTGACCCGCTATTATAAGCGCGCGGTCACGATCATGGATGCGGAACAGCTCGGCGGCACGATGGTCGAACAGCTCGCAGCCCTGTTCGACGAGGAATAATGACAGACATCCATCTCCCGCTGTTATTCTGGATACCGGCGGGGGTTGTCTTTCTCTATTTCGGCTGGCGCTGGGTCAGCACTCGGCCGGAACGGGAAATTCGCGCGCACCGGCTGTGGAGGCTGCCGGCGCTGCTCGCCGCGGTCATCCTGCCGCTGGTCTATCTTCAGCCGCACAAGCCGTTTCGCCTCACCGATTACGGGATTTTCGCAGTGGCTCTGCTGATGGGCCTCGCCACCGGCATTTTGCGCGCCCGCGCCGCCAGCCTGCGCTATGACCATGACAGCGGTCGCCTGATGGCGAGCTTTTCACTTTCGGCAATGGCATTGCTCATTCCGCTCGGGATCGCTCGCCACATCAGTCGCACCTATATGGGCATCGGCCCCGAAGCCGCCAGCCATGGCGATGCTCGCGCCATGATCGGATCGCTGCTGTTCGTGCTGGCCATGGTGGTCGCGCATCGCGGCCTGCTCTATTATCGGGCGCGTGGCGTGCTGCCGACCCGCAGGAAGGATTGAAACCCCGCCATGTCCATCAGCGTCAGCGAGGCCGTGGCCCTGCGCCGTTCCGTTCGGCGGTTCCTGCCCGATCCCATCCCCCTCCCCACGATCCGGCGCGTGCTGGAACAGGCAATGCGCGCGCCGTCAGGCGGCAATGTCCAGCCCTGGAACGGGATCGTCCTGACCGGCGAACCGCTGAATGCGGTCATCGCGGCAGTGCTGAAACAGGTCGCGCTCGGCCCGGATGCGGCGAAACCGGAATTTCCGGTCTACCCGCCCGGCATGGGCTCACCCTGGCGGGACCGGCAGATCACGCTCGGCAAGGCGCTCTATACCGCGCTGCATATCGAACGACACGACATGGAAGGCCGCCACCGGCAGCATATCGAAAATTTCCGCGCCTTCGGAGCGCCGGTCTGCATGTTCGTCACCATCGACCGAGCGCTCGGTCCGCCGCAATGGGGCGATGTCGGCATGTGGTTGCAAACGATCATGCTGTTGCTGCGCGAGCAGGGCATCGACAGTTGCGCTCAGGAGGCCTGGTCCGCCTATGGCCGGACGGTGCGCGACTGCCTGGGCGTGGGCGATGAAAAGCTACTCTATTGCGGCCTTGCCATCGGCTATCGCGATGGTGGAGCAGAGGTAAATAATTTCCCGGTGCCGCGCGCACCGCTCGACGAAATCGTCACCTTTCGCGGCTTCGAATAGGGGCCGTTCCCGCGAAGAGCATCCGATGGCGTTGACGGCAGCCCCCCTGTCGTCGCATGGCGATATGCATGAAGGAATCACCCCTCCCCTCTGCCCCGCTCCGCCTGTTCAACAGCCTGACGCGCACGCTTGAAGAGTTTCATCCCGTCCATCCGGGCGAAGCGCGCCTCTATACGTGCGGACCGACCGTCTATAATTATCCGCATATCGGCAATATGCGCGCCTATGTGTTCGCCGATACGCTGGGCCGGGTGCTGTCGTTCAAAGGGTACAGGCTCACCCATGTCATCAACATCACCGATGTCGGTCACCTGACCGACGATGCCGATGCGGGCGAGGACAAGATGGAGAAGATGGCGCGGCAACAGGCCCAGTCCATCTGGGACATCGCAAAACATTATACCGAGGCCTATTGGGCGGACATCAGCTCGCTCAACATCCGCCAGCCGGCCCATTGGTCGATCGCGACCGATTATGTGCCGCAGATGATCGACTTCGCGAAATCGATCGCGGACGAGCATTGCTACGAACTACCCTCGGGCCTTTATTTCGACACCTCAACCGTGGCCGACTATGGCCGCCTCGCCCGTGCCGCGACCGAGGAAGGGGAAGGCCGGATCGAAGCGGTCGAGGGCAAGCGCCACGCCGCCGACTTCGCGATCTGGCGCAAGACGCCGCCGGGCGAGAAGCGCCAGATGGAATGGGATAGCCCCTGGGGCAAGGGCGCGCCGGGCTGGCATCTGGAATGCAGCGTGATGAGCCGGGAACTGCTCGGCCTGCCCTTCGACATCCACACCGGCGGCATCGACCATCGCGAAATCCACCACCCGAACGAGATCGCGCAGAATCAGGCGATAACCGGCTGCGGCTCACTCGATTGCGCAGACCATTCCGGCGCGCGGATGTGGATGCACAATAATTTCCTGATCGACCGGTCCGGCAAGATGAGCAAATCGTCGGGCGAGTTTTTGCGGCTGCAACTGCTCATCGACAAAGGCTTCCACCCGCTCGCCTATCGCATGCTGTGCCTGCAGGCGCATTATCGCAGCGAGCTGGAATTCAGCTGGGACAATCTCGCCGCCGCGCTGACCCGCCTCAAGCGCATGGTGATGGCGGTCGCCCCGCTGAAGGATGTGATGCCCGCGCCGGAGGTAAACCATCCGAAGCTGACCCCGCTGCTGGAGAAGTTCGACGCTGCGGTGAGCGACGATCTCAACACGCCGGTCGCGCTCACCCTGTTCGACGAGGCGATCGGCATGAAGAAAGTGCCCGCCGAGCAGAAGCGGGCGCTGATCGAGGCGATGGACGCGGTGCTGGGCTTCGGCCTGATGACGCTGACCCGCGAGGATCTGCGCCTGCGCCCGAAAAGCGCGGAGATCAGTGAGGCAGAGATCGAAGCCGCCCTCGACAGCCGCAAGGATGCCCGCGCGGCGAAGGATTTCGCGACATCGGACGCCATCCGTGATGGCCTTGCCGCCAGAGGGGTGGAAGTGATGGACGGCGACCCGCTCCGCTGGGAATGGAAGCTCGATCCGGCGTGACGAATAGAGGGCGATGAAAGGGTGATAAAAGGCGCAGAACGCCGCGCCCTTCGCCGCCCTGTTCCCCCATTGCGGCTACCTTCGAACCAGTGGCATCAATGTTTGTGGTGCGTCATCCGATCAACATAGGCAATGCCGATGGCGGACAGGATGAAGATCACATGGATGATCGTCTGCCACATCACGCCCTGCTCGGTCACGCGCGCGGCAGGTGTGCCGAGCGCGCTCGCCTCGATAAAGGTGCGCAGCAGGTGGATCGACGAAATGCCGATAATGGCCATCGCCAGCTTCACCTTCAGCACACCGGCATTGACATGGCTCAGCCATTCCGGCTGGTCGGGGTGGCCGCGCAGGCCGAGGCGCGAAACAAATGTCTCATAGCCGCCGACGATCACCATGATGAGCAGGTTGGAAATCATCACCACGTCGATCAGGCCCAGCACCATCAGCATGATCTGCTGTTCGGTGAACTCATAGGCGTGCAGGATCAGGTGCAGCAATTCCTTCAGGAACAGGAACACATAAACGCACTGGGCCACGATCAGGCCGAGATAGAGCGGCAATTGCAGCCAGCGCGAACCGAAGATCAGAAAAGGAAGCGGCCGCAGCGGCGCATTATCAGAAGCATCTTGCATGACGCGGCGCCCTATCGAAAAATATCGGGCCTGTCACCTCGACCCGCCCCACCGACCCGACCGAAATGCGATGAACCGCCCCCGGTGCATTCCGGCATCAGAGCAGAACCGCCAACACGGAGAGCAACAAGGCCGTCGCCACCGCGTTCAGCGCCATCCCCAGACTGGCGAAGGCCCCTGCGGTCGCATCCACCTGAAAAGCGCGGGCCGCGCCGAAACCATGGGCCGACACACCCAGAGCGAAACCGCGCGCGCGATAATCCCTGATCTTCATCGCATTGAACAGGGGCGTTGCGGTCATCGCCCCGACAACCCCGGCGAACAGCACGATCACCGCCGCCAGCGCCGGAATGCCTCCCAGTTGCGACGCCATCGCCATCGCCACCGGCGTCGTGGTCGCCCGCGGCGCGATCGAAGCCACTATCTCCTCCGGCGCACCGAACAGCCGCAATATCCCGACTGCGCTGATGATCGCGGTGACCGCGCCCGCCAGCAGAGACAGGCCGAGCGGCACGGCAAGCCGGCGGATCAGATCACGGCGCTGCCAGATCGGCACTGCCAGCCCGACGACCGCCGGGCCGAGCAAAAAGCCCAGAACCTGCGTCGCGCCGAGATAAGCGGGATAAGGAGTTCCCGTCGCCAGCAACAGGCCGATCAGTACGGGCGTCGCCAGCAATACCGGATGGCATAGCGGGTACCGCCCGCTGCGACGAGAAATCCTGTCGGCCCCCTCGAAGATCATCAACGTGACGACCAGCCAGAAAATCGGAATGGAAAGCAGATCGTTCACGCTTCTTCCTCCTCGGCCCCGTCATCCCCCCATCGCAGCGCCCAGCGGAATACCAGCACCGCCACCACCATCGTCAGCACGGTGGACAACACCGTCGCAAGCAACAGCCCCACGCCATAACGCGACAGCACATGGCCTTCCTCGATCAGCCCGACCGCCGCGGGCACGAACATGATCGAAAGATGCGCGGTCAGCCAGCCCGTCACCGCCTCCAGCGTCGGCCTCTCCTTGCGCACCAGCGCCAGCCAGCCGATCAGCAGCATCATGCCGATGACGGAACCCGGCAAGGGCAGGCCGGTCAGCCGATGGAGAACCTCCCCGAGCAACTGGCAACAGAACAACAGGGCAATCGCGCCGATCATGGTCACCGTAGAAACTCCGACCTGGCCGTTTCCGGATCGGAAGCGACCGTTCCAATAGGATGGGCCATCGACGGACGAAAATTTCCGCCGAACAAGCCCCCAGGGTCAAGACCCATTGCTGACACCGTTGAGGCGCCCAAATGGCGATCCTATCGGGCCGAATGGCCCGCTGGGAAAGCTGGTTGCCTTTCCAAGGGCGATTGGGTTCGAGCGGGAAGCCATTTGGACGTCCCGCAGGGATTTGACCAAAATGGCCCAACGCTGCGTCGAAAAGCCTGGAAATATCGACATATTCCTGCGCCTTTCC
>SBGG01000032.1 GCA_006226685.1 Sphingomonadales bacterium
ACATCCGGTTTTGCCCCCAAACCCACGCCTAGCAAAATCAAATACTTACCAGCTCGCGTTCCCTGCGTGTTCCGCCGGCACTGTTCAACTTGGGTAAAGCTTATCGGCCGTGAAGCCGGAAACCCCGGTGTCGTTCCATCGGTTTGAAATTGGATAAACCGAGAAATCGTTGAAGTAGCGGACGTAATAGATCGCGTTGGACGTTGAATCCACGCGGCGGGCCGCGATCAGCCTTTGAAAGCCCTCTTCGCCAGTCTTCCAATACCCTCGCTTCGGCCGGTAGGTCTTTCCCTCAAATTCAACAGGAAAGTCTCCGGGTGGCCGCTGGCTCGTCAGATTGTCGAGTCGGAAGATTTTGGCCCCGTCAGGCAATAAGTCCGGGTCTTTCCTTTCTTCCTTTAAAAGGCTGCGCCGCGTGCCATCTGAAAGCTCAACCTTGTTGTAAGCCGTGTCGCCTGCTTCACCCCAAACTTTAGGAACATAGAGGGCCTGAAACTTTGCCTTCGATTTATCCTTTGCAAACCAGATCAGATAATCTGCCGTTGAAGCCAACATTTCAGAAGTAGCACTCGACGTTTTCGCGAACGTAATTAGCGAAACGAAGTTATCCGCTCCAAATACTTCTTCCAAAATCTCACGAACATGGTGAAGATTATCGTCGGATATCTGGACGAAGATCGAGCCGCTTTCCGCAAGTAGTTCGCGAGCGAATGTTAAGCGATCCCGCAAATACGTGAGGTAGGAATGTAAACCGAGTTCCCAAGTGTCCCGGTACGCCTTCACCATTTCCGGTTCACGGATCATTTCATCGTCCGGGCCGTGCTTCACATCACGTTTGCGAACGAATGGCTGGAAGTTCGAGCCGAACTTCACTCCATAGGGTGGGTCGAAATAGATCATCTGGACCCCGCCACCCATGCCCTCATATTCGAGCAGAGAGTTCATCACCTGCATGGAATCGCCAAGGATCAGCCGGTTGGTCCACGGACCCTTGTGCTCATAGGCATCCAGCTTGTCGGCAACATCGAGGTCGATGTCCCCGAACAAGTCGAGGTTGGTCCCCTTCGCCTTGTGGGATTTCAGCGTTTCAAGAATGGCCTGGGTAGAGTGCCGCTCATGCACAAACAGCGGCAGCGTGGGCACGGTGATCTGCTGGCGCTCGGCCTTGCCAGCCCAATTGAGGAAAGGCTTGGTCAGGCTCTGCAAGCGGGCGACGCATTGCGACAGGGAGGTGAATTTCTCTTCGGTCCCCTGCCACACCTGCGGCTGGGCAAAGACGCTCGCCTCGCCCTGCTCCGCTGCCGATGCGATCAGCCCGAGCAGCCATTCCGCATAGGCGCGCTCCGCGCTTTCATCCCACGCCAGTTCGGGCGACAGGCTGGAATCATAGCGGTAGGTCTTGGGAGCCTTCTTGTTCGAGAACTGCGCCTCCACGCCAACATCGGGCCGCTGCACGGCTTCGCCGCCATGCTTGTAAACCGATGCGCCTGCGCCATCACTCCCAGCCATAAGCCCCCACTGAAATCCAAATCACTGTGATGTTTCGAGCATTCCGAAACAGTTGAGCCTCTTCTTAGACCGAAGGGTTGATGATTTGGAACAGCATGAAGCGAATTTTGCGGGGGCAGGGGCACGGACGGCCTATTCATAGGGAAATCGCCCCTCGCCCCACGTCAACGCGCCCACGGCGTATGAAAACGAAGAATCCGGGGCGATACGGCGAGGAAAAGGGGAAGAAACGCGAAAGCCGATGAACGACCCATGTTTTAAGTTGTTTTACGTGCCAACCGCATATGCTTGCCCCGGCCATGTCATTCGTAAGGGCGACGCAATATCCGCCGCAAATCTTCGCGCAAACGCCGCAAATGACAGCGATTTGCGTTCGCGGGCGGTAGGGGGCACCCCATGCAAGTGGCCGCCCTCACAGGGGCGCTATGGCGCTGGATAACGTGTTTTAAGGTAATCAGCGCCCAGCCGCCGCTATATCGTTGCGCTGATTGGCGATGGCACGATTGCATTGCGCCAGCGAGAAATTGAGTTCGGTGTCGGCCAATCCCAAGTCGAATGCCTGCCGATAATAGCCGCGAACCCGCGCGTCATCGGTCTGGCCGAACTCGCTCACCAGCGCATCGGAGCGCGCAGCACCAATCTGCGCCCGGCACGTGCCAGCGAGCATCATCATGTCGCCTCGCGCTTGTATCGCCGGTGTCTGCCAGCTTGCCAGTCCGCCGCCCGCCAGCAAGCTATCCGAAAATGCGGTAACGGCTGTCGTCAGATCATAGCCGGGCGGTGCGGTGATGACCTGCGAAAAGATCGGGTCACGAGTGGCTTCTATGCAAGTGTGACCATAGCCCATCAGGATCGTGTTGATGCCGCGAAACTGCTCGTCGGTCCTTGCGTTGCCCGCAGTGGCTTCGAGGTCCACCCGGAGCATCGCGTTCTGGCGACGTAGCGCGGCAGCCTTCAAGGCATCGACGATAGCAGGGGCAAGCTGCCACGCTGCCGTTTCCGCTCGGAATGCCGCTTCAACCTTTGTGCCGATTTCGGGGTCAACCGTCATCCCGAGGCGCTGGCACATGGGCGCAGTCACAACCAATCGGGCAACTCGGTCGATCCGGTCCTGCTGCGCCTGACTCTGCGCGAATGCCGGTGCCGACAGGATCGAGCAAAGCGCGACTGCGCCAATGATGAATTTCATGTGCCCGCCCCCTATCGAGAAAATTGGTGCGTGTAGCCGATCGCGTTGCCCTCTTGATCGACTGAAATGGCGTAGTGGTAGCCGCCAAAAATCCCCGTCTTGATCCATTGATAAAGTTGACCGTCTGCCGTCGCAGAGATCGAACTCGGTCGCCCGACGCGCTTGATGATCTTCTCGATCGGCACACCGCGAATGTTGCCCAAAGATACAAACTTCCGCGCCATCATTTTCCTCTCGGATAGCAATAGGGATTATATTCCCTAGAGAATAAAAGCCCGATTGTCATTCCTCTGGCAATGGCGGACTGGCGCGGAATTGTTGGAGGGAATGTGCGGAGGTTGCGCCAGTCGGCGGGACTGACCCAAGAACAACTGGCCTTCGAAGCCAACATCGACCTGACTTATGTTGGCGGCATTGAAAGGGGGCGGCGCAACCCCAGCCTGCTCGTCATGGTGCGGATTGCGGAAGCGTTGAAGGTCGACCCGCAAGCCTTGCTTGACGCCAGCAGCGGCTAGTTGCTGCGCCCCATGCGTTCTGCAACGGCGATCATGTCGCCCCATTCGCGGGAGCCGACGGGGAATGTCCAATCCTGTGGCTTGCGATACCAAGCGATCGAATTCCGCAACTGCTGGCGATAAGACTTTTCATTGAGGCCGAAGCGAGCGGCGATCGCATTGGCAGTATCGAATTCGACACCGACAGGAACGCGACGGCCACTTAGCTGAGTGTCAGGGCTATGGTTCGCCTTCTGATCCGTCATCTGGCCGGCCCCGGAAACAGACGCCTGAACTCGCTTTCGGGAATCCGAAATCTTCCGGTGCTGATCGCTCTGGACGCACTTGGTCAGATTTAGTGGCGGCGCATAGCGAGCGACCAATTCACTCTCCCTTGCATCGGGGTTGCTGCAAGGCTCGATGGCTAGGTCCAGATTGTGGTGCATCCAGTCACTTAGGCGGGCTTCTGATGCAACGTCCAAGCCCCAAGTGTCGGCTGAATTTGGCTTAGTTATCAGGATCGGCACCAATCGAAGCTCGTCCATAAGAAGGACAGCCAGACTCTTGCGGGGCGAGTGGTTCCGGGTCCGCGCATTGAAATGGCAGCGGCCCTTCAATCCGTTTCGATTGGCCGCCAGCCCGATATAGATCAACCCGTTCGGCCCCGGCGTAATCTGGGGAAGCGTCGAACCCTCGCGCAAGAACAGCGCATAGACGCCGTGTTCTGCTTCAAGCACGAAACTCGAACGCGGACCGCGCTGCCATGATTCCAACGGAGAGGACATAGAGAAACCACAACCTCTAAAATTTGCGCTCGGGGTCGGCTGGGATGGCGTCGCCTTTGGCTTTCAACCAAAAATTGCTCGCCGTACCTTCGACGTCAAGCCGATGTGCAAACAAATCGAGCGTGCGGCGCTGCTAATCGTGCAAATCTGCTAATCATCTTTCAGCCGGTGTCATGGCACCAGACGGAAAACGTCTTTCCGAGGCTTGCCTTCTACTTCAACTCCCGGCTCCAAGCGCTCAACCCAACCGTGGTCGACCAACGCTTTCACGGCCTCCTTGGCAGCTTTCGCCGTTCGCAAATCAGGCGGACCATACTGGTATATCTTGGCAAGATGCAGAAGGGGGTCATCTCGCTTCTGCCACCAGTCCAGCAGTTTTTGAGCATGGCGCAGTGGCACAGGGATGCTCGCCCCACCATGCAGTCGCAACATTTCCATTGCGAAATGGCCAGCCAACTGGATGCCTGACTCCATCGCCCAACGGGGAACGGCCTGAGCCTGCGGATCAGCATAGGCGGTCAGAACGGCAGCGAGCCGCCCAGCGTGTTCAGCCAGTTTGGCGGTGAAAGGCTTGATGGTGGCGAGTTCGCCGTTCTTTCCAATCGCAACTTCGCATTGATCGTGAAATGTGATCCACGCCGCGCTTGCATCTGCATCCAGCGGCAGCACTCGCGGAACGAGTTCCCGATTGCTCAGATCGTTGGTGACAGGCTCCGTCCGCAGCAAGGCAGAAATCCGGTCATTATAGGATTGGAGGATCGCAGCATTCTCCGGGTCGTCGCGCTTGAACAGGCGAGTGCCCGCCGTGCTTTCGGGCGCAACGATCAGCATTCGCGCAAGCATTCCCATGCCGTCCAGCATGGAATCGCCAAGCAGCCTGTCCGCGACGACCTGCTGCATCATGATATGTGCGCAGCACCGGCGTCCCGGCAAATATGTCGTTCCCGTTCCAACGCGCTGCCGCCTGATCGGCTCGCCGTCCCAAAGGCTATTGAGCAGCGCCGCCGTGCGCATCCGGCTCTCGTCGGAGAACGCAGCTCCGCCTACAAGGATGCCGCCCTCGGCAGTAAACAGCCCAGCCATCGGCCTGCCCTTCTCGAGATGCAGCACCAATGCTTCCGGGGTCACGTCCGAGCAGATCAGCATTGGATGCGGCGGAGCCTCAGGCTCCAACCCGATCTGTCCCAGCGCGGCTAGCAAATCGTCGGCAGACCCTTTTTTCACACCTGCCCTTGCAGTCTTCCACGCGACGAGACGGTTCTCGTAATCTGCCGATGCAAACTTGTGCTCCCTGTTCCATTGCGATTCCATGTCTCGCACGGGGGCGAGCGCAATCTTGTCCACGCTGGTTTTGCGCTCGCCGCTTTCCGCGATGGAAACGAACATATTCACGACAGGCTTGATGCCGCCGCCCGGCAACTCAACGTCGATATGCGCTTGAACCGCAAGTGTCGCTGCGGCGAGCACGGATTGCGCACAAATCTCGATCGGCGCTTGGGTCTTGGACTGGATAGCGAGCGCAGCCGCTTTCAGCGGGCCGAGAGCATCAACTGGAAATCGTGGCGGCGGTGGTAATTCTCGAAACAAAGGACGCTTTTCGGGAATCTCCGCCTGCTCCGCCGCTGCTTCGTTGAATAGGTTATCCGCCTCGGCTTTCGCATAATTCGCACGATTAGCAGGCATTGTTATCGCCCTCGCGTGCTTTGCGGAGACCACTGGCTATAGTTGAACGAATTTCTCGCGCCGAAAGGCCGAGTTCTTCACCTGCTCGTTCCAGCAAGGCTTCAGCCAATTCATAAGCGACAACTTCCGCCAGGATCATTTCACATAGCCGGCACGCGGCCCAGTACAGCAGCTTGTTGCGAGTGCCTTGTTCGGCTCGCAGCAGGGCTTTTAGAATTCCCCTGATTTGGTTTTTCAATGTCTCCTCATCAGCTGTTGCCAGTGTGGGCGGGATAGTCCGCTGTGGCCGGGTTGGATGAACGAGCATCGGAAGCATCCACTCTGGAGGCTCCGCAAGGCTTTGGGTGCCAATTGCTTGCGCGAACTGCTCTAGAGTGCCTTCAACAAGGCGGTAATCGCGACCATCGGCCAATCGGCATCCCGGAGAGATGACATATGCCTTGTCGCGAATATCCACCGCTTGGCAAAGGGTTCCGCGCGTTTGCCCAAGTCCGGCTGGGCGACTGAAATAAAAATGCATTCCATCGTTTGGGGTGGCCACGGCTGGGACACTCCGATGGTCAAATTGGTGCCGCTGGAACAAGGCAAAGAGATTGGCGACACCATCCGCATTGCCGTGCCGATCGGCATCGAGGACGATAATGTTATTTGGAGCACACGGCACACCCCACCCGGCATCCGGGTGATCGCGCGACCAGATTTCCATCATGAGGGGATTGGTGGACGCAGCGTGGTATCCCTTGGCCGTGTAGGGTGCCTTCATATCCGGCCCACCTTCACGGCACGGGAAGGTTTTCACGTTCGCCTGCATCAACAGCTTTGCGGTGCAGACATTTGGCGAACGATCGGCACTTTGCCAGTACCTGCCGATATTCGAGAACCTGCTCATGTCAGCCTTCTCCCGTATCGGGCAAGCGGTTGCTGACAGTCTCGTTCTCGCCGGTGCCACCATTCTCAATGAACTGATGAATACTTTCCAGCTTCACCATGCGTCGCGCACCTATGCGGACAGACTCCACTGCCCCTGTGCGTAGAAGATCGAAGGCCTTGGTTGTGCCAATACCGCCGAGCATTGCTTGCATTTCATCGACGGAGCACACCAGCGGAGAGGGAGTAAGCTGAGGAAAGTTTTTCACATCTGATCCTTTCAACATCGTGCAATGTCGCGCGATGTTGAAAGGATGGCAGGTCAGCCCCCATCAATATCGGGATCAATTTTTGATCGCAAATCCGTGGCGGTCATACATTAGCTGGTAAGTTTGACGGATCGCCCGATCAATTGAATCCTCGGCCCGACCTTTAGGGTCTGCCAAATGCCGGATTCGCCGGATTGCCTTCGCCAACGAGCACCGCGTTTCTCGCACAACCTCTGCTGCTGCATGAGCCGCCACTTCATGCTGTCGGTCCGAATTGGTCGCAGAAGCAGGCAGCGTGCCTTTCAACACATCCGGCGCGAAGGTCTGATCGTGAGCATCAGACAGCCAAGCAGACGGCAATTCGAGTCGGTCGAAATGAACATCCCGCACCCGACCCGACCATATGCCATCAGAATCGCGGACATCGTCGAGACGAAAGTCACCCGCATCCCAATCCGCCAATGCCCGGTCATCGCCACGCTGGAATGGACGCCAGAACTCAACCGGAATCACTACGTCGTTACCATCATTGACTAAATCTGGTTGGTGTTTTGTTCTTCGTCCATCGGCTTCCAAACACCATAAGGTGAACCAACGGCCAATATCCGTAGAGAGGGTAGCGTTCTCTAATAGCAACCCCTTGGGACTTGCATAAATTTCCTCAGATGCGAGGCGGTCAATTAGCGCAATAACCGCTTTTTCTTTTGCGGATTCGTCATCCAAGTCAAAAGCGGCTTTAAAGTGATTAGAAATGACGCGCAGCGTGTGCGCAGCAGGCATCCAGCGATCAGTTTGGTCAGTTCCTCCCACGAGCCCTTCCCCTACGCCTTGGCAGTGTTGGCGGCGCAGTACCGACCCCAACTATCCATTAACTTCACGCGCGCCCCGGGATTCTCTGGCGTTCCTAAATAGGTCGTTCGCCGATAGGCCGCCTGAACAGCGTCGGGTGTTTTGTGCGCCAATGCTGCCTCTACGATGGCGTCCGGGATGCCCTCATTTGCCGCCCAGTCGGTGAATGCGCTACGGAAGCCGTGGACATGATAGGGCTGCTTCGCATCGCGCAGTACCTTGAGCAGGGTCATATCAGACATGGCTTCGCCGCCGATGCCGGGAAACACCACGGTAGCACCAGCCATCTTCAACGCTTCTGCCTTCACCAGCACGGCAAGGGCTGCCTGACTCAACGGGACGATATGAGCTTTGCCACGCTTCATATGGTCTGCCGGGATAGTCCAAAGATTATCCTTGCGGTCGAATTCCTCCCACGTCGCCATCCGGACCTCTTGTGAGCGCACCCCGGTCAAGATCAGCAATTCCAGCGCCAAGCGCCCGTAGGAAGGCTTAGAACACAAATCAGTGATAAAAGCTGGCACAGCCTCATAGGGCATTGCCTTGCGGTGCTGACGCTCCTTGGTTTGACGCGGCAAGCCGCGTCCCGCTTTCAAGCTGCCGTTGCCTGATGGTGCTTCGCTGGACCGCCAGCCTTTGGCATGGGCATAGTCGAGGATGACGCAGATGCGGTTGCGCACCTGCCGTGCCGTCTCTGGGATTTCCTGCCAGATAGGAACCAAAACGTCGATGATGTCCGCCGCCGTAATGCTACCGGTCGGACGCTCCCCCAATTTCGGAAAAGCATAGTTTTCGAGGCTCGCAAGCCACTGGCGCGCGTAAACCTCGCTTTTCCACCCCGCCTCGTTTTCGCGGTGGTAGACTTTCGCCGCCTCGCTGAAAGTGACTTGGGCGGCAGCGGCATCCCGGCGCTCGGTTAACACGTCGCGCCGTTCAACTTTGATCGCCTTGCGCAGTTCTCGGGCCGCATCCCGTGCATCGGCCAGCGACAGCAACTTGCCTCCGCCCAACCCATAATCGCGCCGCTTCCCATCAACCTGGATTCGCACAAACCACTGCGCACTGCCCGCCGTGCCGGATTTGCCTCCCCTCACTTTCAGGAAAAGGCCATTGCCGTCGCTGTAGATGCCCGGATTCGCCAAAGCTGCACGAACTGCGGTTGCTGTCAGATTGGCCATGCGCGCCGTGCCCCACACTTTACAGCCTGCCCCACAGCAAAATAATGTGGGGCATGGCCCATTGTGCCCCACATTTTATCGCGGCTGCACGCGAAACGCAACGAAGGCGCGCGACGAAGCGCGATCAGTAAGCCTTAGGTTTTTCGGGCTTTATACGACCCCTTGCGAACATCTGCGAAAGGGGTGGTGGTGGACAGGGATGGATTCGAACCACCGTACGGGAAACCCGGGCAGATTTACAGTCTGCTGCCTTTAACCACTCGGCCACCTGTCCAGTGCCTTACCGGTTGATTCTGAAGCATCAACCGGCTGGAGGGCGCCTCATGGCGAAACGGAGCTTGCCTGTCAATGCTTCTTCGTGAAAAGAGGCGCGCATGAAAAGAGGACATCGTACCGGCAAGCCCAAAGGTGGCTATCCCAAACTCTATGGACGCCACGCGGTTACGGCCGCTCTGGCCAATCCCAACCGCACCATTCGCAAGATATGGGGGATGCGTGACGTCATAAACGCGCTCGAACTTCCTCCAGTGCTCCCTATCGTCTTTGCCGACGGTGCGGATCTGGGCCGCATGGTGCCGTCTGACGCACCGCATCAGGGAATCGTTGCCGAGGTCGAACCGCTGGACGATGTCTGGCTGGGCGACATATTGGAGGAAGGCGCGCAGGACGAGCCCGGCAAATCCCGTCCGATTCTCGTCCTCGATCAGGTAACCGACCCCCATAATGTCGGCGCGATCTTCCGGTCCGCCGCTGCCTTCGACGCCCTCGCTATCGTCACGCAGGATCGTCATGCTCCACCCGAATCGGGGGTGCTTGCCCGCGCGGCGAGCGGTGCGCTGGAAATCATGCCCTGGGTCCGGGTGGTCAATCTGGCCCGCGCGCTCGATGAAATCGCGGAAGCCGGATATTGGCGGATAGGCCTTGACGGCGAGGCGACCGAAACGCTCGATACGGCCCTGAAAGGTGTGGATAAGGTCGCGCTGGTGTTGGGAGCGGAAGGCGATGGGCTGCGCCACAACAGCATCGCCCATTGCGACATGATCGCGCGCCTGCCGATCAGCCCACGCATGGAGAGCCTCAACGTCTCCAACGCCGCGGCCATTGCGCTTTATGCCGCGGCCAGCCGCTAAACAGCCGCCCATCGGAACAGGGAGAAAAGCCATGGGACCAATGACCCGCATCTGCGCCGCCATCGTGCCGCTGTTTCTGCTGTCTGCCTGCCTGCTGACCCCGGGCAAATTCACGTCGACACTCGACATCCGCGCCGACCGGAGCTTCACCTTCAGCTATCAGGGTGAGGTCATCGCCAGCGATTTTGGCGATGACCTCAAAAATATGGGGAAAGACGATGATGACGGGGAAACGGATGACGACAGCCCCAGCGAAATCGGCACCGCCTATTATCGGCGGATAGCGGCCAAGGATGCCCCGGCAGACGAGAATGCAGAGGAAGAGCAGGAAAAGCAGGCCAAGATGCAGACGATCGCTGATGCTCTCTCCAAAGAAAAGGGCTATCGGTCCGTCCGCTATCTTGGCGGCAATAAATTTGAGATCGACTATCACATCAGCGGACGCCTCGATCACAGCTTCCTCTTTCCGTTCAACGTCGATGCGCAGGCCGTATTTCCCTTCGTAGCCATAGAGGTTCGCAAGGATGGCAAGGTGCGCGTGCAAGCGCCGGGCTTCGCCAGCGACAACGACTCTTCCGGCGGCGCCATGGGCGGCATGGGAGACAAGAGCGCCAAGGAACGGGAAGGCAGCTTCACCCTTATCACCGACGCAGAAATCATCAGCCAGAATCAGGAAGACGGCGCAACCGACACCGCGCGCGGCAAGCAAATCGTCTGGCAGATCACCCCGCTCACCCGGATCGCACCGATGGCGGTCCTGAAATTCGCGGGGAACGACTGACACAGACACAATGAGGATGGGCAGAGGGCGGTCCGGCTCGCAGGGGCCGGAATAACCGCCCCTTTGCCCTCAGCCAGAACGATCTGGCTGGTTCGCCCCGCCACTGCGGTCGCCGGATGGGCAAGCAAGCGCCCCCGATCAGTGGCCGCCCGAGGAAAGAGAGAAACTCTGCCTCTCCTCGCTGGCCCAAGCGCCCATTGCGCCGCATCGAATATCTTCGGGACAGTCGCGAGGAAAAAGAGAACCCCGCCTGCCGCCGCATAGGGGGCGAAACAGTCGAAACCAATCCTCCACAAAATAAGGGGCGTCGCCATAACGCCCCTTTTCCTTGCCCTGCCCTGTGACGGGCGGGAATCTCGGTGCGTCCTTCAGAAGACGCCATCAACGGGAGATATCAGGCCACCCGCGCGGTGGGCTCGATTTCCATATCGGGATCGCGCAGCACATATCCACGCCCCCAGACGGTTTCGATATAATTTTCTCCGCCGCAGGCCAGCGCCAGCTTCTTGCGCAGCTTGCAGATAAAAACGTCGATGATCTTCAGTTCCGGTTCGTCCATGCCGCCATAGAGGTGGTTGAGGAACATTTCCTTGGTCAGCGTCGTGCCCTTGCGCAGCGAGAGCAGCTCGAGCATCGCATATTCCTTGCCGGTCAGGTGCACACGATTGCCATCGACCTCCACCGTCTTGGCATCGAGATTGACCGACAGTTTTCCGGTGCGAATGACCGACTGCGAATGCCCCTTGGACCGGCGAACAACCGCATGGATGCGGGCGATCAGCTCTTCGCGATGGAAAGGCTTGGTAACATAATCGTCGGCGCCGAAGCCGAAGCTGCGCACCTTGCTATCCATTTCGGAAATGCCGGAAAGGATCAGGACCGGCGTCTGCACCTTGGCGCTGCGCAGCTTCTTGAGCACGTCATAGCCATGCATGTCAGGCAGGTTGAGATCCAGACAGATGATGTCATAATCATACAGCTTACCCAGATCGAGGCCTTCCTCACCCAGGTCGGTCGTATACACATTGAACCCCTCGGTCGTCAGCATCAGCTCGATAGCCTTCGCCGTGGTCGGTTCATCCTCGATCAGCAGCACCCGCATAAGAAGCCCCTTATTCCTTTGCCCGATTAGGACTTGACAAAAACGTCAATCCTGTCTGCCCTGAAAACGACAGCCGCACCCCGATATTAACTAAAACAATCATGAATGCAAAAGGTTAATTTTTCCCTAAACGGCTTTAGACCACGAGTCGCACCCGTTTGAATCTATTTTCAATGCCTTAACGCCACGAAAATAATTACCGCTCGACTCGATTATTGTAGGAATTTTTACGGGCTTGCGGGCCTTCCCCAAGGAAATATCGCCGTCCCCATTCGGTACAGGTCAATAGCTTGTGGATTGCGAGCGGCAACAATATGGCCAGCACGAGCAGCCCCGGCTTGCCGATATAGGGTGCGCTATAGTGAATGACTGCGACATGGCAGTACATGATGATCAGCGACCGGCGCCCCAGCACAACGGTACAAAAACGCAATGGCGGGGCGCAACATGACAGGCGCGCCACCGCCGCCGTCGCCAGCGACAACAACACCGCCAGCAGCAAGGAAAGCAGCGGCAGGCCACCATAATCCCCCACCTTCATGTTGAGCGGTTCCGGCACCGTCAACGCCACTATCGTCGCACCGACCAGCAATGCCCCGGCCACCAGCAACCGATCATCTTTCAGACTCCGCCACAGCGCGCCCAACCACAATAGCGGCAACGCCACCGGCACCGAGAGCAGCCCTAGCGGCGAAAAATCGGTGCGTGCGCCGCCCCACAGCCCGAAGGCGGCCGTCGCCGCCATCGTCACGATCCAGCGCCAGTCCCTGACATCCGGCCATAGCCGCCAGAGGGCATTCTGGCACAGCCGGGCGATTGCCAGACAGGGTATAAACCAGAAGATGGTGAACGGACCGCGCAGCTCCGATCCCCCCAGCAGCAAGGCCCACGCCGCCTGCCCCCACGACCGGAACATCGGCAAATGCCCGCGCATATGCTCGATAAGCTGGTCGGTCAGCGCCAATGTCAGCAGGAAAGCGACATAGGGGACAGCCATCGCCCAAAATTGGGTTCGCGCAAACGCCGCCAAAGGCCGGGGTCGCGCAACATAGCCAGACAGCAGGAAGAAAAGCGGCATGTGAAAGGCGTAGATCGCATCCCGTACCGGGCCGCGCGTCCACACATGGGCGATAACGACGAGAACTATGCCGATCCCCCGCGCCGCATCGACCCAGTTCAGCCGCTCGCGGCTTTCATCCGGCCCGCCAGCATCAACGGCTATGGGACCTGCGAAAGCAGGGAGCTCCTGCCCCCCTTGCCTCGCCGCTCGCCGATACCGGCCATCCATTGCTTGCCCCGCCATGCAAACGGCCTATAGCATCGCGGCTTGTCGTCAATGCCGAGAGTATCCTTCCGTGCCGGTCACCACCATGTCTCCCCTCGCCGATCGCATCCTGTTCATGGACGGGGAAGCGATAGTGCTCGACAAGCCGGCTGGCCTGCCGGTCGATCGCCCGCGCGACGGATCGCTCAGCCTCGAAAACCATCTCGGTTCATTGACCTTCGGGTTTCAACGCTGGCCGCTGGCCGTCCATCGGCTGGATCGCGACACGTCGGGCTGCCTGCTGCTCGCCCGCAACCCCAAGGCGCATAAGCGCTTCGCGGCCGCGTTCGAGGCGGGAGAGGTCAAAAAAACCTATATCGCAGCCATTGCAGGAATCCCGGCAGAACAGGAAGGCGTGATCGATATGCCGCTGGCGAAGATCAGCAGCCCCGACAAGGGATGGCGCATGGTTGCCAGCGCAAAGGGCAAAAGCGCCCTCACCCGCTGGCGCCTGATCGGCACCCATGAAGGCCGGGCCCTGATCGCCTGTTTCCCGGAAACCGGGCGGACGCACCAGATCCGCGTTCATCTTGCCGATGGCCTGGGTTTCGGCATCATCGGCGATCCGGTCTATGGGACCCCGCCGCTGGTGCCCGGCACGCCGATGCTGCTACATGCCCGCGCGATTTCCGTACCGCGCGGCAACAAGCCGCCCGTCGAGGGCAAGGCCCCGCTGCCCGACCGCTTCGCCGCGGCGGGCTTTACCGAAGCGACGCTGGCCGATGCAGGACTTTGACCCTGAAAGCTACATAATCCCGCCCCAGGCGATCGAGGAACGCTTCATCACGGCCGGCGGACCGGGCGGGCAGAATGTGAACAAGGTTTCGACCGCCGTGCAATTGCGCGTCAACGCCTATCTGCTCGGCCTGCCGCCCCATGCCTTTCGCAAGCTGCGAACGCTGGCCGGATCGCGCATGACCACCGGCGGCATCATCGTCATACAGGCGCAGCGTTTCCGCACGCAGGAGGCCAATCGCGAGGACGCCCGTGCGCGCCTCCTCGATCTGCTGACCAAGGCGCATGAACGCGAGGCGAGACGGATCGCGACCAAACCCGGCAAGGCCGCCAAAGCCCGGCGCGTCGATGCCAAAAAGGCTCGTTCCACCATAAAACAGGGGCGCGGTCGCTATCGCCCCGATTGACCAGAACGGAGAGCGACGTTCATTGAATAATCGATCCGATCGATTATATGAAACCCATTAAACCAGGGGGTCAATTAATGTCAGCCTATATGCCGACGCTGAAACAGCTCCAATATCTGGTCGCGTTGAAGGAACAGGGGCATTTCGGGCGCGCCGCCGAAAGCTGCTTCGTCACCCAGTCGACCCTGTCTGCCGGCATCCGCGAGCTGGAAAGCCTGATCGGCACAACATTGGTCGAACGTACCCGCCGCGTCGTCCGCTTCACGGCGCTGGGCGACCGCATTGTCGAAAAGGCCTATCGCGTGCTGCGCGAAGCCGAGGAACTGGCGGCCATCGCGCAGGCGGCGGGCAAGCCGCTCTGCGGCGACCTGAGGATGAGCGTAATCCCGACCATCGCGCCCTTCCTCCTGCCCCGGCTGCTTCCGCATCTTCGACAGGAAAAGCCCGAACTCAAACTCTATCTACGCGAGGAAACCAGCCCATCGGCGATCGAATCGCTGCGCCACGGCCATGCCGATTGCGTCTTAATGGCCCTGCCTTTCGCGACCGGCGAGGTCGAATGCGAACATCTGTTCAACGACCGGCTGTTCGTCGCCTTTCCCAAGGACGATCCGCGCGATCCGCCCTCCACCATCGCCCCCGACATGATCGACGAAACCCGGCTGCTGTTGCTGGAGGATGGCCATTGCCTGAAGGACCATGCGCTCGCCGCCTGCAACCGCCCGGAATTACGCGCCGAGGCGACGATGATGGGCACGTCGCTGCATACGCTGGTGCAGATGGTCGACAACGGCCTCGGCCTTACCCTGTTACCGGAAATGGCGATCAAGGGCGGCATATTGGAACATACCAATATCGCCGCACGTCCGCTGCTTTCCGATCATGCCTCGCGCGAAATCGCGCTGGTGTGGCGCAAGGGCAGTCCGCGCGAAAAGGAATTTCGCATGCTGGCGGAAATATTGCGCGATCTGGTCCGGCAGGGCGACTGAGGCCGTTTCATTTGCTCTTAGGAGCTGCTTGATCACCCCCAGCGATCGCGCGCTGCGTCATCCTCGGCGCGCGCCTGAACCCAGCGGGCTGTTCCGTCCGCAAACACTTCTTTCTTCCAGAAGGGGGCACTGGTCTTGAGCCAGTCGATCAGATAGCCGCAGGCCTCCAGCGCGGCGGCGCGATGACGTGAAGCCGTGCCGACGAAAACGATCCGATCACCGGGCGACAATAGCCCGACACGATGGATGACGGCGACGCCCAACAAAGGCCAGCGTTCCATCGCCTTGTCGATGAGCGTCGAAATTTGTGCGCTTGTCATCGCCGGATAATGATCGAGCCGCATCGAAACAAGACCATCGTCGCCTCGCACGATGCCGGTAAAGCTTGCGACCGCACCGCCACCCAAAGCTTCGAGCCGGGCGATCAGGTCAGCCGCATCGAAATCATCCGCACCGACCCGAAATTCGATCATCCGCCTGTTACCGGCGGGAAAAGCGCCAGTTCGCTCGCATGACCCAGCACGCAATCGAGCGGAACGAAGGCGTGGTCGATCGCCGCCCGCAGCTTTTCCGGATTGGCAAAGGCCTCCGCATAGCCTGCCCCCTTCTCCTTCAGCATCGCAATCAGGTCGATGATGCGCATCTCGGCCCCGGGATGCTCGATCTGTTCGCCATCCTTGCCGATCGCTTCCCGCACCCACGCAAAATAGAGGATGTTGAGGGTTTCCATTGCCGTCAGTCCATATGGCGAATGCCGACGCGCAGATAATCCCAGCCGGTTATCAGGGTCAGTATTGCCGCTGCCCACAAAGTTAAGAGGCCGATGATATGAATGATCGGCCAATAGGGCAAGGCGCCCGCCAGGATCATCGCCCCCAGCGCGATCAGTTGAAACGTCGTCTTCCACTTGGCCAGCCGAGACACGGGCACCGACACCTGCGACCCGGCGAGAAATTCCCGCAGGCCCGATACGGCGATTTCCCGCAACAGGATGACAAGTGCGGCGATGATATGCACACCGTTAATATCCCGCGTGGCGGTCAGCATCAGGATCACCGCCCCGACCATGATCTTGTCTGCGATCGGATCGAGGAAGATACCGAGCCGCGATACCGTCCCCTTTGCCCGCGCCAGATAGCCGTCGAAATAATCGGTGATACCCATCAGGCAATAGAGCAGAAAAGCGAGCGCATAGCCGGTGCGCCATTCATGCCCCTGCTCCGCGGGCCACAGCAGGGCAACCAGTATCGGCACCGCGAAAATGCGGGAAAGCGTCAATATGTTGGGCAGAGTCAACATCGGCAACGGCCTGCCACAGCGCCTCGCCGCTGACAAGACAGCAGTAGCAGAAGAGTGATTTTCTACCGCCGCGATGGAGGAAATTTCCCATGCCGTTGGACAGACGGGGATGGACAGGCTAGAGGGCGTGCAGTCAAAAACGATCGGGATCTGCCGTCACCCATGAAGGCCTCGCTGCGGTTGCTGACGAAGCGTCGTTTCGCACCCTTGTTCGCCACCCAGTTGCTCGGTGCGTTCAACGATAATCTGTTCAAGAATGCGATGGTGCTGTTTGTCGTGTACAGCATCTATAGCGATCCGCGCGCCGAAACCTGGTTCAGCGCGATCGCGACCGGTGTGTTCATCCTGCCCTTTTTCCTGCTGTCGGCCTTATCAGGTCAGCTCGCGGACCAGCGCGACAAGGCCATGATCATCCGATGGGTGAAGTTCGCGGAAATCCTCATCATGACCATCGGCGCGGCCGGGCTGATACTGGCCTGGGCCAACCATGCAGTGCACCTGCTGGCGATTCCGCTGATGCTGCTCGCCCTGTTCGCCATGGGCATCCATTCGACATTCTTCGGGCCGATCAAATATGCGATCCTGCCCCAGCATCTGAAAAAGGATGAGGTGTTGGGCGGCACCGGCCTGGTCGAGGCGGGCACCTATATCGCCATTCTCGCGGGCACGATATTGGCCGGCCTGATCCCGGTGGAAGCCTCCGCCGTTGCGGTGGTCCTCATTGCGATCGTCGGCTTCGCCAGCGGCCGCCAGGTTCCCCCTGCCCCGCCAATGGGCGAATGCGGAAAGCTCGATTTCCATATCATCCGGTCTTCCGTAGCACTGGTGAACGGAACCATGCATATTCCCCGGCTGTTCCTCGCGATCATCTCGATCAGCTTTTTCTGGACGATCGGGACGGTGCTGTTCATCCAGTTCCCACCACTGGTGAAGAATGTGCTGGCTGCCGACAAAGCGGTCGCCAGCCTGTTCCTCGCGGTATTTTCGGTCGGCGTGGCCATTGGTTCGGTTGCGATCAATCGCCTGCTTCAAGGGCAGGTGTCGGCACGGTTCGCCCCTGTATCCGTGCTCGCCATGGGCGCATTTGTCGTGGCCTTCCACCTGGTCTGCCGGGTCTGGGACAGCGGCCTCCCGCCGGAAGAATTGATGTCGTTGCACGATTTCGTCGGGCATAGCCATGCCGGCTGGCTGCTCGCCACCTTGCTCGGCATCGCGATCGCGGGCGGGATGTTCGTTGTGCCCCTTTATGCGTTTTTGACGACCACGGTCGATGCCTCACAGGCCGCCCGCACAGTGGCGGCGAACAACATCGTCAATTCCGGCGCAATGGTGGTGGGTGCGGTGATTACTCTGGGCATGAGCGCGGCCGGGATCGACGTGATCCATCAATTGCTGTTCGCGGCGGCCATGTCGATCATCTCGGCCTGGCTGGCCCAGAGGCTTCACCTCGCCTGCGATTGAACCGCCTATTTCTTCTGCCCCCCAATGAAGGGACCGGAAAACCCGTCATTCAGAAAATGAAGCTGTAGGTCGCGATAAAGAAAGCGGCAAAGCTCATCAGGAATAATTTGACATCCCGTTCATCACGCTTGCGTGGATCATCGGGGAGCGGGACGAGCACATGCTGGGGAAGCATCCTGCGAAACGGATGCCGCGCCGATTCCGTCGTAAGAACAAGGGCCCTTCTCTTCATGCCCTTGGGTTAACGCTTTATTTACCATCAGGTAAGGTAAATAGATGGTTAAGAAAAACCTGTCCCTTTCTGGGTCAGGCCTGCGCCTTCACTATCTCCCTCTCCGGGGCTTCGATCCGTTCGACATGGCGAAAATGGAAGATGGTGGCTGGTGGAAAATTGCGAACGGTCTGGCCGACACGGATTGCAACCAACCCCATATCGTCGAGCAAGGCCCGGTTGACCGGCGAACGCACGGAATAGGTGAACTGGACAAAGGCTCCTCCGGGCGCGAGCAGCCGGAACGCTTCTTCCAATATCGCGCGCTGACTGGCCTGGTTCATCGCCAGCAGCGGCAATCCACTGATTATCTGCTGATAACTGCCGGGCGCACCCGCCACATGAGCACTGATCGACTCCGCACGGTGGCGGATGATATCGACCCCGGGAAAGCGATATTCCAGCCTGCGCGCGAAATCGGGGTTAATCTCTACCACTTCGAGCTTTTCCGGCGGCAATCCGGTCGCCAGTATCTCTCGTGTGAAAACGCCGGTGCCCCCGCCCAGCTCGATCACTCTCCCGCCATCGGGATCTATATCGCGGACCATGAGGCGCGCGAGAAAACGGCTGGACGGCACCACGGAGGCGGTCTGACGCGGCTTGCGGACCCAAGCCGCGAGAAAATCAAGATATTCCGCCACTCGAACCTTTGCGTTGTCACCCGACGACAAGGCAACGGCACGCGGCTTATTCTTGAAATTCATTGAGGGAATATCCCCTGTGGTTCCGGTTACTCCGGTCGATGGCCGGCCGCTCGTGAGTTACGGCAAGATGAGGCCCGGTTCAATCCCGTTATCGTTCTTTTGCTCCTCATGCTCGCCGATCCGAGCAACACATTCACCCAGCCACCGGGCAACGGCATCGATCCGCGCCAGACGCCGCATGTCCGCATGGACCACCAACCAGAAACTACGCATGATCCGCAGACTATCGGCAAACAGGGGCATCATCCGTTTGTCCTGCGCCGCCATGAAGTCCGGCAATATGCCGATCCCGGCGCCATGAGCGACCATATTATACTGAACATTGATGCTGGTCGACCGGAGTTGCGCCTCGAGCCCCGACTCCACCTCATCCAGATATTCAAGCTCCGGCGCGAAGACGAACTCGGGCACATAGCCGACAAGCCTGTGCCCGGCGAGAGCAGCACGTTCAGCCGGTGTTTCATACCGCTCCAGATAGTCATGCGACGCATAGAGACGCAGGGAATAATCGCACAGTTTTCGCACCATCAGTCGCCCCCGCTGGGGCCGCGCGAGCATCACCGCCATGTCGGCCTCTCGCTTCGACGGGTTGAGGAAACCCGACGCGGTAATGATATCGAGCCCGATGTGCGGATGACGCTGGCTGAACTCCGCGACCCGTGGCGCGAGCACTCTGGCGCCAAACCCTTCCGCGACCGAGAGCCGCACCTGCCCCGCCAGCGAATGGCGTTCCCCGGTCACATCCTCGACCGCCGCCAGCGTGGCGCTCTCCACGCTTTCAGCATGACGCATCAGCGCCTGCCCATGGGCCGTCAGCTTTCTATCACCGCCGCTCCCTTCGAACAGATCGACCTCCAGCGCCGCCGCGAGGCGCGCCAGACGCCGGGAAATAGTCGTTCCATCAACGCCCAGCGCACGGGCGGCCGGGGCAATCTTGCGAGACCGCGCAACCGCAAGAAAAATACGCAAATCGTCCCAATCAAGTTGCACACGGCCTCCTGAAAACAAGCATTATTGCAGCTCCACCCCCCGTTTTTACCCGGTTACCAGCAAATGTGCAAAGAGGCATGGAGCCATCATAGTTCAGACAATGGAGAGGACGCCTGAGCAAGGGACGGGATGAAATCCGTCATCCGGTGCTGGTCCGATCACCACGGCGATGGTAGCAATGCGTCCGTCATTCCAATGATGGTGTATCGCATGAACCCGCGCCTGCTCGTTCCCGTCCTTCTCTCTTCGCTGATTATCGGCTGCTCACCGCAGAGCGATAAATCAGGCAATACCGATTCCGACCTGTCGGTATCCATCATTTCCAACGATCAGATCCCCGCCGATGAAACGGGTAGTGATGAAGTGGACGATAGCGTGCCGGTCGATGAGGGAAGCATGGCGGGCGCCTCCGGCGCCAGCACCGGCAGCATAGCGAAAAACAGCCGCAGGATACCCGGGGCGATGCGCGGACGCTGGGGACTGGTTGCCGCCGACTGCACCAGCCGACATGGCGATGCCAAGGGGCTACTCGAAATTTCAGGCACCACCCTCACCTTCTACGAATCGCGCGGCACGTTGAGGGGGGTCACGCAATGGGCAGCCGATCATGTCCGCGCCAATTTCGATTTCACCGGCGAAGGGATGAACTGGCGGCAGGACATGTCGCTAACCCTGAAGGACGGCGGCAAGACCCTGATCCGCAAGGACCATGGAAAGGATTCGATACCCGGCGCCTTGCGCTATCGCCGCTGCCCCGCATGAAGACAGGAAGGGCTTGAGGACGGGAACGGAATGACCGGCCAGTTCGATCTTATCGACGGCCAATAGCCGTTTCAGGAGATGCCCCGACTGTTCGCTTCTCACCGCCAGGAGAGCATTTTCGTCGCCCTGTCCGCCGACGGGTCGAACCGGGGGAAGAAGCAGCTTTCCATACTTGCTATCAGATCGCCGCAGACGATCAGGCTCTCGCCGCCGCCGATCGCCATGGGCTTCCCCTTCGCCGCCTTCGTGGAAACAGGCCCGACGGCTATTGCATCGCCCGCCATGTCATCCGCCGCCCGATTTCATCAAAGACATGCGTGCGGTGATTTTCGACAAGGGCAATAGCCTGAAATGGAAGCCTTCCCGCCCGGAAGATGATACCGAGGCATTTGTCGATTCCCTGCTCGCGGCTCTGCCGCCAAAAAGAGAACCGGCACCCCTGCCCGAATGTGCCGCCTGAAAGGAGCTACCTCCATGTCCTATGAAACCGTCCTCGTCGCACAGCATGATGCGGTCACGCTGGTGACGCTGAACCGGCCCCATGCGCTCAATGCGCTCAACAGTCAGGTGCTGGACGATCTGATCGACGTGTTCGCCAACTATGATGCGGACCCGACACAGCATTGCCTTGTGCTGACGGGAAGCGAAAAGGCGTTCGCCGCCGGGGCGGACATCAAGGAAATGTCCGAAAAGCCCGCCGCCGATTTCTTCCTGCAGGATTTCTTTTCCAAATGGACCAGCCGCGTCTTCGCGACCCGCAAACCGTGGGTCGCCGCGGTTGCCGGTTTCGCGCTGGGCGGCGGGTGCGAATTGTCGATGATGGCGGATTTCATCATCGCCGCCGACACCGCGAAATTCGGCCAGCCAGAGATCAAGCTCGGCGTCGGCCCCGGCATGGGCGGATCGCAACGACTGACCCGCGCCATCGGCAAGGCAAAAGCAATGGAAATGTGCCTGACCGGACGGATGATGGGCGCCGAAGAGGCCGAAAAAGCGGGTCTCGTCGCCCGGGTTGTACCCGCTGCGGACCTTCTCGAAGAGGCGCTCAAAACCGCCGCCGCCATCGCCTCCATGCCGCCCATGGGCGCGATGGTGGTCAAGGAAATGGTGAACAGCGCGTTCGAAACCACGCTTACCCAGGGTTTGCTCCATGAACGCCGGCTGTTTCAGATCCTGACCGCGACCGAGGACAAGAGGGAGGGCATGGAAGCCTTCATCGAAAAACACCCCGGTGTGTGGAAGGGGTGCTGATTGCGCCTTCGTAAATAGAAGGGACGCCCATGGAAGGGGTGGATTAAGGGCACGCTTGCCGCGATAAGGGCGTGATGCATGCCTCCTCCTCCCCTTCTTCCCGATCCCGCCTGCTGTCGATTTTCGGCGGGTCGGCGGGCAATCTGGTCGAATGGTATGATTGGTATGTCTATGCCGCCTTCGCCCTCTATTTCGCCCCGGTCTTCTTTCCGAAAGAAGATGCCACCGCCCAGTTGCTGAGCGCGGGAGCGATCTTCGCGATCGGCTTTCTGATGCGCCCGGTCGGTGCCTGGGCAATGGGCGTCTATGCTGATCGCAAGGGGCGCAAGGCGGGGCTGACCGCCTCTATCCTGATGATGAGCGGTGGGTCGATGCTGATCGCGTTCACGCCGACTTATGAAACAATCGGTGTGGGCGCCCCCATATTGCTGGTGCTGGCGCGACTGATTCAGGGGCTTTCGGTCGGCGGAGAATATGGCGCAAGCGCGACCTATCTTTCCGAAATGGCGGGCAGCGAGCGGCGTGGCTTCTGGTCGAGCTTCCAATATGTGACCCTCATCATGGGGCAATTGATCGCGCTCGCCGTCTTGCTGATCCTGCAACAGGTGATGAGCGAGGCCGCGCTGGAAAGCTGGGGCTGGCGCATTCCATTCGTGATCGGCGGCATGCTGGCGCTGATCGTGCTGGTCCTGCGCCGCCGCCTGATGGAAACGGAGAATTATACCAGGGCCGCCGCGCGTGCCGATGCACCGCAATCCGGCCTCTTCACCCTCATCCGTCAGCACCCGATGCAGGCCATATTGGTGATCGCGCTCACCGCCGGGGGCACGCTCGCTTTCTATACCTACACCACCTATATGCAGAAATATCTGGTCAATTCGGCCGGTTTTTCCCGTGTTACCGCCAGCACCATCATGGCGGGCGCGCTATTTCTGTTCATGCTGGCCCAACCCCTGTTCGGCGCGCTGTCCGACCGGATCGGGCGCCGGCCGCTGATGATCGGTTTCGGCCTTGCCGGGCTGTTCGGCACGGTGCCGCTGTTCCGCGCGCTCGAAACGACGCATGATCCGATGACCGCCTTCATGCTGGTGATGGCCGCGCTGATCGCGGTCAGCGGCTATACCTCGATCAACGCCGTGGTGAAGGCGGAACTCTTCCCCGCCCATATCCGCGCGCTCGGCGTCGCCCTGCCCTATGCGATCGCCAATGCTTTATTTGGCGGCAGCGCCGAATATGTCGCGCTCCAGCTCAAGGACTGGGGCATTGAAAGCGCCTTTTACTGGTATGTGAGCGGCATGACCGGCCTGTCACTGATCGTCTATGTGATGATGAGCGAAACGCGCCTGACCAGCCTGATCGACCGGGATTAACTGCAGAGCAGTTCCTCCACCCACTCCGGCACCAGCTCGCCTGCCGGACCCATGCGGCTTTCGTGAAAATAGATGCTGCCCGCCGAAGGGTCGAGATTGAGTTCCAGCGTTTCCGCCCCGACATAGCGCGCCGTCTGCACGAAACCGGCCGCCGGATAGACGGCGCCCGACGTGCCGATCGAAACGAACAGATCGCACTTCCGCAAGGCCGCGTCGATCCGGTCCATCTGATAGGGCATCTCCCCGAAGAACACGATATCGGGCCGCAATGCCGGGGCGCCACAGACCGGGCAGAGACTGCCGGGCGGCAGGGAGCCTTGCCATGGCCGGGCCGCGCCGCAGGACGCGCATAGCGCCGAATTCAATTCCCCATGCATGTGCAGCACCTGCCCGCACCCACCCCGCTCATGCAGGTCATCCACATTCTGGGTAACGAGCAACAACTCACCCGCCCACTCCCGCTCCAGCCGTGCCAGCGCGCGATGGGCCGGATTGGGCTCCACCTCGGCCAGTTTGGCCCGCCTTTCATCATAGAAACGATGGACCAGCGCCGGATTGCGCGCCAGCGCCTGCGGCGTGCAGACATCCTCGACCCGGTGCCCTTCCCAAAGGCCGCCCGGCCCGCGAAAAGTAGCAAGCCCGCTCTCGGCGGAAATTCCCGCGCCTGTAAGGATGACAATCGAATGATAGTCTGGCATCGCCCCCGTGATGCACAGCTACAGGGAAAGACGCAAGTCATGACGGCGATCGGAATTATCGGCAGCGCGGGGCGCATGGGACAGGCGATCCGGGCGGAAATCGCCGCACGTGACCTCATCTGCGCCGGGGGTGTGGACCGGGGCGAAGGCAACCTTGCCGCCCTGGTGCAGGCAAGCGACGTGCTGATCGACTTTTCCGCACCGGCGGCGCTTGAGACCAATTTGAAGGCCTGCCTCGCCGCGGGCAAGCCGGTCGTAATCGGTACGACCGGTCTGGAGCCGGAGCATCACCGCCTGATCGACGAGGCCGCCCGCACCCTTCCCGTGCTTCAGACCGGCAATACGTCGCTCGGCGTCAACTTGCTCGCCGCACTGGTCGAAGAAGCCGCCCGCCGTCTCGACGATGACTGGGATATAGAAATTGTCGAAATGCATCACCGGCACAAGGTGGATGCCCCCTCCGGCACCGCGCTGCTGCTGGGCGAAGCCGCCGCACGGGGGCGCGGCATCAGCCTTGCCGACCATAGCGAGCGCGGCCGCGACGGCATCACCGGCGCGCGGGTGAAGGGCGCGATCGGCTTTGCGGCCTTGCGCGGCGGATCGGTGCCGGGCGACCATAGCGTGATCCTCGCCACCGAGGGCGAGAGCATCACCCTCTCCCACCGGGCCGAGAACCGCACGATTTTTGCACGCGGCGCGGTGAAGGCGGCGCTGTGGTTGAAAGACCAGACTGCCGGACGCTATGATATGAAAAGCGTATTGGGGCTCTGACCGTCTCATGAAAAAAGCCGACATCTTCGAATTTTACCGGCGGCTGGCCGAGCTTAACCCTGCCCCGCGTACCGAACTCGAATATGGCAATGTCTATCAGCTTCTGGTCGCGGTCGTTCTCTCCGCGCAGGCAACCGATGTCGGCGTCAACAAGGCCACGCGCGCTCTGTTTCAGGAGGTCAAAACTCCCGCGCAGATGGTCGCGCTGGGCGAAGAAAAGCTGAAGGAGCATATCAAGACCATCGGTCTCTTCAACAGCAAGGCCAAAAACGTCATCGCCCTGTCGGAAATTTTGGTGCGCGATTATGGCGGCGAAGTGCCGGAGGATCGCGACACGCTCACCACCCTGCCGGGCGTCGGGCGCAAAACCGCCAATGTGGTGATGAACACCGCTTTTGGTGCGGAAACCTTCGCGGTCGACACCCATATTTTCCGCGTCGGCAACCGCACCGGCCTCGCGCCGGGCAAAACGGTGCTCGATGTCGAAAAGAAACTGGAGAAACAGACCCCCGCCCCGTTCCGCCGCGACGCCCATCACTGGCTGATCCTGCACGGCCGTTATATCTGCAAGGCGCGACGGCCGGAATGCTGGCGTTGTCCGGTAGCGGACCTGTGCCGGTACAAGCCGAAAACAGCGGCGCCGGTGACAAAAGGAACCTGAATCCATCGTCAGCTTCTGTTCAGCCGACATGGGTATAAGAAGCCATCATAAAAATGGAGAATCACTATGCCCTCCGCATCATCCATGATCTCCCGCTCCCTCGCCATCGCCGGTCTGACGCTGGCCCTTGCGACCGCCCCCGCCCTCGCCAAGGACAAGAAGGGCAAGGCCGATACGCTCGTCCCGGTCGGCGAACCGGTCAGCTGCATCACGCCCAGCAATATTCGCTCCACCCATGTCATCGACGATCAGACGATCGATTTCGAAATGGCGGGCGGCACCATTTATCGCAACAAGCTGCCCTATAGCTGCCCCAGCCTGGGGTTCGAGGAGCGGTTCGCTTATAAACTCAGCACCAACCAGCTTTGCTCCGTCGACATCATCACCGTCCTGCACAGCTTCGGCTCAGGCGGGCTGAGTCAGGGTGCCAGTTGCGGCCTCGGCATGTTCCAGAAGATGGAAAAGCCCGCAAAATAGTCATTTCTATTTGGGCAGGCACTTTGCCTGCCCGCTATTTTCAGCATTTGCGCATTTGTGACTGGCATAGCGCGCACGGCTTTGCTAAGCGACGCCCTCGCACAGCGATACGCACCCGTAGCTCAGCTGGATAGAGCGCTGCCCTCCGAAGGCGGAAGTCAAGCTGATATTCGGGCGTTTGAGGAAGAAAATAAGGTCGTAGAAACAGGGTTTTAGGCCGATTTTGACGGAAGCGGTTTTTCGAGGCAAAAGCGTCGCGGAAGCACCACGGAAGCAGTCGGCAGATTGACGATTTTCGAGCCCCCAACTAAGGGGGACCGGATGCACTCGTAGCTCAGCTGGATAGAGCGCCGCCCTCCGAAGGCGGAGGCCACAGGTTCGAATCCTGTCGAGTGCGCCAAATTTCCCCTTAGAAATCAAACGCTTGAATCAGGCGTCTTGTGCGGCCTCCAGCGCAATTTCCACCACGGAAGCAGTCGCGGAAGCAGCAATTTCCACCAAACCCCCTCAATTTCAATAGTTTACGAATCTTCAGTCCTCGGCGGCGCGGTTGCTCGCGAATCGACGGCGCTATCAGTGGAGAGTTCCTGGATTTCAGCCGGAGATTTGAGACACCTGTCTCGGCGTCGCGATCGCGCAACAGTTAAGACCGACGATTTCGTCGGTTTGCGAGCGCTCGCCGAGGCCTGCAGAAATCGCTTTCGCCTTCGGGGCGAGCCTTTACGACAGTGCCGAGGTCGTGCCGTTCGGCAATCGCTTGATGGCAACGCCAGTATTATTGTCATGGAACTGAGGACAGGCGGCGGTAAAGCCGTAGAGCAGTGCAGAGGTGGGCAAATGATAAAATCCTTCGACCGGAAACTGGGTCCCCTGGTGGTTGCTTTGGCGTTGACGGCCTGTGGCGGCCAATCGGGCCGGAGTGCGACGAGTGTTCTCGTGCGCCCTCGCCGGGCGTCAGTTTCCATATTCGCGCCCGATCTCGAAATAGCCGATCAGGTCGTTGTCGGGGCCGCCAACGCTTTCCAGCGCCGCCACGGCGAAGCAGCGATGCGACTTGTCGTCGAGGCACCAGAGCGTGGCCGAAACACGGCTGCCCGATTGAGAATCGGCGATCGCCGCCTCGAACGCCGCGCCATGGTGCCGCTTCAGGAAGGCGCCCGGACGTCCCGCCACGCCAAATCCCGAACGCGCGTCGCGCTCTTTGAAATAGCGCTCCGCGCCGATCCGGTAACGACCCTCCAGGCGGGCGTTCAGGACTTCGACCATCCGCGTGCGATCGGCGGCGCGCGGCGTGATGCGCCTGCCATCGGGGGGAGGCAAATCCGCAAGGACGGGCGGAGCCTTGCCCTCGGAATGGGCAGGCTGTCCGGCGCTGCAGGGTTGCCCTGCTGCCACGACGTCGGGCACCTTCCGGAGCTCGAAATAGCTCAGGAGATGCTTGCGCCCCGGCAGTGCATTTTCTAGCGCAGCGAGTGCGATGAGCCTCCCCGGAGCATCCCGCACCGCCCATGTCGCAATGAGGTCGTAGCCGGGGCTGTATCCGTCGGGCAGGACGCGATAGCCTTGCAGAAGCGGCTCGATGTCGCCGCCGGCCGCCTTGCCGATTGCTGCCCATTGGAGGTCACGCGCCGGAAGCGCGATCGATCGCTGGCCGGCGATACAATAGCTGCCCGACAGATAGTCGCTCACGGTGCTCGCAAGCGCCCGTTGTTCGTCCCCGAAGGACTGTGCGGAAAGATCGGGGCCGAAACGCTCCGGCAGCGCGTCCAGCATGGTCTGATCAGTAACATCGGCCAGCACCGGCTGACCGACCGCCATCGTCATTGCGGTCATCAGCGATGTCACTGCGAACCGCCACCGCGCCCCGACGCCGTCCGCCATCACCCCGGCTCGCTCAAATCCGCGGCCTGGCTGTCCCGACTTCCTGCCTGCCGCGCCTATTTGAGTACCTGACGGAACCGAAACGATCGGTGACGGCATCAGGTGCAAGAGGATGTGCTTCATATCACCGGCTTCAATATAGTGGATGTTTCAAGGAGATAAGGCCGCGGTGACCATGCTCTGTGTCCCTGATCACACAATATTCGATTTTCTTCGGATGCTGGGGGCGCGGTGCGGCATGAAAGGTCATATGATCGGGATCGCGATCCCCGCTCTGGACCGCGATATGTGAAACAGATGTCAAATCCGGGCAACGAGCCGATCCGTAGTGATGTATGCTTTCCAGCCCTGTATGGCTAAATGTGGACGGTCCCAAATCACCCAATTCTCGCGGTTTTGCTCCTATGCGCTGCCGGCCAGCCATCGGCCGATTCTCCGCTCGCGGAGTCAGTGATTTCCAAAATGGTGAAACGGCGGCTTTGGGGCGGGAAGCGGACTGCCTGCATTCAGGCTTTGGAGAGCGAGCAATGGAACCGGCTATCAGGCCTTGGAAGTTTGCCCGGCAATCATGTGATTTCCTGTAGCTGCCCAGTCCGCTCAGCCAATATACTGATTATATGGGGCGCGGCCGTGTCGGCCGCCGCAGTCGTCCCTCGGAAAGGTCAGGCGAGATGGCTGGGACGAGAGTGTGAACCGCGCGGGGCCGCGCCGTCGCTTCGGCGGCTTCGCCGCATCCCAGAACTGTTCGGCGTCGCCTAGGAATTGCGGGTCGAAATACGTGCGGGAAGTCTTCGGTTCGGAAAGTTTTCCCCTTGACCTTCCCATCGTTGGAAACCCCACAACCCGGTCAATCGAAGAAAACCGGAGATTTTGTGATGGCCGATGTGGTGCAATTGAAGCGCGAAAGCGATAACCCGGCCACCAGATTGGCGCAGTTAAGCGTCGCCGTCGCCGATATGACCTGCGCCTCGTGCGTCGGCCATGTCGAAAAGGCGATCGCCAAGCTGCCGGGCGTGAACGGGGTCAGCGTCAATCTGGCGACCGAACGCGCCGATGTGACATTCGCGGGCGCCGCTGACCCGATTGCCGTCGTGCAGGCGATCGAGCGCGCGGGCTATCAGGTGCCCGAGGTCGAGGTCGAAATTGGCGTTGCGGGCATGACGTGCGCGTCGTGCGTCGGTCATGTTGAAAAAGCGCTGTCCAAGGTTCCAGGTGTCATTACCGCCACCGTCAATCTGGCGACCGAGAAAGCCAGCATCCGCTATCATCTTGGCATTGCGTCGCTTGGCGATCTGGAGGGCGCGATCCGCGGCGCCGGTTACGAACCGCGCCGGATTGAGGATGATGGCGCATCGTCCGACCAGCAAGCCTCGGCGCGCGAAGAGGAGCTCATCGGCTTGCGCCGGTCGCTGCTTCTCGCCGCGGTGCTGGCCTTGCCGGTCTTCATACTCGAGATGGGCTCGCACCTCATCCCCGCGGTCCATGATTTCGTCATGGCCACGATCGGAATGCAGACGAGCTGGCTGATCCAGTTCGTCCTAACCACGCTGGTGCTCTTCGGGCCTGGGCTACGTTTTTTCCAGAAGGGCATTCCCGCGATCCTGCGCGGCACGCCCGATATGAACTCGCTCGTCACGCTGGGGACGAGCGCCGCCTGGGGCTATTCGCTGGTCGCGACCTTCGCCCCCGGCGTGCTGCCGGCGGGCACCGCCAATGTCTATTATGAAGCCGCGGCGGTGATCGTCGCGCTGATCCTGCTTGGCCGCTATCTTGAGGCCAAGGCCAAGGGGCGAACGTCGGAGGCGATCAAGCGGCTCGTCGGACTGCAGGCGAAAACCGCCCGCGTCGTGCGCGATGGCACGGCGCTGGAAGTCGCGCTCGCGGATGTCCGTACGGGCGATATCGTCCAGGTGCGTCCGGGCGAACGCGTGCCGGTCGATGGCGAAGTTGTTGACGGAAACTCCTATGTTGACGAGTCGATGATCACCGGCGAGCCGGTCCCGGTTGCCAAGTCCGCGGGCGCAGCGGTCGTCGGCGGCACGATCAACAAGACCGGCGCCTTCACCTTCCGCGCGACCAAGGTCGGCGCGGACACGGTGTTGGCGCAGATCATTCGCATGGTCGAGCAGGCGCAGGGATCGAAGCTGCCGATCCAGGCGATGGTCGACAAGGTGACCGCCTGGTTCGTCCCCGCAGTAATGGGGATCGCGGGGCTGACCTTCCTGATCTGGCTCATCTTCGGCCCCGATCCGGCGCTGACCTTCGCGCTGGTGAATGCGGTCGCGGTGCTGATCATCGCCTGCCCGTGCGCGATGGGTCTTGCGACCCCGACGTCGATCATGGTGGGAACCGGGCGCGCTGCCGAACTGGGGGTGCTGTTCCGCAAGGGCGAGGCGCTTCAGACGCTGCGCGACGTGAGCGTCGTGGCGCTCGACAAGACCGGCACGTTGACCAAGGGGCGCCCCGAACTGACCGACATCGAGCCGGCGGCCGGGTTCGGGCGCGACGAGGTGCTCGCGCTGGTCGCCAGCGTCGAAAGCCAGTCCGAGCACCCGATCGCCGAGGCGATCGTGGCTGCCGCGGACGCGCGGGGTCTTGACGTCCAGTCGCCCACAGCATTCGAAGCCATTCCCGGGTACGGCGTTTCGGCGCGGGTCGGCGATCGCGACGTTCGGGTCGGCGCCGACCGGTTCATGAACAAGCTGGGGCATGATGTCTCGGCCTTTGCCGCCAAGGCCCGCGAACTCGGCGCGCAAGGCAAATCCCCGCTCTATGCCGCGATCGACGGCAAGCTTGCGGCGGTGATCGCGGTCGCCGATCCGATCAAGGACACGACGCCCGAGGCGATCAGCGCGCTGCACGCGCTCGGACTCAAGGTCGCGATGATCACCGGCGACAATCAGGCGACGGCCGATGCCGTCGCGCGGACGCTGGGGATCGACGAGGTGGTCGGCGAAGTGCTTCCCGACGGAAAGGTCGATGCGCTCAACCGGCTTCGGGCGGGGGGCCGCAAGGTTGCTTTCGTCGGCGACGGCATCAACGACGCCCCCGCGCTCGCCGAGGCCGATGTCGGCCTGGCGATCGGCACCGGCACTGATGTTGCGATCGAGTCCGCCGACGTCGTTCTGATGTCGGGCGACCTTCGCGGCGTGGTCAATGCGATCGCGCTGTCGAAGGCGACGATCCGGAACATCCAGCAGAATCTGTTCTGGGCGTTCGGCTATAATGCGGCGCTGATCCCCGTCGCAGCCGGCGCGCTCTATCCGCTCAACGGCACTTTGCTGTCGCCGGTCTTCGCGGCTGGTGCGATGGCGCTGTCGAGCGTCTTCGTGCTAAGCAACGCGCTCAGGCTGAAGGCGTTCCGGCCGGTGATCGCGTCCGACAAAAACGCAGAAGGAGAGGCAGCATGAACATCGGCCGCGCTTCCAAATTGTCGGGGGTCTCGACGAAAATGATCCGCTATTATGAGCAGACGGGGCTCATCCCCAAGGCCGCGCGCCACGACTCGGGCTATCGCGACTATGACGAGGCCGACGTGCATCGGCTTCGCTTCATCCGGCGCGCGCGCGATCTCGGCTTTACGGTGGAGCAGATCGGCGAGCTGCTCGGCCTCTGGTCGGACCGGAGCCGCGCCAGCGCCGATGTTAAATCATTCGCGCTGGGACATATCGAACGGCTCCGCGGAAAAATGGCCGAAATCGAAGCGATGGTGCGGACGCTCGAAACGCTCGCCGATCATTGCCACGGCGATGACCGCCCCGACTGCCCGATCATCGAAGGGCTGGCCGACGACGACGGCGAGCCCTCGCGGCTCGAACCCCGCGAGCCGCAGCGTTTCGGCGGACCCGGCGGGCCGCCCGCACGGCGGCACTGAGCCCGCCCGGCCCTGTGGGCCCTGGCCGTTGTCTGGCTGAACCCGGGCGAATCCGGCACATCCACGCCAGCGACGTCGGCGCCGACTGACCACACATCATCGGCATTCGCTTCGACCGAATTAGGGTTGACCCTGCCATCGTTGGAAGCCGCATCTCCTGGCGGGCGGCCAGCACGAGGAGGCATTCCGACGGCCCCAAGCCGTCGCTCCTCTCCGCCGCTCGTGACCGACAAGGAACAAGATCATGCCTGCGACCACTCCCGAGATACTCATCTATTCCACAGCGACCTGTCCCGATTGCCGAGCACTTAAGGCGTGGCTGACCAGCCGCGGACTCGCCTGGACCGAAAAGGATATGTCGGACCCGGCGATCATGGCGGAAGCCAAGATGCGCACCGGCGTGCGCGTCGCACCGATCACGCTTGTTGGCGACCAAATCTTCCACGGAACCTTCGCATCGCAGAAGCCGAGGCTCGTCGAGGCGCTTGGCCTCGCCGACGCCGTTTGAGCGGGGGGCGGCCGTGACGCGAACCGTTGATATCCACCAAGCCGGCCGCGCCATCGCGGTCGGCGACGGCCAGACAATCCTCGAGGCGGCGCTCGATGCCGGCATCGCCTATCCGCATGGCTGCCGTTCGGGCCGCTGCGGCACGTGCAAGTCGCGGCTCGTGGCTGGCGAGGTCGACATGCTGCCCCACACGTGCTTCGCACTCACCCCCGAGGAAAAGGCGCAAGGGCTCATTCTGGCGTGCCGCGCACAGCCGCTCACCAACATTGAGGTCGCATGGCTCGGCAAGGAGGATGAAGCCGTTGCCCACCCGGCCCGCCGCGTCAAAACCGATGTCGCCGCACCCGATGATGCCACGCGCGCCAACACCGAGCCACCGTTTCAGTACGCGGCGCGCCAAGCAGGCGGGAAGACGGCATCATGAATGTCGGGCGGGCCGCCATGTTGATCGGCGCTTCGGCGAGGCTGATCCGGGATCTGGAGCAAATAGGCTTCATCGCCAGGGTGGGCGGCACGGCAGGCAGCCGCCGCGCCTTTTCGCAAATGCTGCGCCTTGCCCGCCGCGGCCGCGATCTCGGCTTGACAATCGAACGGGCGCTGATCCTGCTTCAGCTCTGGCGCGCCCGTTCGGACGCCGATGCCGGGACGATCGCGCACCGCCACGCCGATGCGCTGAAGCGCCATATCACCGACATTCAGGCGATGGTGAGCGCGCTTGAGCATCTCGCCTCCTTCGCCAAAAGCGACGCGCGCGGCGACGGGCCGAACCGCAATGACATGGCAAACGACAAGGCCGCGATAGCCCCGGCTGGACGCGCGCGCCTCCGCCTCCGCCGCAACCCGGCGCGGTTCGCCGCGGAGAAAGCGGCATTGGCCCCGTGGTGCGCGTCGACGGAGCGGCGGACGTGACGCAAGAGATGATAGAAATGTCCGGTGGCGCGCGCAGGCCGGTTCTGATCCTCAGCGTCGCCCAGGCACTTTATCTTTCGACGCTCTCGGTGATCTTCACTTTTTCGGGGCTCGTTGGGGCGGCGCTTGCGCCGATCCCGAGCCTCGCGACGCTCCCCCTCGCACTAAGCACCGTCGTCACCGCCGTCACGACCATTCCGGTTTCGATGCTGATGGCGCGGATCGGGCGCCGCGCCGGCTTCCAGCTCGGCGCTTTCGTCGGCGCCGCGGGCGCCAGCCTCGCGGCTTGGGGAATCGCCAGAGGGGACTTCGCGCTGTTCTGCTTCGGCAACGCACTGATCGGCGTCTTCCAGGCGTCCGCCATGTATTACCGCTTCGCCGCCGCCGACCTCGCCGCGCCGGCGTTCCGCCCGAAGGCCGTATCATGGGTCCTGGCGGGCGGAGTGGCCGCCGCGGTCATCGGCCCCGAGGTAGCAGCGCGAACGCGCGCGCTTGTTCCGGCGGCCGAATATATGGGGGCCTTTCTCGCTGCCGCGCTGCTCGCTCTCTTCTCTATCGCCGTGCTTGCAGCTTTGCGCGCGACGCCGCCCGCGATCGCGGCGGAGGCAGACGCGCGCGGACGCCCGCTGCTGGCGATCATGCGCCAGCCGGTGTTCGTCGTCGCGGCGCTCAATGCCGCCGCCGCCTATATCGTGATGAGCTTCGTGATGACCGCCTCGCCGCTCGCGGTGGTCGCCGCTGGCCACGAGGTCGATGCCGCGGCCAGCGTCACGCGCTGGCATCTCGTCGGTATGTTCGCGCCGTCCTTCTTCACCGGCGGGCTCATCGCCCGCTTCGGGGTGCTGCGTATCCTCGTCGCAGGCGCACTCCTCTTGTCGGTAAGCCTTGCTATCGCGCTCAGCGGGTCGGCGCTATTGGCCTTCCAGGCCTCGCTGCTTCTCCTCGGTGTCGGCTGGAACTTCCTGTTTATCGGCGGCACGACCCTTCTCACCGAAGCCTATGAACCGGCGGAGCGCGCCAGAACCCAGGCCGCCAACGAGTTTCTCGTGTTCGGCACCACGGCGCTCGCGACGCTCGCGGCCGGCACGATACAGACCGGTCAAGGCTGGGCGACGGTCAACATCGCCGCATTCCCGGCGCTGCTGGTCGCGGGACTTGCGACAGCCTGGTTCGCGGTGCGGCGCTCGCGACCGGAGATCGCGGCCAGGTGACGGTATCGGGACCGGCACCGCTGAGGCCGGGATCGGAGCCATATCCGAAGATTTCATGCCGGCGCCGGGGATCCGCCAACAATCGCAAATGGTCCGCATTGCGGCGGGTCTGCGGCGAACAGGTCCAAATATTCGAGAGGCTCCGCGTCCCAAGGCCAAAAAGTCCCACATATGCCGCGATGCCGAGGCAGGGAAATATACCATCAGATGAAGCGGGCGAAGCCGATCGCAAGTGGCCGGCAACTTTCGGACCGGCGCCCATATTTGAACCTTGTCGACAGCCCGGCAGCATCGCAGGCTGATCGCGCCCCGACCGGCCGGCGTCGCAGATCATGTGCTTTTATCCGATGGCGTCGAATGCGCGATGCGGTCACGGGTTTCGGGACGGGCAAGACCAAAGCATTTCGGCCGGGAAGCCGGATGAAGCGCGCCCCGGCTCCATGATTGGATACCGAAGCGCACCCATGGCCGGGCGTCGGTGTTCACCGACGTTCGGGCACTTGACCGACCCGCTCAGGGGGGCTGAGGGAGGGGTAACGGGTCGGCGAGATGTGGCAGGCGGCCTAGCGGTTCAGCCACCGCTGCATTTGTTCGATTTCATTCTCCTGGGCGGCGATGATCGCTTCGGCCAGCTGGCGCACCTCGGGGTCGGCTCCATGTTTCAAGACGACCTGCGCCATCTCGATGGCGCCCTGGTGATGCGGAATCATCCCGCGAAGAAAATCGAAATCGGCATCGCCGCTGAACTTGATCGTCATGGCGGCGTGCATCCGGTCATTCGCTTCCTGATAGGCGCGAATGACCGGGTTTCCGGAAGGGGGCGATCGCATGTGGCCGCGATGCTGGTCATGTTCCATGCGCTTCACTTCTCCTGTTTCAGATCGCGGTGGCGGGATAGCCGTCGTCGGTGAGTGCCTCCTCGATTTCCTGCTGGCTGGCGGAGGTAGTGACGGTGATTGTGCGGGCGACGGTATCGGCCTCGACCACGGCGCCGGGATCGACCTTGGCGATAGCGTCGGTGACGTGCGGCACACAGGAACCGCACGTCATATCGGGTACAAGGAATTGCATGGGATTCTCCTTTGTTCTCGGGTTCCTGCCGATGGAGATGGGGTTTGCCATCGTGGGCAGGTCAAGCGTCGTTCGTGAAAAAATAATTTCGCCCTGCGGTCCTTGACCTTGTCACGATGGCAAACCCCACATCGCCTGAAGATCGCATCACCAGGAGATTTTATGCGCCGTTTCTATATCCCCGATATGACCTGCGGCGGCTGCGCCAGGTCGGTCACCAGGGCGCTGCAAAGCGTCGACCCGCAGGCCCGCATCGAAACCGACCCGCCCGCGCGCGAGGTTCGGGTCGAGAGCGTGGCGGACGAAGCCGCATTCCTCGCGGCGCTCAGCGAAGCAGGCTATCCGGCCGGGACACGTCCCGCAGCCGCAGCCATCCGATCGGGAGATTAGATCATGGATGTCAGACATTTTTTCATGGCCGGCGCGGCGGCGCTGGCGGTGACGGGCATGGCGGCACGACCGTCCTTCGCGGCGGAGGCTCCCCTGAGCGGCGCCTTTGCTCTTCCCGGCATCACGGAGAAAGTGACCGCCGAACTCACTGTCCGGGAGACCGGGCCGCTTGCGCGCGAGCTGGTGATCGCTTTTACCGACAAGATGACGGGGCAGCCCGTCACCCAGTTCGACGAGGAACTGGCGCGGGAACTCCACTTGCTGGCGACCGACAGCGCCTTCTCGACCTTCGTGCACGAGCATCCGGAGAAACCCGGGCCGGACGGGCGCTTCCGGATCGAGGTGCGTTTCCCCAAGGCCGGGCTCTATCATGTGTACGCCGATGTCATGCCGAAGGGGCTCGGCCAGCAGGTCGTCCGCTTCGACGTGCCGGTCGATGTTGAAAAGACCCCGGTCGCGCAGCAATCGCCGCCGGTCGCCGCCGCAGAGGGATCCGACGGCCCCTATTCGATCGAGCTCGACGCCGCGGCGCTCCGGGCCGGCGCCGAAAACATGATCGCCTTGACGATTTTGAAGGATGGCAGGCCCGCGACCGATCTCGGGCTCTATCTCGGCGTGCCCGCGCATGCGGTCTTCGTGAGCACCGACGATCTCGGCTATGTTCACGCGCACGCCATGGCGGATGCTCCGAAAGGCGGCCATCATGCACATGGGCAGCACGCGCATGGATCCCATGCCGATCCAGGGGCGGCCATCCCGGCCAAGCTGATGCTTCACGCAGCGCCGCCACGCGCGGGCCGTTATGCACTGTGGATCCAGTTCATGGGTGGCGGCGAGGTGCGGACGGTGCCCTTCGTCGTCACCGTTCCGCCGGCGCCGTGACCGCGCCGGGGCACGCCGTTGCAACCGCGCCCCTTTCTCGAACTTCTAATGCAAGCCACACGAATTCGATATCGCCCGGTCTCTTCGCGGACAGGGTCGGGCATATCGCGCGTACAGTTGATCGCGGCCGGCCATAGTAGATCGGAAGTGCGGACATCCGTGCCAAAGCGCCAGCTGCGTAACAGGCGCCGCCGACCTTGGGATCAAACCCGGCTCCGCCGAACCGAAACCGATGGAACGAACCATGCCAAATCCACGCTCATCCCACGATCGACATGGCTATGATCACCACCACGTGGGCGGACATGACCATGATCACTCGCATCTTCCGGTGGTTACGGAGGATAACGAACGCAAGATTCTCCTTTCCTTCCTGATCATCTTCGCCTTCATGTTCGTCGAAGCTGTCGGCGGATATCTCTCGGGCTCGCTCGCGCTTCTGGCCGATGCCGGACATATGCTGACCGACGCCATCGCGCTCGGCCTCGCTTACGCCGCCTTCCGTCTCGGAAGGCGGGCTGCCGACGGGCAGCGCAGCTTTGGCTACGCCCGGTTCGAGGTGATCGCCGGGTTCGTCAATGCCCTCACTTTGTTCGGCATTGTCGCGTGGGTTCTCTACGAAGCGGTCGAGCGTTTCCAGAATCCGGGACCGGTTCTGGCCGGCTCGATGTTCGTGGTCGCCCTCACGGGCATGCTCGTGAACCTTTTCGTCCTCTGGTTTCTCACCCGCGGCGATTCAGACCATGTCAATGTCAAGGGTGCGGTGCTGCACGTGATGGGCGACCTGCTCGGCTCCGTCGGCGCCATCGTGGCCGCAGGCGCGATCTGGTTCACGGGCTGGACCCCGATCGACCCTATTCTCTCGGTGCTCGTGTCGCTGCTGATCCTGCGCAGCGCGTGGAGCCTGCTCAAGAACACATTGCATATCCTGCTCGAAGGCGCGCCCGCCAACGCCAGCAGTTCCGAAATATCCGAACATCTTCGTGCGGCCGTCCCGGGCCTGCAGAATGCCAGCCATATCCATATCTGGTCGTTGACGTCGGGGCGCGTGCTGGCGACGCTCCAGGTGCAGCCGGCGGACGGAGCCGATATCCGCCATGTGATTGGCCAGGTCGAGCACGAACTGAAGACGAAATTCCAGATCGAGCACCCGACAATCGGGATCGACTGGGACGGAAATGCCGGTTGCAGCCTCGACGCGCCCGGCCAGGCAATGGCGGCTCATACAGGCCACGCGCACTAGCCGGCTGCGCGTCATGGCTCGACCCTCGTCGATGAATGGTGGAGGTCGAACGAAAAGCCCCCGTTCGCTCCGAAAAGGATCTCCTGCCGGAGACCTTCGCTTGCGGGATACCTACAGGATCAGAGCCGCGCGCGGGAGTCGCGTTCCTGTCTTTTCCATCCGTTCGATCCTGTTGAACGGGCTGTCGTCCCAAAACGCAGAAACCCGCAGTCTGGGCGCTTGAAGCCATCCGCCCCCGAATCGCTGGGCGGGGGCATCCATCATTGGCCGAGTATGACGGGAGCACCTGATTGCCGAAAACAGCGCCGATTCCCAGCCGTCCCCGCGAAACCCGCGTCCTCCATATGCCGCGCCAGCGGAGGCATGGCCCCCGCTGACGTGAGGCTTTCAGCCGACCGGTACATCCTTTTGCGGCCCGGAGGTTCCAACGAACAGCAGCGCCGCGAGCGCGGCAACACCGGCGGCGACCCCCGCTCCCAGGAAGGCGGTCTGGAAACCGGCCAGCATGGTTTCGGCGGTCTGGCCGGTGCCTTCGCCGGAACCGGAGGTCGAGAGCGCAACCATGATGGCGAGGCCGATGGCGGAGCCGATCTGGTAGGTCGTGTTGATCAGCCCTGATGCCAGGCCTGTCTCCTCGGGCCTCGCGCCGGCCATGCCCGTCATCGTCGTCGGAATATAGGCCAGGGCCATGCCGAAGGCGGCGAGGAGAGAAGCCGGCAGAACGTCCATCAAGAAAGTTCCGTCCGGCGGCAGGTTCGCGAACATCCAGAGCGCGCCGCCCATGAGCAGCAGCCCGAGCACAAGATTGGGCTTGGCGCCAAACCGTCCGATCAACCTGCCCGAAAGGCCGACCATCACGACCATGATCGTCACGGTCATCGGTAAAAGCGCGAGGCCGCTGGCGAGCGCCGAGAGGCCGAGGATCTGCTGGAGATAGAGGTTCAGGAAGAACCAAAGCGGGATCCAGGCGGCCCCGAGCAAAGCCATCACGAGATTGCCCGCCGCGAGGTTCGGCGCCTTGAAAATGCCGAGGGGAAGAAGCGGCTCGCGCCGCGCGAACTGGGCAATCAGGAAGATTGCGAAAAGAATTCCCGAAACCACCAGTATCGACAATGTCTGCGAAGGGTCGGAGCCGGCTGATTCGATCGAGACGATGGCATAGACGAGACTGACAAGCGCACCTGTGACGCTGATCGCCCCGAACCAGTCGATGCCGCCGCTGCTGCGCGGTGACTTGCCGAGCACGGCCGGAACGAGCGCCAGCACGAGAAGGCCGAGCGGCACGTTGATCAGGAAGGTCCAGTTCCAGCTCATCCATTCGGTAATGACGCCGCCCAGAAACACGCCGGCCGAGCCGCCCGCCGCGGCAGCGGCGCCCCAGAAACCGAACGCCTTGCCGAGTTCGGCACCATCATGCCCGAAAAGGCGCATGAGGATGGTGAGGGCGGATGGCGCGATCAGCGCGGCGCCCACGCCCTGCAAAGCCCGTCCGGCAAGCAGCATCTCCTGGCTTGGCGCCAGCCCTGCCAGCAGCGACGCCAAGGTGAGTATGGCAAATCCGCCCGCAAAGATGCGGCGGGCGCCGAGCAGATCGCCCAGCCGTCCGCCGAGGAGCAGCAAGCCGCCAAAGGCGATGACATAGGCATTGAAGATCCAGCTCAGCCCGCCCGCGCTGAAGCCGAGGTCGGCCTGCATGGCGGGCAAGGCCACGCCGATGATCGATGTATCGAGGATCACGATGAACTGGGCGGCGCAAAGCAGCGCGAGAGCGGCCCATCTCTTCGGATCGGGTATGAAGTCCTGCATTGGAATTCCCCAAGATCAGTTTCCCGCTTATTGCGATTGATGCCGGGGGTCGGGCTTCCAACGCTGGCATGGTCAATAGCCAAAAGCCTAATTTCGTCTCGATCGATCGAGGTATGCGCCTGAGGGGCCGTAGCGAGGTCGAGCGCGGAAATTCGCGGCGGCGGACGCCGTGTGGAAATTCGCCGCGCGCGCCTCCCTGTTCAAACTACCGGCGAAAAAGCCCTTGACCCTCCAACGATGGAAAACCGCAACCCCCGAGTTTGAACGCCCCCATCCATTCGGATCAGCGGGCGCTGATTCGGAGGTTGAGATGCGAAAATCACGGGTTGCCGCGGCACTGGGTATGATATTGGCGACGGGGCTGGTGGTGTTTTGGGTGGGCGGGCCGGGAGGCGATGAACAGGCCGCCGCTCCGGCGCCGCCGATGGTGCTTGCAGCATCGGTGGTCGTGCAGGATCACGTGCCGCGTTCGACCTATACCGGGCGCTTGACGGCGGTCGAGACGGTCGACCTCAAGCCGCGCGTCTCGGGCTATATCGCCCATGTCAGCGTCCCCGAGGGGCAGATAGTCCGCCGCGGTCAGATCCTCTTTCGCCTCGATAGTGCGCCTTTCGCGGCGCGGCACGCCGCAGCACGCGCGGCGACGCGCGAAGCCGAAGCGCGGCTGGGACTCGCGGCGGCCGAGGATGTGCGGGCCCGCCGGCTCGTCGCCGAGGGTGTTGCCGGGCGTGAGCGGTCGGACGTAACCACCGCGACCCTGCGCGAGCGCGAAGCCCAGGTCGCATCGGCGCGCGCGGCGGAGCGACTGGCGGCGCTCGACCTTCGCTATGCCGGCGTCGAAGCACCCATCGCCGGCCGGGTCGGTCAGATACTCGTCACCCGGGGCAATCTGGTCGCCGGCGGTGAGGCTGCGACACCGCTCACGACCATCGTCTCGGTTGATCCGCTTTTTGTCGAATTCGATGTCGACGAAGCGACCTATCTTCGCTCGCTGGCCGATCGCCGCGGGCAAGGCGCCGGGGCCAAGGTCGACGTCCGCCTCGAAGACGGCAGCAAGCGGTCGGCGCGGCTGGATTTCATCGGCAACCGCCTCGACCGTGCGACGGGCACGATCCGCGCGCGTGCGATTTTGCCCAATCCGGGCGGCCGTCTGGCGCCGGGCCTGTTCGCCGAAGTCGATATCGCGACCGGCGATACACGGCCAGCCATTCTGGTCAGCGACCTCGCGATCGGCGTCGAACAGGGCAGACGCTTCGTCCTTGTTCTGGGTGCGAAGAACGTGACCGAATATCGTCCCGTGACACTGGGCCCGATCGTGGACGGCCTGCGCGTTGTGGAGAAAGGCTTGCGGCCCGGCGACCGCGTCATCGTCAAGGGGCTCGCCGGCCCCGGCATGGCGGTCAAGCCCAAGATCGTGCCGATGCCGCGCGGCAATGGCGTTCAGAAAGCTGGCGTGCAGCGGGAGGCGGCGCGATGAACTTCCCCCGCTTCTTCATCGACCGGCCGATCTTCGCGATCGTGCTGTCGGTGCTGCTGCTGATCGCGGGCCTGCTTGCGCTCCTCCGCCTGCCGCTCAGCGAATATCCGGCGGTGGCGCCCCCGACGGTGACCGTTGTCGCCGCCTATCCCGGCGCTTCGCCCGAGGTCATCGCCGAAACCGTCGCAAGCCCGATCGAGCAGGCGGTCAACGGCGTCGAGGGCATGCTCTATATGGCGAGCCAGGCCTCCACCGACGGCCGGATGACCCTCACGGTCACCTTCGCACAAGGGACCGATCCCGACATCGCGCAGGTTCAGGTTCAGAACCGGGTGTCGCGCGCGCTGCCGCGCTTGCCCGAGACGGTACAGCGGCTGGGCGTGACCACGCAAAAGGTTGCGCCCGATGCGCTGATGGTCGTGCATCTTCTCTCGCCATCGAAGCGTTATGACCCGCTCTACATCTCCAACTATGCGCTGCTCCAGGTTCGCGACGAAATCGCGCGCATTCCCGGTATCGCCGATGTGGTCGTCTGGGGCGCCGGCGAATATTCGATGCGCGTCTGGCTCGACCCGGCGCGGATCGCTTCGCGCGGCCTGACCGCGAGCGACATCGTCGCTGCGATCCGCGCACAGAATGTAGAGGTCGCCGCGGGCAGCGTCGGGCGCCAGCCCAGCCCCGCCGCCGCGCAGCAGGTCGCGCTCGACGTCAAAGGCCGCCTCGCGACCGAGGAGGAGTTCGCCGCGATCGTCGTCAAGACCGGCGCCGACGGCCAGCTCACCCGGCTGGGCGAGGTCGCCCGGATCGAAATGGGTGCCAACGACTACGCGCTGCGCTCGCTGCTCGACGGCGAGCCCGCGATCGCGCTCCAGATATTGCAAAGCCCGGGCGCCAACGCGCTCGACACGGCGGCACAGGTTCGGGCGACGATGGACCGGCTCTCGAACGGGTTCCCGGACGGGCTGGAGCATCGCATCGCCTATGATCCGACGATCTTCGTCGAGGCTTCGATCGCAAGCGTGATCGTCACGCTGCTCGAGGCGACGCTCCTCGTCGTTCTTGTCGTGATCCTCTTCCTTCAGACCTGGCGCGCGTCGATCATTCCGCTCGTCGCGGTGCCCGTCTCGTTGGTCGGGACATTGGCGGTGATGTATTTGTTCGGCTTTTCGCTGAACACGCTGTCGCTGTTCGGACTGGTGCTATCGATCGGCATCGTCGTCGATGACGCAATTGTCGTCGTCGAGAATGTCGAGCGCCACATCGGGCTTGGCGAAACGCCGCGCGAAGCCGCGCGCAAGGCGATGGCAGAGGTTACGGGGCCGATCATCGCGATCACCTCGGTCCTCGCCGCGGTCTTCATCCCCACTGCCTTTCTTGGCGGTTTGCAGGGCGAATTCTATCGCCAGTTCGCGCTTACCGTCGCCATCTCGACCATCCTGTCGGCGGTCAATTCGCTGACGCTGTCGCCCGCGCTCGCCGGGGTGCTGCTCAAAGGCCATGACGCGCCGCGCGACCGCATCCAGCGCGCGATCGACAAGGGCTTTGGCTGGCTGTTCCGGCCCTTCAATCGCGCCTTCGATCGCGGCTCGGTCGCCTATGTCGGCGGCGTGCGACGTGTCGTCCGGCGCGGCGCGGTCGCGGGATTCGTCTATGCCGGATTGCTCGGCCTGACCTGGTTCGCCTTTGACAAGCTGCCCGCCGGTTTCGTGCCTGCGCAGGACAAATATTATCTCGTCGGCATCGTCCAGCTCCCGAACGGCGCGTCGCTCGACCGCACCCAGGCGGTGGCCGAGCAGGTCTCGAAGATCGCGCTGGCGGAGCCCGGGGTCGAAAGTGTCGTCGCCTTTCCGGGCCTGTCGATCAACGGATTCGTCAACGTGCCGAACGCCGCCGTCATGTTCGTGATGCTCGATCCTTTTTCCGAGCGCACTTCGCCGGACATGGCGGCGGGAGCGATCGCCGGACGACTGCAGGGCAAATATGCCGCTGTCCCCGACGGTTTCGTCGGCGTTTTTCCGCCTCCTCCGGTTCCCGGTCTCGGCGCGACCGGCGGGTTCAAGATGCAGATCGAGGACCGCTCGGGCGCGGGTTATGAGGCGCTCGCTGCTGCCAGCGCCAAGGTGATGGCGGCTGCTGCCAAGGAGCCGGCGCTTGCCGGACTGATGACCAGCTATAATGTCGCCTCGCCCGAACTTTCGGTCGATGTCGACCGGGCCAAGGCGGCGGCTCAAGGCGTGGCGATGACCGATGTGTTCGACACAATGCAGGTCTATCTCGGCTCGCTCTATGTCAACGACTTCAACCGCTTCGGCCGCACCTATCAGGTTTATGCGCAGGCCGAAGCCGACGCGCGGGCGCAGCCTGATGCCGTCGGGCGGCTTCAGGTCCGCAACGCCCAGGGCGAGATGGTCCCGCTCGCGACGCTGGTCACGACCGCGCCCGGCGCGGGCCCGGATCGCATCATCCACTATAACGGCTTTCCATCGGCTGATATCAGCGGCGGTCCCGCGCCGGGCTTCAGCTCGGGGCAGGCGGTCGCGGCGATGGAACGGATCGCGCGCGCCGAACTGCCCGACGGCATGACCTTCGAGTGGACCGATCTGACCTATCAGGAAAAGACCGCGGGCAATGCCGCCCTCTACATCTTCCCGCTCGCCGTGCTCCTCGCCTTCCTGATCCTTGCGGCGCAGTATAACAGCTGGTCGCTGCCGCTGGCGGTCCTGCTCATCGTGCCGATGTGTCTCTTGAGCGCGCTCGTCGGGGTCTGGCTGACCGGCGGCGACATCAACATCTTCACTCAAATCGCCTTTGTCGTGCTGGTGGGACTGGCCGCGAAAAATGCGATCCTGATCGTCGAGTTCGCGCGCGCGCAGGAGGACGAAGGTCTCGATCCGCTTGCCGCAGCGCTCGAGGCCTGCCGGTTAAGACTTCGCCCGATCTTGATGACGTCGATCGCCTTCATCGCCGGCGCGGTCCCCCTGGCGATCGCCACAGGGGCGGGCGCCGAAATGCGGCAGGCCATGGGCATCGCGGTGTTCGCCGGCATGCTCGGGGTGACGCTCTTCGGCCTCTTCCTCACCCCGCTCTTCTACGTCGTGATCCGCAAGGCCGTTCTGCGGCGCGAGGCGCGGCGCCTTTCAAGCCCGGACACCAAGCCGCAGGAATTGACCCTATGACATCGATCGCCAAACTTTCACCCGCCGTCCTGCTCCTTGGCCTGGCCGGGTGCGCTACCGTCGGCTCCAACTATGTTCCCCCGCAGATCGAGGCACCCGGCGCCTATGCTGCGCAGCCGGTGGGCGTCGAAGATGCCGCTGTCGAAACCGCGTGGTGGAAACTGTTCGGCGACCCGGCGCTCGATGGTTTGATCGCCGAGGCGCTCGCGGCCAATCTCGACGCGCGGCTCGCCGTCGCACGGCTTGAGGAGGCGCGCGCACTCGCCGGCGTGTCGCGCGCGGCGCGGCTTCCTGGCGGCGGTGTTGATGCCTCCTATCAGCGCCGCCGTCCGGCCGATGCCGAGCGTCCGGTCGGTCAGCCACGCGAGGGCGATGTTTTGCGCCTCGGGGCAGAAGCCAGCTGGGAGATCGATCTGTTCGGCCGTATCCGCCGCGGGGTCGAAGCCGCCGAGGCCGACGTCGGTGGCGCCGAGGCACTGCTGCGCTCGGCCCGCGCGGCGGTTACGGCGGACGTCGCCAGCCATTATTTTGAATTGCGCGGAAGCGAGGCCGCGCTTGCGATCGCGCATCGCCAGATCGAAACCCAGCGGCGTTCGCTCGAAGTCACATATAAGCTGGAGCGCGCCGGCGCGGGCGCGCGTTTCGATGTCGTTCGCGCAGAGGCTGCGCTGTCCGCCGTCGAGGCGACGCTACCCGGGATCGAACAGCGCATCGGCACCGCGCGTCATGCGCTCGCCGTCCTGCTTGGCCAGACACCGCAAAGCTTCGCCGGTCCCGCCGCGACGACAACCGACCTGCCGCAGGTCACACAGATCGGCGTCGGCGCGCCCGCCGACCTGTTGCGGCGGCGGCCTGATATCGCCGCCGCCGAACGCGCGCTCGCCGCCGCCACCGCACGGCGCGGCGTCGCCGAGGCCGATCTATTCCCGACGGTGCGCCTGTCCGGGTTCATCGGGCTTCTCGCGGGCGGGTTCGAATCCTTGTTCAGCGGCGGTGCGCTTGCTTTCTCGGGCGGCCCCAGCCTCGATTGGGGGGTGTTCGATATGCCGCGGCTGCGCGCGCAGGTCCGTGTCGCCGATGCCCGCGTCGATGCGGCACTCATCGATTACCACCGGACCGTCCTGATCGCGCTTCGCGATGTCGAGGACGCGTTGACGACCTATGGTGCGGTCCGGACCAGCCTCGCGATGCGCGACCAGCAGGTCGGCGCCAGTCGCGAAGCGGCGCGAATGGCGTCGGTTCGCTTTCGCGAGGGCGAGGGCCAATATCTGGACGTTCTCGATGCCGAACGCAGCCTGTACGAAGCCGAAGCCACCCTCGTCGCGGCGCGCTCTGACCATCTCCTGTCGGTGGTCGAAATTCACCGCGCGCTCGGCGGCGGCTGGGAGGTGTGCGAAATGGAAAATGGTTCAGATTGCACCGGGTAACGCCGGATAATTGCCCGTTGGACCGTGCGAGAGATGTGGCAATGGCTTGCGAGCGGCGAGCGACAATCACCCCTGCCTGACATCGGCGACGATACCGCCCGTCATACGGATCAGATCCTTCGCGTTTGTGCGAAATGCATGAGTCGGCGAGCCGGCGGCCGCCCAAATGGAGTCGAGCGAGAGCAACGCGGCATCGATGATCGTGACCGGGTCGCAGTCATGGCCCAAGGGAGGAACGCCTCCAACGACGAAACCGGTTTGTTCCTGCACCCATGCGGCGTCCGCGGATTTGACCGCCCTTTCCGTCACCGCCGCGACCTTGCTGCGGTCGATCCGATGAGCGCCCGATGCGATCACCAGAACTACATCCTCGCCGGCGCGAAAGACGATCGACTTCGCTATCTGCGCGACAGAGCAGCCGACAGAAGCCGCCGCATCCTCGGCAGTCTGCGTTCC
>SBGG01000092.1 GCA_006226685.1 Sphingomonadales bacterium
CAACAAGGATGAGGACGCCCCCATCTTCCAGGTCGCCGACATCGGTCTCGTCGGCGACCTCTACAAAATCGTCCCCGAACTCATCGATAAACTCTAAGCCTCCACTATCGGGTAACGAAAAGCCCCGGCCACCAAGGGTGCGCCGGGGCTTTTCCATTCAACGCCAGATTGGCTGTGCGGCATCTATGCCGCGACAATCCAACAATTCAGCTTTCGACATGCCCTTCCTTGTCGATCTCCGCCTTCTGCGCGGCTTCGATCCGGGCATGATCTGGGTGCAGCGGCGCAAAACGCAACACCATGAAGCCAACCAGCGCCGACAGCACCGATCCCGACAATATCCCGATCTTTGCTTCTTCGATCAGCAGCGCCTGCCCCGGAAAGGCCAGCGCCCCGATGAACAGGCTCATCGTAAAGCCAATGCCGCACAACAGCGACAGGCCATAGACCTGCAACCATGTCGCGCCGCGCGGCATCGCCGCGAAACCGGTCTTCACCGACAGCCAGATACTGGCAAAAATGCCGAGCTGCTTGCCGATGAACAGGCCCGCCGCAACCCCCAGCGGCAGCGGCGAGAGCAGTTCGTCCATGCCCATGCCGCCCATTTCCACCCCGGCATTGGCAAACCCGAACAGGGGTACGATCGCATAGGCACTCCAGGGATGCAGTCCATGTTCGAGGCGATGAAGCGGGCTGTCCTCGGCATCGGGCGCACCGGGGGAACGGCGGATCGGGATCGCCATCGCCGCCAGCACCCCGGCAATGGTCGCATGCACGCCCGATAACAACACCGCATACCAGAGCAGGCCGAACAACAGCAGATAGACCGACAGCGCCTTCACCCCGACCCGGTTCAGCACGAACATCACCACCCAGATCGCCAGCGCCGCGCCCAGCGCCATTAGATTCATGCCCGCCGTATAGAAAAAGGCGATGATCGCGACCGCGCCGATGTCATCGACAATGGCAATGGTGGTCAGCAGCAGTTTAAGCGAGGTCGGCGCCCGTCGCCCGAGCAGGGCCAGCACGCCCAGCGCGAAGGCGATATCGGTCGCAGCCGGGATCGCCCAGCCATTGCCCAGACCCGGCACACCGCCCGTCAACAGCAGATAGACCAGCGCCGGCAGCCCCATGCCGGCCGCAGCGGCGACCACCGGCAACCCTCGCCGCCGCCATGTCGAGAGGCGTCCGTCGATGAACTCGCGTTTGATCTCCAGCCCCACGAGCAGGAAGAACAGGGCCATCAGCCCGTCATTGATCCAGAGGTGAACGGTCATCGGCCCGAGCTTCGGCGAAAGCACCGGCCCGGTTTCGGCATGGATCAGGTGATGATAAAATTCCGCGCTGTGCGCACCCATATTGGCCAGCAGCATCGCCAGCACCGCCGCAGCGATCAGCAACAGGCCGCCCGTCGCTTCTCCCTTCAGAAAGGATTGCAGGACCGAAGGCTGGACAAGTTTCCTGATCACCGGAAAGCACCTCGTGAAAATTGGCGGGAGACGTCCCTATGCCGGTAAAAGCTTATCGGACGCGGGTCAAATTCGCAGTCGCACAAAGATTTCGCAAGCCCAAGCTGGCGAGACCGGACAGGAACCCCTATCATGATGACGGTTTGATTCGAACCAACTATCTGAGTTTCCATCATTTCATGCGAAGGGGGCGTGTTTGGAAACGCTGAAGGCCGTGCTCGGCATCATCGCGGTGCTGGAGCATGAGATATTATTGTTCGCGCTTGCAGGACTGATTATCGGCGGGCTCGACGATTTCATAATGGACATGATATTCCTGTTCCGTCAGGCAAGGCGGGAAATCTTCGTCTACAGCCGTCATCCCCGCATGACGGCGGCCACCCTGCCTCCATCGGATCACCCCGGACGCATCGCCGTGTTCATTCCCGCCTGGCAGGAGGAAAATGTCATAGGCGCGATGCTGCGCGGTTGCATAATGCGCTGGCAGGCGGCCGACTGCATGCTGTTCGTCGGCACCTACCCCAATGATCCCGGCACGATTCGCGCCGTTACCGATGCCGCGCAGGAGGATGATCGCATTCGATTGGTGGTCCTGCCGCATGACGGCGGCACGACCAAGGCCGACTGCCTAAACCATGTGTGGGCGGCGATGCTGCGCGAGGAAGAAGCCATGGGCAGGCCGTTCAAGGCGGTGCTGCTGCACGATGCCGAAGATGTGGTGCATGGCGACGAAATTCGCCTGTTCGACCGAATGATCGACCGGTTCGACATGGTGCAAATCCCCGTCCGCCCGCTCCTTTCCGACCGGTCGCGCTGGATAGCAGGCCATTATGCCGATGAATTCGCCGAGGCCCATGGCAAGCATCTGGTGCTGCGCGAAGCGGTTGGCGCAGCGGTCCCGTCCGCAGGCGTGGGCTGCTGCTTTGCGCGCCCGATGCTGAACCGGATCGCGCAGGAACGGGGCGGCATGCCCTTCGACCCCGCCTCGCTGACCGAAGATTATGAAATCGGCCTGCGGATCGCCGAAAAACAGGGCCGGACGGCCTTCGTCACCATGTTCGATGCACAGGGTGAGCTGATCTGCACCCAGGAACATTTCCCCGAAACGCTGGAAGCAGCGATCCGGCAGAAAGCACGCTGGTTCGTCGGCATCGCGCTGGCCGGGTGGGACCGGATGGGCTGGCACGGATCGTTGCGAGAACGCTGGATGCGGCTGCACGATCGCCGGGCCGCCTTGTCGGCGCTGGTTCTGTTCGCGGCCTATTGTGCGAGCCTCGGCTATGCTCTGCTGACGCTGTCCGCCGCCGCCGGCCTTGGACCACCGCCCTTTATGTCCCCGCTGATCGAGGGAGCGCTGCTCGTCACCACATTGCTGATGCTGTGGCGGCTGGCCGCACGCTTCTTCTGGTCGAGCCGCGCCTATGGCTGGAAACAGGGCCTGCTTGCCATCCCGCGTACCCTGTTCGCCAACATCGTCTCGATGCTGGCGGCACGCCGCGCCCTCAGCCTTTATCTCCGCCAGTTGAAAAACGGCACCGTCATCTGGGAAAAGACCCATCATCGTTTCCCCGCGACCGGGGAGCTTGCCGCACGTGAACAGGGCTGAAACCGCCGGGGCGCTTCCCGGCAGGACCGAAATGGCGGGCCGACCGCTGCGTTTCCTTGCAACGATATTGTTACTGTGGGTAGGTGGGCGTGCGGCGATAATCCTTGGGCCGCGCCTCTATCAATCCTTCACTTCCGGACCTACCGCGCCTGTTTTCGCTTCTCCCACGGCCGCCCAATCTGCGCGCGGGGCGGCCTTCGCGTCCCCACCCGCCCGGAACGCCACACCTCTCGCCCTATCCAGACAGCCATCCGCCACCGCTTCCCGGTTTGCTGCCGCGCCTTTTGCCGCCCCGCTCCCTTTCATTTCCTCTCCCGTTACCGGCAGCCCCCTATCCGCGCCCTCCGGGGCACGGAAAAATCAGATAGTGGCCCCCGCCCCCATCCCCGGCCCATTGGGTCAGCCGACCGCCTCCGCTGCCGCGCCGTCCTCCCCGGCGCGCCGTCCGGTTTCGATACCCGCCGTGCCGCCGTCAGCCCCCGTAGGTGCAGCCACCTCCCAGCGCTGGTCAGGTTCGGCCTGGTTATTGTGGCGCAATGAGGGCAACTCTCAGGCATTGGGCAGCGCCGGGCAGCTTGGCGGCGCACAGGCCGGGCTGCGCATCGACCGCCATCTCGGCAGGCCGGTCGGCACCGTGCCTCTGTCGGCCTATGCCCGGTTCACCGGAGCTTTACGGGAACCGGTAGCGCCCGAGGCGGCGCTGGGCATCGCGGTTCATCCGCTGTCCGGTCGCGTACCGCTGATGGTTGGAATCGAACGGCGGGTGGCGTTGGACGATGACGGACGCAATGCCTTTTCGATTCTCGCGGCAACGGGCCTCAATCCGACCCCGGTCATGGGCGGCCTGATCGCCGAGGGCTATGCGCAGGCGGGCATGGTCGGCCTGTCGCGAACCGACCTGTTCGCGGACGGACGCGCGGTGCTGACCCTGCCGCTCGACCGCGAGGCAACAACCGGCGCGGGCATCAGCCTTTCGGGCGGCGCGCAGCCGGGGCTTGCACGCCTCGACGCGGGGCCGGTGTTTCAGACTCGCCTGCCAATCGGCAGCATCACCCCCCGCCTGTCGGTCGAATGGCGACAGCGCATCGCCGGAGGAGCCCGCCCCGGCTCGGGCCTTGCGGTCACACTTGCCGGAGATTTCTGACCGGCCCCGGAAAAATCACAGCAAGACGGGTTCCTCGGGATTGATTTTGGCATATAGGACTGAGGGATGGATCTCTACCTGCCCATCGCCAATCTTCCGGTGAACATCTTCGTGATCGTCGGCCTTGGCGGCATCGTCGGACTGCTCTCCGGCATGTTCGGCGTCGGTGGGGGTTTTTTAACGACACCGCTCCTGATCTTCTACGGCATTCCACCAACGGTAGCCGCCGCATCGTCGGCGACGCAGGTCACCGGGGCCAGCGTGTCGGGCGTCATCAGCCATCTCGCCCGCGACACGGTCGATATCCGCATGGGTTCGGTCATGGTGGTCGGCGGCATATTGGGGGCGCTGATCGGCGCCGGGCTGTTCAGCATTTTGCAGGCGATCGGCCAGATCGATACGGTGATCGGCATTCTCTACGTCGTCATGCTGGGGTCGATCGGTGGCCTGATGGCATGGGAATCGATTCAGACGCTGGTGCGCATGAAGACAGGGGCGCAGGCCCCACCCCGCAAGCGCCGGCACCATCCGCTGATCGCCGCGCTGCCGATGCGCTGGCGCTTCTATAAATCGGGCCTCTATATCTCCCCGCTCGCGCCATTGCTGCTGGGCATGATGACCGGTATCATGACGATGCTGCTGGGCGTGGGCGGCGGCTTCATTCTGGTGCCCGCGATGCTCTATCTGCTCGGCATGACGACGCAGGTGGTGGTCGGCACCTCGCTGTTTCAGGTATTGTTCGTGACGATGGCCACCACGCTGGTGCACAGCGTCACGACCAAAGCGGTCGATCTGGTGCTGGCGATGCTGCTGCTGATCGGCAGCGTGACGGGCGCGCAGATCGGCACCCGCATTTCCCGCCGGATGCAGCCGGAATATCTGCGCGTCATTCTGGCGCTGATCGTGCTGATCGTCGCCATCCGCATGGCGCTGGGGCTGGGCTGGCGGCCCGACGAAATCTACACGCTGGAAATACGCTGATATGGCGCGGATTGGCCGGCTCTTCCTTCCGCCGCTGCTGCTGATGACGCTGGGCGCCGCCGATTCGCCGCGGCTGGTGCCCGACGTCTCGCAACGGCAGATCGATATTCAGTACAGCTTCAAGGGCGCCGAACTGCTCCTGTTCGGCGCGATCGCCTATCCTGACGGCCGCATCCCGAAAAAGCCCGCCGATATCGTTATCGTGCTCAAAGGCCCGGAAAAACGGGTCCTGATCCGCGAGAAACAGAAAATCGCCGGCATATGGGTGAATGCCGACAGCATGCGATTCCAGTCGGTACCGAGCTTTTACGCGATCGCCAGTTCGCGCCCGATCCGACAGATCACCGATGACCGCACCGCCGCCATCTATGAACTATCGATCGACAATATTCAGCTTTCCCCGACATCCTTCACCGATGCGGCGGAAATCGCCCGGTTCGAAAAGGGGCTGATCGACCTGCAGCAACGGACCGGCCTGTTCGTGCAGCGGGCGGACACGGTGGAGATCAGCGACGGCCTGCTCTATCGTGTGCGCCTGCCGCTGTCCTCAAGGGTAGTGGTGGGAGATTATACCGCCGAAACCTTCCTCATTCAGGATGGCCGCGTGGTCGCGGCGGCGGTGCGCGACATACAGATACGCAAATCCGGTTTCGAACGCTTCGTCGCCAATGCCGCCGAACATTGGTCGCTGCTTTACGGCCTGACCGCGACGCTGGTCGCCGTCGCCATGGGCATGGTGGCCGGATGGATAGGACGGCGCATCTGACGATTTTCGGGCGCGCCTAAAACTCTTCTTTACCTTGATCGCCTAACAATGGCGCGTGCGACTTTTTCGCATGGGCAAATATGGGTTTCAGCATGAACGACATGACGGGTTCCTTTTCCTTCGCGCCGGCCCATGCGGCGGCCGGAGCACAGGATGCGGCGCAACGGACAGCACCGCAGTTGGACCCCATCGGCGTTATTTTCCAGATTTCGGGCAGCGGATCTCAGGTTCTCATCGAACTCGAGGCGATCGACAGGCTCAGCACCCATCCCGATGCCTGCGTCTCGATGACCGGTCAGGTCGGCAGCCAGGTGAAGATGAAGCTGGGCAATTTCTGGGTCCTGGCCAACATCCGATCGATGGCGCTGGATCGCCGCGACCCGAACCGCGTGATTGCGGACGTCGATTTTCTGGGCGAGGGCAATGAAGATCCCGTCTCCGGGCATATCACCCATTTCCGGCGCGGCGTTACCCGCTATCCGACACCGGGCACGCAGATCCACCCGGTGTCGAGCGACGACATGGACCATATCTATGCGGCGACCGAACAGGCCCATGTGCAGATCGGCACCGTCTATCCCACCACCAGAACCCGCGCGGCGCTTTATGTCGATCCGTTGCTGGGCAAGCATTTCGCGCTGCTCGGTTCCACCGGCACCGGCAAGTCCACCTCGGCGGCATTGATCCTGCACCGTATCTGCGACCAGTCGCCCAAGGGCCATATCGTGATGATCGACCCGCATGGCGAATATGCGGCGGCCTTTGCCGACAATGGCGCGATCTTCGATGTCGGCAATCTGGCGCTCCCTTATTGGCTGATGAATTTCGAGGAACATTGCGAGGTCTTCGTCACCGCCTACGGTTCCGATCGCAACATCGATTGTGACATTCTCGCCAAATGCCTGCTGGCCGCGCGCGCGCGCAACCGGCTGGCCGAGGGCATGGCGCGCCTGACGGTCGATTCGCCGGTGCCCTATCTGCTGTCCGACCTCTCCACCATCTTGTCCAACGAGATGGGCAAGCTCGACAAGGGCACGGGCTCGCTGCCCTATCTGCGCCTGAAAACCCGCATCGACGAGGTGAAGGCGGACCCGCGTTACAGCTTCATGTTCTCCGGCATGCTGGTCGCCGACACGATGCAGGACTTCATCGCCAAGATTTTCCGTATGCCCGCAAACGGCAAGCCGATCTCGATCATCGACACCTCGGCCATGCCGGCCGAAATCACGTCCGTGGTGGTATCGGTGCTTTCGCGCCTCGTCTTCGACTATGCGATCTGGGCGCGCAGCGAACCGCAGCGCCCGATCCTGCTCGTCTGCGAAGAGGCCCATCGCTATATCCCCAACACCACGACCGGCGCAGGCCAGTCGGTGCGCAAGATACTGGAACGCATCGCCAAGGAAGGCCGTAAATATGGCGTGTCGCTGGGCCTCATCACCCAGCGCCCGTCGGACCTTGCCGAAGGTGTGCTGTCGCAATGCGGCACCATCATCGCAATGCGGCTCAACAATGATCGCGACCAGCAGTTCGTGCGTGCGGCCATGCCGGAAGGCGCCCGCGGTTTCCTCGATTCGATTCCCGCCCTGCGCAATCGCGAATGCATCATCTGCGGCGAGGGCGTCGCCATTCCGATCCGCGTCGCGCTCGACACGCTGGAAGAGGAACGGCGCCCGGCCTCGCAGGATCCGAGCTTCTCCCGCCTCTGGCAGGAAGCGGGCGGCGAGGACGATATTCTCAACCGCACCATTACGCGCTGGCGCAATCAGGGACGGTAAGCACGCCCCACCACGCCGGGGCGCGAGGCGTTGAAAGAGCAGCCTTCGTCTCATCCACGCCATTGGGCGACAGACGGACCGGAACAGACGGCATTTTCTGCGCGGAGACGGTAGCCCCTCCGTGGCCGCCATGATATTGACGGCCCATGCCCAAATATCTTCACACGATGATCCGGGTTTCGGACCCGGAAGCCACCCTCCGCTTCTTCGGCCTGATCGGCCTGCGCGAAATTCGCCGCGTCGAAAGCGAGAAAGGCCGCTTCACCCTGATCTTCCTCGCCGCACCCGGCGATGAGGAGGCGCAGGTAGAACTCACCTGGAACTGGCCGCCCGAAGATGGCAGCCCGGCAGAGGTCTATAGCGGCGGGCGCAATTTCGGCCACCTCGCCTATCGGGTAGAGAATATCTATGACGCCTGTCAGCGACTGATGGACGGTGGCGTGACGATCAACCGTCCGCCGCGCGACGGGCATATGGCCTTCGTCCGCTCTCCCGACGCCATCTCTGTCGAGCTATTGCAGGACGGCGATCCCCTTCCCCCTGCGGAACCCTGGGCCTCCATGCCCAATGTCGGACAATGGTAATGCCGGTCGAGATCGCCTGCGTCCCGGTTCTCCACGACAATTATGTCTGGCTGGTCCATGATCCGGTATCCGGAGAGACGGCCGTGGTCGATCCCGCCGTTGCCGATCCCGTGATGGAGGCCGCCGCCGCACGCGGATGGACCATTACGCAGATCTGGAACACCCACTGGCATGGCGACCATATCGGCGGCAATGCGGCGATCAAGGCTGCTACCGGCTGCACCGTGACAGGCCCCGCGCGCGAGGCGGACAAGATCGACACGCTCGACGTGCCGGTCGGAGAAGGCGACCATGCGATGCTGGGCGCCCTGCGCGCGGAGATATGGGATGTTCCTGCCCATACCGCCGGCCATATCGCCTATTATCTGCCGGAAGCGGGGGTGATCTTCGTCGGCGATACCCTGTTCGCCATGGGCTGCGGGCGGCTGTTCGAAGGCACGGCGGATCAGATGTTCGCCAATATGCAGCGCCTGTCGCGGCTGGACGGCGCGACCCGGGTCTATTGCGCGCATGAATATACGCTCTCCAACGGACGGTTCGCACAGGCCATGGACCCGGATAATGCCGACATCGCCCGGCGGATGGCAGAGGTCGAAGCGTTGCGCGCGCAAGGCGAACCCACCGTGCCGACCACGATCGCGCTGGAACGCGCAACCAACCCGTTCATGCGTGCCGACAGCGTTGCGGAACTGGCGCGACTGCGCGCGGTGAAGGATAATTTCTAAGGTCAGGACCCTAGGGCGGATCGACATTCAGAAGATGACGAGCCGAAAATGGTGATTTTGCGTGATCCGGAGCGGAGCGTACTCAAGGTACGTGAGCACCGGAA
>SBGG01000081.1 GCA_006226685.1 Sphingomonadales bacterium
CTCCGGCCCCAGGATCAATCGCGCGGCGGCGATGGTCCAGAGCAGGTCGTCCATGTCCGGTTCGGGCGCATTGGCCATGGCGGTGCGCGGCTTTGCCCGGAAATTCTGGACGATCACTTCCTGAATATGGCCATAGCCTTCATGCAGGTCGTGGATCGCCTCCAGCGCGGCGATGCGCTCCTCGCGCGTTTCGCCGATGCCGATCAATATGCCGGTGGTGAATGGAATGCCGAGCTCGCCCGCAAGGCGGATGGTTTCGAGACGGGCGGCAGGCGCCTTGTCCGGCGAACGGTAATGCGGTTGTCCTTTCTCGCACAGCCGGTCGGAGAGGGTTTCGAGCATCAGGCCCATGGACGCGGAAACACGGCGCAGCGCCAGCATGTCTTCGCGTGTCATCACGCCTGCATTGACATGCGGCAGGAGGCCGGTTTCGTCACGCACTGCCGCGCACATTTCCACCAGATAGCCGATCGTGGTCTGGTGGCCGAGCCGGGTCAGTTCTTCCCGCGCGGCCGTGAAGCGCAGTTCCGGCTTGTCCCCCAGCGTGAACAGCGCTTCGGTGCAGCCTGCCTGCGCCCCGGCGCGGGCGATGTCGATCACCTGATCGCGGCTGAGATAGGTGGGCTCGCCGCGCCGGGGCGGCTGAGAGAAGGTGCAATAATGGCAATAGTTGCGGCAAAGCTGGGTCAGGGGAATGAAGACCTTGGGCGACCAGCTCTGGATCGTGCCATGGCCCAGATCGCGTATGCGGACGGCCTCCGCCATCAGGGTATCGAGCGAATCCGATGGCGACACCGGTTTGCTGGTTGTTCTCTCCTGTTCGGTTCCGCTCATTCTTCTTTCCATCGGCCCGGTTGATCCGGCCTCGCTTCCGTATGAAGTCGAGGCCTTTCCCGCTCTAATCCGTTTTCGCGGCCAGTACGAAATAATGTGATGATGAATCTCATTGCAATCGCCGTTCGTCAAGTGCATTATCCATTCGAATTAATTTTACATGCACATGGAAGCAGGATGATTGAAACGCAGTCCGGCGTGGACATGAGTGCCCTTGTCGGGTGGATGGATGGGCAGGGGTTGGGCATAGGGCCGGTCTCTACCGTCACCGCCCTGACAGGTGGAACCCAGAATATATTGCTGCGCTTTACCCGCGACGGGCGTGATTATGTGCTGCGGCGCCCACCCGCGCATCCGCGTCCCGAAAGCAATGAGACGATGCGGCGCGAGGCGCGCCTGCTGGCGGCGCTGGCCGGAACCGGGGTGCCGCATCCAGCCCTGATCGCGGCTTGCGGTGACGAATCGGTGTTGGGCGCCGCTTTTTACCTGATGGAGCCGATAGAGGGGTTTAACCCCACCTCGGGCCTGCCGCCGCTTCATGCGGGATCGGCGGAGGTGCAGCACCGCATGGGGCTGTCGATGGTCGAGGCGCTGGTGGCATTGGCGGCGGTCGATTATCGCGCGGTGGGCCTTGCCGATTTCGGCAAGGTCGATGGCTGGCTGGAGCGGCAGGTTGGCCGCTGGCGCAAGCAGCTCGATTCTTACGCTGCCTTTGCCGAGTGGCCGGGGTCGCAATCGCTGGGGCCGGTCGAACCGGTCGCCGACTGGCTGGAGCGTAACCGGCCTGCCGATTTCCGGCCCGGTATCCTGCATGGCGATTATCATCTCGCCAATGTGATGTTTCGCAACGACAGCGGAGAACTGGCTGCCGTCATCGACTGGGAACTGGCGACGATCGGCGATCCGCTGGTCGATCTGGGCTGGATGCTCGCCACCTGGCCGGAGGAGCAGGAGGAGCCGATGGTCAGCGTGCGGCCATGGATCGGTTTCCCGAGCGCGGCCGAACTGGTGGCGCATTACCGGGCATTGTCCGGCCGGGATTTCGATGCCGACTGGTATGCGATCTTTGGCTGTTACAAGCTCGGCATATTGCTCGAAGGCACATTTGCCCGTGCCTGTGCGGGTAAGGCGCCCAGAGAGATCGGGGACAAGCTGCACGCGCGGGCGCAATGGCTGCTGAGCCGGGCGTCGCGCTGGATGAAGAACGGCACGCCCGCAAATAAGCGTGCCCAAGAAGAGACCCAAGGGGGGGGCGATAATGAATGATCTGGATTTCACCGGCCGCAAGATACTTGTTGTCGGCGGATCGAGCGGTATCGGCAACGGCATAGCGCGTGCCTTTCTGGAGCGCGGCGCGCGGGTCCATGTCTGGGGAACGCGGGCCAGCGCGGCCGATTATGCGGGGGAGGAAGGGTCCGACCTTACAGGTCTTGGCTATACGCAGGTCGACGCCGGAAACCCGGATGCCATTGCCGCCGCGCCCTTGCCATTCGAGGACGGCCTTGACGTGCTGGTGCACTCGCAGGGCGCGGTGCTCTATGGCCGCAAGGAATTTCAGCCCGATGGCTGGGACAAGGTGATGGCGGTCAATCTCGACAGCGTCATGCATATCTCGATGCGATTGCAGGAGCAATTGGCGGCGAGCGGCGGATCGGTGATCGTCGTCAGTTCGATCGGCGCCTTTCGGTCCACCATGGGCAACCCCGCCTATGCCGCGTCCAAGGCCGGCGCGGTCAGCCTCGTGCGTACGCTGGGGCAGGCCTGGGCGAGCGAGGGCATCCGCGTCAACGGGATCGCGCCGAGCCTTGTCGATACCAAGATGACGAAAGTGACGATGGAGCATGCCGACCGGCGGGATCGCGCATTGGCGAAGATTCCGCTCGGGCGTTTCGGCACGGTGGAGGAAATGGCGGGGGTGGCGATGTTCCTCGCCTCGCCGCTGGCTTCCTATGTGTGCGGACAGACAATCATCGTCGATGGCGGCCTGACGCTCTGAGAACGGTTTGAAAGGACAGGATGATGGATTTCCAATATAGCGAGAAGGTCGAAAAGCTCCGGAACGAGATTAACGCGTTCATGGATGCCTATGTCTATCCGATCGAGAAAGAGCGCGACGACTATCACGCCGATCCCGCCAATCTCTGGAAGGTCTGGCCGGGCACAGAGGAGATCAAGGCAAAGGCGCGCGAAGCGGGTCTGTGGAACCTGTTCCTGCCGCATGAATATCAGCCCTGGTCGCCGGGGCTCACCAATCTCGAATATGCGCCGCTCGCCGAGCTGATGGGGCGGGTGATCGGAGCGTCGGAATATTTCAACTGCTCCGCGCCCGACACCGGCAATATGGAAATCTTTGCCCGCTATGCGAATGAGGAACAGCAGGAACGGTGGCTGAAGCCTCTGCTCAATGGCGACATCCGCTCCTGCTATGTGATGACGGAGCCGGGCGTCGCTTCTTCGGATGCGACCAATATCGCCACGACCATCATTCGCGATGGCGACGACTATGTGATCAACGGTCGGAAATGGTGGATTTCCGGTGCGATGGACCCAAGGGTGCAGGTCTATATCCTGCTGGGCAAGACGCCCAATGCGGACAAGCCCCGGCATCAGCAGCACAGCCAGATCATCATCCCCGCCGATACGCCGGGTATCCGCATCGTGCGTCCGCTGGAGGTGTTCCATGCGGTTCACTCGCCCGGTGGCCATTGTGAGATCGAGTTCGACAATGTGCGCGTTCCGGCGGAGAATCTGCTGCTGGGCGAGGGGCGCGGGTTTGAGATCGCGCAGGGGCGCCTCGGGCCAGGCCGCATCCATCACTGCATGCGTTTGATCGGTCAGGCGCAGCGTGCGGTCGAATATATGGCCCGCCGGGTCGAGGAGCGGGTGGCGTTCGGCAGGAAACTCTCCGATCAGGCGAGCATCCGGCAGGATATCGCCCGGTCCTTCTGCGAGATTGAGCAGGCGCGCCTGCTGACGCTGAAGGCTGCCGATTCCATGGATCGCTATGGTAATAAGGTCGCCAAGGACATGATCGCCGCGATCAAGATCGTCGCGCCGCTGATGTCGCAGCGTGTCGCCGACCGGGCGATGCAGGCCTTTGGCGCGATGGGCTTCACCAAGGATACGCCGGTGGCCGATGCCTTCATGAACGCCCGGTATCTGCGCATGGCCGACGGCCCGGACGAGGCGCATATGTCGCAGCTCGGCAAGCTCAAGATCGCCGAATATGGCGCGCTGCCGGTCCGCTGATCCCGTTTCGATCCCCGACAAGGAAGGCTGACAGTGTCCCTTACCCTGACCAATGTGGAAGAAAGCCGTCGTGGAGACATGGCGCTCTGTGATGAGCGCGTCTCCTGGACGTGGACGGATATCGACCCGATCCTCAACCGTGCGGCCAATGCGATGTCCGCCACCGTCGATGAGAAGCGCCGCGCGGCCATTTTCTCGCCCAACTGCGCGGAGGCGGTGATCGCCTATGTCGCGGGCATGGAGGGCGCGGTGTCGACCGTGCCGGTGAGTTATCATCTGACCGCGGGTGAGCTCGCCTATATTCTGCGGGATTCGAAGGCCTCGGTGCTGTTCGTCGGGCCCAAGACGCTGGAGGCCGGGCTGGCCGCCGCGCAGGAGGTGGGCATACCGACGGTGATCGGCTGGCGCTGCCCGCCGACCGAAGGGGTGATCGACTGGGAGGCATGGCTTGCCGCGGCATCTGATGCGGAGCCTCCGGCGGATGTGCGTCCTCTGCCGCATCTCCACTATACCTCCGGTACCACCGGCAAGCCGAAGGCGACCGAAACGCCGCCGCAATATTTCCCCCGCGTCGACAGCGTCAAGCAGCTGGCCGAGACGTTGCTGCCGCGCCGGACCCCGTCGCCGGGGATCGTTGTTGGGCCGCTCTATCATACCGGCCCGCTCGGCATGGCGCGCAACCTGTTCGCCGGGCAGGCGCTGATCGTCACCGAGCATTTCGATCCCGAACAGGTGCTGGCGAAGATCGACCAGCATAAGGTCGCAGGTTCGGTGATGGTGCCCACCCATTTTCAGCGGATGCTGGCGCTGCCCGAAGAGGTGCGGAAGAAATATGACGTCTCGTCGATGCAGCGCCTCGCCCATACTGGCGCCGCCTGTCCGCACTATGTGAAGCAGGCGATGATCGACTGGTTCGGTCCGGTGCTGGTCGAGGCCTATGGCGGCACGGAAGCGGGCTCCACCACCTTCATCACGTCGCCGGAATGGCTGGTCCGTCCCGGATCGGTCGGCAAGGCGATGCCTCCGTTCGAAACGGTCATTATCGGCGATGACGGCCAGCCGGTCGGCCCCAATCAGGAAGGGCAGGTCTATTTCCGCGACACCAGCGGGCGCGGCATCATTTACGAGGGCGATCCCGAAAAAACGGCGGCGGCCCATATCGAACCGGGCGTCTTCACGCTGGGCGAGGTCGGCTATGTCGATGAGGAGGGCTATCTCTTCATCACCGATCGCGTGTCGGACATGATCGTCAGCGGCGGCGTCAACATCTATCCGGCCGAGGCCGAACATGTGCTGATCCGTCATCCCGGTGTCGCCGATGTCGCGGTGCTGGGGGCCCCCAATGCCGATATGGGCGAGGAGGTGAAGGCGCTCGTCATTCCGGCGGACCCCGCCAATCCGCCGTCGACCGAGGCGCTCAACGCCTTTTGCCGGGAGCATCTTGCCGGGTTCAAGTGCCCGCGCTCCTATGATTTCGTCGATGATATCGGCCGCACCGTGATGGGTAAGGTCAATAAGAAGGCGCTGCGGGCCCGGTACTGGCCATCGGACCGGACGATAGGAGGATGAGCATGCGCAACCGGTTTCTTCTGGCCGCCGGGCTGGCGGCGATGGTGTTGGGCGGTTGCTCGCTGGAAGGCCGTTCCGACGCGGTGCGGGGCGGGGACGGCGACGCCAGTGCTCTGGCCGACGTTCCGCAGGATGAGGCGAGCGGCGTCAACTGGACCGATTATGACGGTCCGGGCGCGGCCCATTACAGTCCGCTGGACGGGATCAACACCGGTAACGTCGCGAAGCTTGGCCTTGCCAGCTTCTATGATATCGATATGCCGGGAAGCAGCCTGACATCGCCGGTCGCGGTCGATGGCGTGCTTTATTTCGCCGCCGGGCAGGCCGTGGTGCATGCGGTCGATGCCGTCACCGGCAAGCTGCTGTGGCAATATGATCCGGACGTGGCGAAGGTCGCGGGTGACAAGCTGCGTGTCGGCTGGGGCAGCCGGGGCATTGCCTATGCCGATGGTACGCTGTTCGTCGGCACGATGGACGGCCGCCTGATCGCGATCGACGCGAAAACCGGCAAACCCTTGTGGAGTGTGCTGACCACTCAGCCGGGCGACGGACGTTACATCACCGGCGCGCCATGGGTGTTCAGGGACAAGGTCATCATCGGCCATGGCGGCGCTGATTTCTCGCCGACGCGCGGTTATGTCACCGCCTATGACCAGAAGACCGGCAAGCAGGCATGGCGTTTCTTCACCGTTCCGGGTGATCCCTCCAAGGGCTTTGAGAACAAGGCGATGGAGATGGCCGCGAAGACGTGGAAGGGCGAATGGTGGAAGTTCGGCGGCGGCGCGACCGTGTGGAACGCCATGGCCTATGACCCCAAATATAATCGCATCTATATCGGTACGGGCAACGGCGCACCGTGGAACCAGAAGATCCGTAGCCCCGGCGGCGGCGATAATCTGTTCCTCTGTTCGATCATCGCGCTCGATGCCGATACCGGGGAATATGTCTGGCATTATCAGACCAATCCGGGCGAAACCTGGGATTATAATTCCGACATGGATATTGAGCTCGCCGACATGAAGATCGGCGGCGAGATGCGTTCGGTGATCCTCCATGCGCCGAAAAACGGTTTTTTCTATGTGATCGACCGCAAGGACGGGAAGCTGATCTCGGCAAAAAATTATGTGCCGGTGAACTGGGCCAAGGGGATCGACATCAAGACTGGGCGGCCGATCGAAAACCCGGAGGCGCGCTATCCCGATGGCAAGGCGTCGATCGTTTATCCCTCGCCTTTCGGTGCCCATAATATCGAGGCGATGTCCTTCGATCCGAAGACCGGGCTTGTCTATATTCCGGCGATGGATCAGGGGCGCAGCTATACGGACCCTGAAAATCTGAAGTCGTTCCGGATGACCGGCCATCCGATCATTCCCAATAATGGCGTCGGCACACCTCCGCCTGATGTGAAGCCGAAGGAACCGACAAGCTTCCTCCTTGCCTGGGACCCGCGTTCCCAGAAGGAGGTGTGGCGCGTGCCCTATGCGTTCAACCGTGGCGGTGGCGGTACCGTTGCGACCGGCGGTGGTCTTGTATTTCAGGGGCAGGCCGACGGCATGTTCAACGCCTATGATGCGCGCACGGGCAAGGTGCTCTGGTCGTTCGATGCGCAGACCGCCGTGATGGCCAATCCGATCAGCTATAGTGTCAACGGCAGGCAATATGTGAGCGTGATTGCCGGTTCCCGCTTTCCAACCGCGCTCGGGCGAAAGAGGGGGGAGTGGGATTACCGCACCCAGCGCTGGCGCCTGCTGACCTTCGTGGTTGACGGCAAGGCGAAATTACCGCCCGCCGACACCGACATTTCGCCCTTTATCGATGATCCGGCGGTAAAGCTCGATGCTGCCAGCGTGGCGAGGGGGCGAGGGCTTTACCATCAGTCCTGCGTGCTCTGTCATGGCGGCAATGCCGCCGCAGGCGGGGCGGCGCCGGACCTGCGGCGTTCGCCGATCGTGATGGATGGTTCGACCTTCGCGTCGGTCGTGCACGACGGCATGCTGGTTACGCGCGGCATGCCCCGTTTCGGTGAGCTTTCCGCCGCCGATAGCGAGGCGATCCGCCATTATATCCTCAAGCGTGCGCGGGAATTCGCCGCCAACGAAACACCAGAGAATGGGATGCAAGATGCAGGTCAATGACGTTACCCGCTATGAGTGCGAAGGCCTGATCGCGGTCATTACGGTTGATTCTCCGCCGGTAAATGCCTTTTCGGCGAAGGTCCGTCAGGGCATTGCCGGTGGACTGGAGAAGGCACGGGCCGATGAGGCCGTGGGGGCGGTTGTCCTGATCTGCCAAGGGAAGACCTTCTTCGCCGGGGCGGACATTACCGAATTCGGCAAGCCGGTGATCGAACCCAGCCTGCGCACTATGCAGGCGATGATCGAGGATTTTCCGAAGCCGGTGATTGCCGCCATTCACGGCACGGCGCTGGGCGGTGGTCTCGAAACCGCTCTGGTATGCCATTATCGCATTGCGGTGCCTTCGGCGCGCATGGGCCTGCCCGAGGTCAACCTCGGCCTGCTGCCCGGTGCGGGCGGGACGCAGCGCCTGCCGCGCGTGATCGGCGTCGCGGCGGCGCTGGACCTGATGACCAGCGGCAAGCAGACCGGTGCGAAGAAGGCGCTCGATATGGCGCTGATCGATCGTCTGGCCGATGAGGGCAATTTGCGCGGCGAGGCCATTGCCTTCGCGCAGGCGGTGCTCGACGAGAAGCGCCCGCTGGTGAAGGTGCGCGACATGACCGAAAAGCTGGAGGAAGCGCGTGCGAATCCGGCCCTGTTCGATGATTTCCGCAAAGCCAATGCGCGGAAATTCCGTGGCTTCAAGGCGCCGGAGAATATCATCCGTTCGGTTGAGAATGTGCTGAAACTGCCGTTCGACGAGGGCATGGTTCAGGAACGCGCGCTGTTCAACGAGTTGATGGAGGGTAGCCAGTCCGCGGCGCAACGCCATGTTTTCTTTGCCGAACGTCAGGCCGCGAAGGTCGATGACATTGGTAAGGATGTTGAGCTGTTGCCGGTGCGGAAAGTCGGGGTCATCGGCGCGGGCACCATGGGCGGCGGCATTGCGATGAACTTCCTCAATGTCGGCATTCCGGTGACGATCGTCGAAACGAGTCAGGACGCGCTGGATCGCGGCCTTGGCATCATCCGTAAAAATTACGAGGTCACCGCCTCCAAGGGCAAGATGAAGCCTGAGGATGTCGATATGCGCATGGGCCTGCTGACCGGCGTCACTATGCTGGAGGCGCTGGCCGACATGGACCTCATCATCGAGGCGGTGTTCGAAAATCTCGATGTGAAGCGGGAGGTGTTCGCAAAGCTGGACGCCATCGCGAAGCCCGGTGCGATCCTGGCGACCAACACCAGCTATCTCGACATTGACGATATTGCCGCCGCGACGAAGCGCCCGGAAAGCGTGATCGGTCTGCATTTCTTCTCACCCGCCAATGTGATGAAGCTGCTGGAAATCGTGCGGACGAAGGACACGGCGAAACCGATCGTTGCGACTGCCGGCAAGCTGGCCAAGACCATCGGCAAGATCGGCGTGACCGTCGGCAATGGCTTCGGTTTCGTCGGCAACCGCATTCTCGCCGCGCGCAACACCCAGTGCGATCAGCTCGTGCTGGAAGGCGCGACGCCGCAGCAGGTGGACAAGGCGCTCTATGATTTCGGCTTTCCTATGGGTCATTTTCAGATGCGCGATCTGGTGGGGCTTGATGTCGGCTGGAACCGGGAAACGACTTCGTCTGCCAATGTGCGCGAGATATTGAACGAAATGGGTCGCCATGGGCAGAAGACGAAAGGCGGCTATTATGATTATGACGAGAAGCGCAATCATACGCCTTCGCCGGTCGCGCTGAAGGTGATCGAGGATTTCGCCGCGAAGCAGGGTATTGCCCGCCGCGCGATAAGCGATGAGGAAATTCTCGATCGCATCCTTTACGCGATGGTGAATGAGGGCGCGCGCATCCTTGATGAAGGGATCGCCTCGCGCTCGTCCGACATCGATATATGCTGGGTCACCGGCTATGGCTGGCCCAGATATCGGGGCGGCCCCATGTTCTGGGCAGATCTTCAGGGCGTGCCGCAAGTGCTTGAAAAGCTGAAGACGCTTCAGGCGAAGCATGGCGATTCCTTCGTGCCGTCGCCGCTGATCGAGCGGCTGGTGGCCGAGGGCAAGAATTTCAATCAGGCCTGAGGAGAGAGGCGATGATGAAAGGCAACAGGATTGCCATAACCGGCGTCGGCGAAACCCCGTTTCTGCGCAAGGGGGCTGAGCCGCTGATGCAGATGATGGTGCGGGCCAGTCTCGCCGCCATTGCCGATGCCGGGCTGAAGCCGTCCGACATTGACGGCTATATCGGCAACCGGATGACCCCGGGATCGGATGATCTCGGTCCGGCCATCGGCATGAAAGACCGCGCTTTCTCCGCCGTCTGCGATGTGGCGGGCGGTACGGCGTCGGCCGGGCAGGCGCTGATCCTCGCCCAGTTGGCGATCGAGGCGGGTCTCGCCACCCATGTGCTGGTGCCCTATGGCATACAGTCGACCAAGCCGGGCGGGGTTTACGGCTTTCACGCGAAAGAACCGCTCAAGGCCGCGCTGGAAATGCCGGTCGGCTTCTTCGGTCAGCCCACCTATTTTGCGTCGATGGCGAACCGCTATGCCCATGACCATGGGATGAGCGAGGAGGAGCTCGCCTCCGTCGCCATCACCTATCGCAAATGGGCGGTGATCACGCCGAGCGCGCAGCGACGCGAACCGATGGGGCTGGAGGAATATCGCCAGACGCAGATGATCTCGACCCCGCTCCGGGTGGCGGATTGCTGCCTGACGACCGATGCGGCCTGCGCCTATGTGGTCAGCGCGGTCGAGCGGGCGAAGGATATGCCGCATCCGGTGGTGCAGCTTGCCGGTGTCGGTATCGGTACCAACAACTTCCCGCACGGCGTGCTCTTCACGCAAAATCCGTGCACTTATGAATATCCGGGTGAGGCATCGGCGAAGAAGGCCTATGCGATGGCCGGTGTCGATCCGAAGGATCTCGATCTGGCGCAGGTCTATGACGGCTTTTCGATCTCGGCGCTGGTGCAGACCGAGATGCTGGGGCTGTGCGAGCGTGGGGAAGGCGCGAAATTCTACCATGCGGGCCACGCTGCGCCGGGCGGCAGAATGCCGGTCAACACCAGCGGCGGGCATATGTCCGGCGGCTATGTTCCGGGTATCAACCTGCTGATCGAAGGCGTGCGCCAGTTGCGCGGGCAGGAGGGAGAACGGCAGGTGCCGGATGCACGCATTTGCGGTGTCGCCGGGCTTGGCGGCAACAGCCATTCCACCGCCATTTTGACACGCAATTGAGGACGGAGACCGACATCATGGGCATTCCCAACTATCCGATCCATCTCGAAGATCCGCAGCTTCAGGGCTTTTATGACGGCCTTGCCGCGGGCGAACTGCGCCTTACCGCCGATCCCGATACCGGCGAATGGGTCTGGTATCCGCCCGAAGTCGTGCCGGGCAAACCCGATACGACGCTGGAATGGCGCGCGGTTTCGCCGGAGGGCAGCGCCTATACCTTCACCACGGTGACACGCAGCCTGCTGCCCGGCGATCACCGGGAGGAGGTGCCGTTCACGGTGGTGCTGTTCGAAAGCGACGATGCGCCCGGTTGCCGCGTTCCCGGTGTGCTGGTGGACGCCGATGGGGTGGAGCCGCGTTGCGGCATGCGCCTGCGGTTCCGGCCGGTGCCGGTGGGGGATCATGTGATCGCGGGGTTTCAGCCCGCCTGACGGGTCAAGGGGGCGCCATAAGGTGGCTGCCCGCAAAACTCTGCCGGTAAGGAATGCGGCCATGGTCTGCATTCCTGTCGTCGGCCTTTCCCCGGCCCCCAGGGCCGGGGATTTTCTTTCAGCCTTCCCTGAAGGCTTTCAGCATCATGTAATAGGCGTCGTCCTTGCTGCGGACGGTATGACCGGCAGGCCAGTCGGCATAGGGCGTCGCGGCTGGCATGGCGGGGGAGCTGTAATCGGAAATACCGTGCCGCCGGATGATCTTCCACACGCCGTCGCGGCGTTCCAATATGTCGAGATAGCGGCCTTCCATGAACGCATCCTCTTCGCCGCCGGTTTTGGCATCGCGGCGGTGATGGGCGAAATAATAGCATTCGGAAAAGGCGCGATCGCCCTCGATCTGGATCGAGATGTTGGAGATATGGTGGGCGCAATAATGGAGCGTCGTCAGGATCTTCATCGCAAAGCCGACGAAATCCTGCGATTTTCCTTCGAAACGGCCATGTTTATGCGTGGATTCCGGCCAGAAGCAGTCGCGCAGCATCGCCTCATCCTGAAGGTCGTTCGCGCGGGCGTAGCCGATCAGCACTTCCTGCACCGCCCAGTGCGACAGCAGCCGGTCGATGTCGCGGGCCTGACCGGATTTTTGCGCCTTGGCGGAAGCGGTGCCGGCAACGCCAGCCATGCCGGCGGCTATCATGGCGCCCAATGCTACCCTTCGGTTGTTGTCGGTCACTCGTTTCTCTCCTTTGCTTCTAAATCCCGGCTGGCGAGCTGATGGGCGGTTGCGCCGGTCGCCTGTGGTGCGGAGGGCTATAAATTCATACCATGGCCTAAAATTGGACGCTTGGGTGAGCTTGTTGCTTGACACCTTTTGAAATCTGCACCACGGTGCAGCTATGCGCCGTTGAGTGCGTCCAATCAAGCAAAATACGAGGACAGGATGATGCTGAAAGCCCGTAGCCGTTCGACTCTGTTTCTGGGTTCGGTACTTCTGGCGGTGGGCAGTGTCGCCTGCAGCGCCCTGCCGATCGTCAAGGAAGCTGGCGCGGGACAGGACTGGACCAGCTATGGGGGTGACAGTCGGGAACTGCACTATAGCCCGCTCAGCGAGATCAGCGACAAGAATATCAATGATCTCGGCCTTGTCTGGTCCTATGATATTGATGCGCATGATGCCTATACCACCCCGCTTGAGGTGGGAGGCGTCCTTTATTTCGCTGCCGGGATGAGCGTGCTGCAGGCGCTCGACGCCAGAACGGGCAAGGAATTGTGGACCTATGATCCCGATGTCGCCTCGCAACCCGAAGCGAAGGTGCGCGCGCGCGCGGGCTGGGCGGTGCGGGGTATCGCCTATGCCGACGGGAAGGTCTTCGTCGCAACGCGCGAAGGGCGGCTGATCGCGGTCGATGCGAAGACGGGCAAGCCGGTGTGGAGCGTGCAGACGCTCGATCAGGCGCCCAATGGCTATATCACCGGTATGCCTTTCATCGCGGGCGACAATGTGGTGATCGGCTTCGGTGGCGCCGACTATGATGCGACGCGCGGCTATGTCACCGCCTATAATATCAGGACGGGCAAGAAGGCCTGGCGCTTCTTCACCGTGCCGGGCAACCCGGCCGATGGGTTCGAAGATGATGCGATGGAGATGGCGGCCAAGACCTGGACCGGCGAATGGTGGAAATATGGCGGCGGCGGCACCGTGTGGAACGCCATGGCCTATGACGCCAAATATGATCGCATTTATCTTGGTACCGGCAATGGTCTGCCGTGGAATGAGAAGATCCGCAGCCCCGGTGGCGGCGATAATCTGTTCCTTGCTTCGATCGTCGCGCTGGACGCGAAGACCGGAAAATATGTCTGGCATTATCAGACCAACCCCGGCGTTACCTGGGATTTCAACGATGCGATGGATATTGAGCTGACGCAGCTCGATATCGGCGGCAAAAAGCGCGACGTGCTGCTGCATGCGCCGAAAAACGGTTTCTATTATGTGATCGACCGGGCGACCGGAAAGCTGATTTCCGCGGAGAAATTCGGTCCGGTCAACTGGGCCGACAAGATCGATCTGGAAACCGGGCGGCCGATCGAAAATCCGGATGCGCGCTATCCCGATGGCAAGCCGTTCCTGATGTTCCCGTTCCCCTATGGCGCGCATGGCGTTCAGGCGATGTCGCACAGCCTGCAAACCGGCCTTACCTATATTCCGGTGATGGAAGGTGGTCGCTGGCATGTGGACCCGGCCAATATCGCGCAGTGGAAGATGAACCCGGGCATGATGATCAACGCGGGTCTCGGCGCCGTGCCGCCGGACCTGAAGACGCCGCCGGCCAAGGGCAAGATCGTCGCCTGGGACCCGGTGACGCAGAAGGAAGTCTGGTCGCAGCCCGAGCCCGACATGTTCGGTGGCGGTATCCTCAGCACCGGCGGAAATCTGGTGTTTCAGGGGCAGGTTTCGGGCGAGTTCGTCGCCTATACCGCCGACAAGGGAGCCAAGATCTGGGCCTTCGATGCGCAGAACGGGATATTGGGCGCCCCCATTTCCTATATGGTTGACGGCAAGCAATATATCACCGTGATCGCCAGCTTCCGCAGCAGCTATCCCAGCAATCCGAAATGGGATTACAGGCAGCAGCGTCGCCGGGTGCTGACCTTTGCCCTCGGCGGTAAGGCGAAGCTGCCCGCCGCGCAGTTTGCCGAAGGGGAGATATTGGATGATCCGACCTTCAAGATCGATCCCGCCAAGGCGGCGATCGGCGGCGCTGTCTATAACGGCAGCTGTATCGTTTGCCACGGCGCGGGGATGATGGCCGGTGGCGCTGCGCCCGATTTGCGGGAATCGGCGGTGCCGCTCGACGCCGCCAGTTTCCGGGCGGTCGTTCATGACGGCGCGCTGATGTCGCGCGGCATGGGGGCGTTCGGCAATCTCAGCGATGAGCAGCTGGAGGGGCTGCGCCATTATATCCGTCAGCGCGCACGGGCGACCATGCCCGCCAAAGAGACGAAATAAGACAGGCCGACCGCCTTTTGTCGGATGATCGGAGGCCGGGGGCCACTGCGCGCCCGTGCTCCTTTTCAAGGAATGATTTTCGATGACAGCTCAAGCCGTGTCCGCTTCCACGAAGGAGCATTATCCGCCCCCTTTCATGCAGTGGCTGACGGTCGGGGTGCTGTTCATCCTCTATATTCGTTCGCTCGCGGATCGTTATCTCATCGCTCTGCTGGTGGAGCCGATCAAGGCCGATACGGGCATGAGCGATTTCGAGATCAGCCTGTTGCAGGGGGCGGCCTTTGCCGTGCTCTATTGCATCTGCGCAATCCCGGTCGGCCTCGCGCTCGACCGGTTCAGCCGCCGCTGGGTGTTGTTCGCCTGCGTTGCGGTGTGGAGCCTCGGTGCGGCAGGGTGCGGCCTTGTCATCAGCTTTGCGGGCCTTGCGGTAATGCGATCGCTGGTGGGGGCAGGGGAGGCCGGTTTCTCGACCGGCGCCTATTCGATCGTCGGTGACAGTTTCCCGCCGGAACGGGTTTCTTTTGCCATGTCGATCTTCGTGATGGGCGGGGTGATGGGGGCTGGCATCGTTTTCCTGCTCGGCGGGCCGCTCGTCGCCGTGATTCTGGATGGAGGCGTGTCCCACTGGCCGGGCATGAGCGGGTTCGCGCCCTGGCAGCAGGCGTTCATCGTCACTGGCGTACCCGGCGTTTTGATGGCGTTTCTGGTCTTTCTGTTCCGGGAGCCGTCGCGCCGCCGCCAGCCCGCTGCCGCCGGAGCCCAGCAGGGTACGGGTTATGGCGAGGCGCTGCGTTTCATTCGGGCCCATTGGAAGGTCTACACCGCGATCTTCCTCGGTTTCGGTCTGGCCTATACGTCGACCATCGGGTTGCAGCTCTGGCTGCCTGCCTTTTTCGCCCGTACCCATGGTTGGGATCCGAAGGAAATCGGGTTCTTTCTCGGTATCGCGCAGATCGCCGGGGCGATGTCGTTGCCGGTTCATGGCTGGATCGTTGATGGGCTGTACAAGCGCGGGTGGCATGATGCGCATCTGCTCTGGTGCATCGTTACCGTGGTGCTGGCAATACCGTGCGGGGTTGCCATTCTGCTGGTGCCCAGCCCGTGGGTCGCGGTGGTGTGTTTCGGCCTCTACATGACCTGCATATTGTCGACCGCGTCGATGGGCCCGGCGGCGACACAGGTGGTGACGCCGCCCGATCTGCGCGGCCGTGCCTCGGCCATCTATGTGCTGTTCACGGGCCTGATCGGCATGGCGATCGGACCGGCGCTGGTCGGGTGGATCACGGACTCGGTCCTGGGCGATCCGATGAAGATCGGCATTTCGCTGATGATATTGGTGGTCTGCATGTTGTCGCTGGTGATCGTGCTGTTCGCATTCGGCCGGGCCCAGATGCGTACCCTGATGCAAATGAATCAGGCCGCCGCCGCGACGGCCTGACCCCTATTCGAAGGAGGCATAGATGTCCCAAGCCAAGCCCGCCTTTCTGGACGGCAAAACCAAGATGCTCCTGATCGACGGCAAGCATGTGCCTGCCGTTTCGGGAAAGACCTTCCCCACGCATAATCCCGCGACCGGCGAAATGCTGGCGGAGGTTGCGATGGGCGGTCCAGAAGATGTGGACCTTGCCGTTCGGTCCGCCCGTGCCGCCTTTGAGGGGCCGTGGAGCAGATTTACCCCCGCCGAGCGGCAGGTCGTGCTGCTGAAGCTCGCCGATCTGATCGACCGGGACTGGGAGGAGCTGGCGCTGCTCGACACGCTGGAAATGGGGCGCCCGATCACCATGTCGCTGGCCATCCGGTCGATGGTGTTGCGCCTGATCCGCTATTTCGCCGGGGCGGCGACCGCGATTACCGGGCAGACCTATGCGAACAGCTTTCCGGTCGAGCTGCAATCTTACAGCCTGAAAGAACCGGTGGGCGTCGTCGGATCGATTTCGCCCTGGAACGGCCCGATCTTCACTGCGGCCTGGAAGAGCGTGCCCGGCCTTGCGGTTGGCTGCACGGTGATCCTGAAGCCGTCCGAACTGGGTACGCTGACGCCGCTCCGTTTTGCCGAACTTTGCCTTGAGGCGGGGATTCCGGCGGGTGTGGTCAATGTGGTGAGCGGTTTCGGCGATGTCGGCGCAGCGATCGCCACGCATCCGGATATCGATAAGCTCACCTTTACCGGCTCCTGCGCGACCGGGCAGGCGATTATTCGCGATTCCGCCGCAACGGTGAAGAAGGTGACGATGGAACTGGGCGGCAAATCGCCCAATATCGTTTTCGCCGACGCCGATTTCGACATAGCCGTGCCATTTTCCGCGATGGGCGTGTTCAACAATAGCGGTCAGGTGTGCAGCGCCGGAACCCGCCTGTTTGTCGAACGACCAATCTATGAGGATTTCGTCGCCCGCATCGCCGACTATGGCAACAAGATGAAAATCGGCGCGCCGACCGATCCGGCGATGCAGATCGGACCGATCGTCTCGGAAAAGCAGATGAACCGGGTGCTCGACTATATCCGCATCGGCAAGGAAGAGGGCGCGCGGCTCATGTGCGGCGGGGAGCGGCTGACCGGCGGCGATTTTGACAAGGGCTGGTATATTCCGCCCACGGTTTTCGCCGATGTGACCAACGATATGCGCATCGCGCGGGAAGAGATTTTCGGCCCCGTGGTGTGCGCGATTCCGTTCGACAGCTTTGACGAGGTGATCGCGATGGCGAATGACACGACCTTCGGTCTGGCCGCAGGTGTGTGGACGCAGGATATTACGCGGGCGCAGCGAGCGATCCGCCGCCTGAAGGCCGGGTCGGTCTGGGTCAATCATTATCAGGCGATGGACCCGGCGGTGCCGTTCGGCGGCTATAAGCAAAGCGGCATCGGCCGAGAAGGCAGCTTTGCGCAGGTCGAGGCCTATCTTCAGACCAAGGGCGTGTGGATCAGGACCGCCTGAGGCTCAGGCGTGAAGGGCGGGCTGAGGGGCCGGGCAGGGGGCTGTCTCTCATGCTCGGACCCTGCCCGTTGTAAGACAGCGACGAAAAGGTGTCAGGCCGTGCCGCCCTTTTCACCGGTAATGAAGGGGTTCTCCTCCAGCGTCGCCAGGCGCTCGTCAATTTCCTTGCGGGCCTGCCCGCGTGTCGACCCCGACATGAAGGTCAGCACGCCACGGATCAGCGCGAGGATGAATTCCTCGTTCGACATCTGGCCTTCCGCCCATGCAAAGGCGATGGAATAGCGATAGGCGACGACCGAGCGGATGAGTTCATCCGCATTCACCCAGGGCTGGAGCTGACGCTTTTTCTGTAATTGCCGGATCCACGGTTCGTGGGAAGCGGCGGCAATGTCATAAATGGCGCGTTGAATTTCCGGGTCCACCTCATGGGTGTAATAAATATTCATCAGCGCGCGCGTGTAATTGCGGATTTTCAGGTTTCGCCGGGCGACGATCGCCAGCCGTTCGATGATGCGATCGACCGTCGCCTCTTCGGTTTCGAAGGTAAGGCGAGTCGCATATTCATTGAAATATTGCTGAATTGCGGCGGCGATCAGCCGCTCCTTGCTCTGGAACGCATTGTAAATGGTGCGTTTGGCGACACCTGCGCGATTGGCGACATCCTCCATCGCGATGCCGGCAATGCCCTGTTCGCTGATGATCTTGCGCGTTTCGGTGAGAATGCGGTGACGCCGCGCCTTGATGAGGGGGCTCGCATAGCCCGAGCGGGCTTTTCCCGTGTCGTTGACGGAATCTGCTGTTTTAGCCTGAGACATGAAAGAGGACGGCTCCGGAAATTGCATGATCTCTGCCTATTGCCACAAGAGACATCCTCCATGGAAGGAAAACTGCATTACCGTGCCGTCTTGCCGCCCTCTTTTACCTTGTTTCAGCGCGGGGGCATACGGATTGCACCGTCCAGCCTGATGTCCTCGCCATTGACATAGCCATTGCGGATCAGCGCCAGTGCCATATCGGCATATTCCTCCGGCCGTCCGAACCGCTTGGGAAAGGGGACGGATGCCGCCAGGGCGTCCTTCACAGTGTCGGGTGCACGACTCATCAGCGGTGTGTCGAAAATGCCGGGCAGGATCGTGTTGACCCGAATGCCGTCATTCATCAGGTCGCGGGCGATGGGCAGGGTCATGCCGACGATCCCGGCCTTGGATGCGGAATAACCCGCCTGACCGATCTGGCCGTCCTCTGCCGCAGCGCTCGCGGTGTTGATGATGCAGCCGCGCTCGCCGCTTTCCAGCGGATCGAGCGACAACATGCCGGCCGCCGATTTGGCGACGCACCGGAAGGTGCCGATCAGGTTGATCTGGATAAGCTGTTCGAACAGGTCGAGCGGATAATGTCTGATCTCGCCGGTCGTCCGGTCGCGGCTGGCGGTTTTCACCGAGCGACCGGTGCCCGCGCAGTTGATGAGGATGTGTTCCTGTCCATGGGCGGCGCGCGCTTTGGCGAAACCGGCATCGACATCCTCATCCGACGTCACGTTGACCTGACAGAAGGTGCCGCCGATTTCCTGCGCGACCGCTTCGCCGCGTTCGCTGTTCATATCGAACAGGGCCACTTTGACGCCCTGTGCTGCGAGCGCCCGCGCGCTGGCTTCGCCGAGACCAGAGGCCCCGCCGGTGACGACCGCTGCGACTGTGGTGTCGAGCTGCATGGAATCTCTCCCGATTATCCTAGATGTTCAGAAATTGCGCATAGCGTTCGCGGTGGAAGGCCGCATTGCCCAGTTCCACGTCCGCCGTGTGGGCGCGCTTGAGGTAAAGGCCCGCATCATGCTCGTCGGTCATGCCGATGCCGCCATGCATCTGGATCATTTCCTTCGCCATTGCGCGGAAGGTCTGGCCTGCCATCGCCTTGGCGAGTGAGGTCAGTATCGGTGCATCCCTGTCGTCGGCATCCAGCGCGGTAAGGGCGGCGTAAACGGCGGAGCGGGTCAGTTCGATCTCGCCCATCATGTCGGCGGCGCGATGTTGCAGCGCCTGAAAGGAGCCGATGGGATGATCGAACTGAACGCGGGTCCTGAGATAGTCGAGCGTGGTTTCGAAGGCCTGCACCGTGCCGCCCAGCATTTCCGCCGCCTGCGCCGCGCGCAGCGCATCGAGCACGCGATCGACATAGGGCTGCCCCGATCCGAGCAGGGCGGCCTTGTCGAGCCGGACATTGGTGAAGCGCAGATCGGCGGCGCCGCGCGAATCGATCCGGGCCAGCCGGGTTTTCTCCACGCCTTCCCTGTCTGCCGGGCAGGCGAACAGCGCAATACCGTCATCCGTTTTCGCGGCCACAATCAGCAGGTCTGCCGACAAGGCTTCGGCCACGCCGCGCTTGGCGCCGTTCAGAACCCAGCCGTCATTATCCACGCGGGCAGTGGCTGCAATGTTGTCGGGCCGATGATGGGGGCCTTCGTCAATAGCAAGAGCGGCGGTCAGCGAACCCGTGGCGATGGCGGGGAGCAGTTCCGCCTTCTTCGCCTCATTATCGCCCCGCACGATCGCCGATGCGGCTGCAACCGCCGTCGAAAGTAGCGGAGATGCCGCCAGATTGCGTCCCAGCTCCTCGGCGATGAGGCCGAGACTGACCAGTCCCATATCCACGCCGCCATGGGCTTCGGGAATGAGAATGCCGGTCCACCCCATTTCCGCCATTTCCGTATAGAGAACGGGATCGGAGCCATGATCGGCATAGGTGGTGCGCACGGCGCGCAACGCGGAAACGGGCACGCGGTCGGCTACCCAGGATTTGGCCATGTCGCGCAGCATGATCTGTTCATCGGACAGGACGATCATTGGATATCCTCCGCCATCAGGCACTGGGCAGCGCAAGAACGCGCTTGGCCGTTATGTTGTTCTGAACCTCGTGGCTGCCGCCATAGATGGAGAAGCATTTGCTGTAGAGCCATCCGCTCGTCAGTTCGAGTTCCTCCTCGGAATAGCCGGGGCCTTCCCAGCCGAGGCCGGCAATTCCCAATATCTCGACCGCCAGTTCATTGAGATCCTGTGCGACCCGCGCACCGAGATTCTTGAGCACAGACATCTGCGCCGAACCCTCAAGCCCCGCCTCGATTCCGGCATTGCGATGCCGCAGCGTCAGGCCATAGGCATGCTGGCGCATCATATGGGCGGTGATGCGCGCACGCAGATCGGCATCCGCAATGCGGCCTTCGTCATCCGTGCCGACATAGGCGCGCGCGAGATCGGGGAGGCCGCGTTCGACATTGGCGACATTGCGCTGGGAAGACAGGCCGTTGCGTTCATGCTGCAACAGGCGCTTGGCGATCCCCCAGCCGGCATTGACTTCACCCAGCAGATTTTCCTTGGGTACCTTCACATCGGTGAAGAAGGTTTCGCAAAAGTGGGAAACACCGTTGATCAGGCTGATCGGCCGGGCCTCGACGCCTTCCGTCCGCATGTCGATCAGCAGGAAGCTGATGCCGGCCTGCTTGCGGCTGGTGTCGGTGCGGACAAGGCAAAAGCACCAGTCAGACACATGGGCGAAGGATGTCCAGATCTTCTGACCATTGACGAGGAAATGGTCGCCCTTATCCTCGCAGCGCGTGCGTAGCGAGGCGAGGTCCGATCCCGCGCCGGGCTCGGAAAATCCCTGACACCATTCGATTTCGCCGCGCGCAATCGGCGGAACATGGCGTAGTTTCTGTTCCTCGGTGCCGAATTCGAGCACCGTTGGCCCCAGCATCATCACGCCCAGCCCGCCAATCGGGTTGAAGGCGCCGATGCGGGCCATTTCTTCCGCCAGAATTTCGGCCTGACAGGTGGTGAGGCCGCCGCCGCCATAGCGGGCGGGCCATGTCGGCACGCCCCAGCCTTTATTGGCTATGCGCCCTTTCCATAGCAGATAGTCGGGACCGGGCTTTTCGCCCTCTTCCTGAGTATGTGGCAGAATATATTTTCCGCCTTTCAGGGATACGGGAAAATTATCCGCGAGCCATTGCCGGGCCGATGCCCTGAACTGCTCATCCGTTTGTGGCGCCGCCTGATGGTCCACGGCCTTTCAACCCCCTCATGCAATTATGGTGCGTGCCGCTTTCGGGCGGCTCGCAAATGTTTCGACACTGACTGAAACGAATAGGCGAGGCGTATCATGAGTCAATTAAAAATTGCACCTGTGGGTAAAATTTTGTAGAACGCAGTGCAGAGTTGATCTATGTCGCCGGTCGCCGTTCAGGCATGAAAAAGGCGAGGGAAAGGTAAGGGAAGAGGCGAATTATGAATGATATGAGCAAGCCTGATGCGGCGAATCCCCGGTTCATAAGCTACCGGGTGGACGATGGGGTCGCCTGGATCATGCTGAACCGGCCCGAGGTTTCCAATTCCCAGAACTACCGGCTGCTGAATGAACTGGATGAACAGTTCCGGCGTGCGGTCGATGATGATGCGGTGAAGTGCATCGTTCTGGGCGGCGAAGGGAAGCATTTCTCGGCTGGCCATGACCTCGGCTCGCCCGAGAAGGACAAGCATATGGAGCGCGACCGCAAGCTGCTCTGGCCCAGTCATCTCGACCGCCCCGGTGCCGAGCTTCAATATGTGCTGGAGCAGGATGCCTATCTGGGGCTGTGCCGCCGCTGGCAGGAGATACCCAAGCCGACGATCGCGATGGTGCAGGGGGCTTGTATCGCCGGTGGACTGATGCTGGCCTGGGTATGCGATCTTATCATTGCTGCGGACAATGCTTTCTTTCAGGACCCGGTGGTCCGGATGGGGGTCCCCGGTGTCGAATATTTCGCGCATGCATTCGAACTGCCCCCGCGCGTGGCCCGGGAATTGCTGTTGCTGGGCGAGCGCATGCCGGTTGAGCGCGCCTATCAGCTGGGTATGGTCAACCGCATCGTGCCGAAGGATGAACTGAGGCAGGAGGTTGAGCGGATCGCCAAGGATCTGGGGAGTCGCCCGGCTTTTGGTGTGACTCTGACCAAGCAGGCGATCAACCTTGTCGAGAATCTGCGCGGGAAGCATAGCGCGATGGATTCCCAATTCCATATGCACCATCTGGCGCATGCGCATAACCAGTTGGTGAGCGGTCATCTGGTCAGCGGTCTCGATGCCAAGGCGATGGCGAAGGCCAATAAGGGGGAAGGTTGACCCCCCGATGGTTGTCGATGGTCGGGAGGTGGTCTGCTTTCCGACCTGTGTCTCATGATGGGATAAAAGCAGGGGGGGGGGGGCGCTTCGGCGTCCCTTGTTCATGCTGCACCGTCTATGGGGATGCGCGGCTGTCAAAGCCTGCACGGGAGTTTGTTATCAGGGAAGCTGGACCGGCGGTTCGCTGAGATAGCTCTCATCATGCGGAGCTTCGATGATCGCGCTGGCGGTGAGGGCGATATGTCGCAGTGTTTCGGGCGACGGCCAGGTCGAATGGCTGCGCGTCGTGTCCGACAAGGCTGTTTGCCGCAGGGCGAGCATCATCGCGATATAGCCGCCGACAAACATCAGCCGTTGATTCTTGATAGTGGCGGGCATTGGCGGCATCAGGCGGCGCAAATGCGACAGGCAGCGCTGATAGCCGCGGTTCCATTGATTGCCGATGGCGCTGGTGAACAATTCCCGGTGGGTCATGTTGAGCACGACCATGAAGCGCAGGTAGCAATCATCCTCGTCTTCGCCGAACAGGGCGAGCGACGGGTAGATGATGATTTCCAGTACCTGTCGGATTGTGTGGGGGCCGCCTTCCGCCTCGATACGATCCAGCATTTGCTGGCGCCGTTCGTCGATGATCCGGGCGCCATCGACGACGATTTCCCGAACAAGGGCTTCCTTCGTTCCGAAATGATAACCGACGGCGCCATGGTTCTTCTGGCCTGCGGCCTTCGCTATGTCCCGCACGGTGGCGCCGTCGACTCCGCGTTCGGCGAACAGGCGCAGGGCGACGTTCTTGATATGCTCTGAAGAAGGGGATCGGATGATGGGCGCGTTCATATTCTGACTTTTTGCCATATATCCTTTTTCGATTGCAACTGAATTCAGTCAATCATATTATCCAAATGAATTATCATTTTGATCGGCGTCCATCGATCATGTCCATAATAACAGAATCGGGACGTCCGGGCGAACCGGCCATGGCGGAGAGCGAGTGTGAAAAATCCAGAGAATGGGCCGGTCGCGTTGAGCGCAGGCAAGGACGGAGCGGCTGCGGGCGGACCCATGTCGATCGGCATGGCATGGTATATGGTGGGGGCGCTGTTCCTCGTCTATGTGCTGGCCTGGCTCGACCGCCTGATTATCAGCATGATGGTGGAGCCGATCAAGGCAGGTCTTGCGCTCAGCGATTTTCAGATGAGTCTGGTGCTCGGCCCGGCCTTTGCTATTTCCTATGCGATATTCGGCATACCGTTGGGATGGGCCAGCGACACTTTCCCGCGCCGCGTTGTGATTTTCGCGGGCGTGATCGTCTGGAGCCTTGCGACATTGGGATGCGCCTTCGCAACGTCATTCCCGGCGCTCATTCTGTGCCGCATTTTCGTCGGTGTGGGGGAGGCTTCGTTGCTGCCTGCCGCTTATTCGCTCATTGCCGATGCCTTTCCGCGCGACAAGGTGACGTTCGCGACGTCGGTATTCCAGACGGCGGGTAAACTCGGATCGGCTGCGGCGTTTGGCATTGGCGGCCTTATCATCGCCTTTTCCCGTTCGCTGGAAAGCGTTGTCTGGCCCGTGCACGGGGTGGCCAGCGATTGGCAGATCACTTTCGCGATGATTGCGTTGCCGGGGTTCGCGCTGGCATTTCTGGCTTTCACGTTTCGCGAGCCGGGGCGGCGCGGGCATGGCGGAGGTGGCGGACAACGGGCGCCATCATCCGTCGGGCTGCTGCCCTTCCTGCGGCAGCATGCGCGCCTGTTGTCCTTCATGGCGGTAGCTTTCACCTCTTTGGCGGTGGTCGGCTATTCGATGACCTCATGGGTGCCGACTTTCATTGCCCGCCGTTATGGCTGGGGCCCGGAATATTATGGTCCCGCGCTCAGTTTGATGAACATATTCGGCGCCGCATCGCTGGTTCTGCTCGGAAAATCCGTCGATATTCTTTTCGGACGCGGGGTGCGGGATGCGCATCTGCGGTTCTACAGCTGGATGATCATGGTCTTGTCGCCGGTCATCCTCTGCGCTTTCTTCGTCTCCAATGTGTTTGTCTTTCTCATTCTCTATGCGCTGATCCAGCTGATCACCGTTCCCTATATCGTCTATTGTTCGGCGCTGATCGCCATGCTCGCGCCGAGCCAGATCAGGGGGCGGTTGCTCGGCCTGTTCATGTTCATTACCAATATCGTCGGTTTCGGTCTGGGGCCAGCCATTGTCGGCGCGCTGACCGATTTCCTTTTTGGGGACGAGGCGGCGATCGGCCAGTCATTGGCGGTGGTGGTCATCGGCGGATCGGCCATTGCGTTGCTCGCTTTGCGAATGGCTTTGCCATCCTTGCGGCGCGCGGTGGATGATATGGAGGGTACCGAGACCAGTCGGTCCTGACCGCAGGGGAAGGGAGGATCAGTGCCCTTCCAGCCATTCCCGATCGCCGGACGCCGACGGAAAAGGCTGTGTTCCATCACGATGCGGGGTAGGAATGCGCGTGGCGTGGCCGGATCGTCCGGGCTGCATTACATAGCAACTGCCGCGAGAGGGTGCGATGTGCCGTTCGTTCAGCTCCTCCAGCATGGCCCGCCCGCCAAGGACGAAATGGGCGCGTCGCAATACCAGTGCCGCCTCGGCCAGATCCTCGTCGGCAAGGCCCGCCGCCCATGGGGTGAAGCCATGATCGACGGTGATCCCGGCGAAGGCTGCGGGGGCGGTAATGACCCGTCCGGCGATTGACCAATGTAGCGAGAAACCGTCGTCGCGGGTGAGATGTGCTTCGCAATGATCGTCTTCCGTCGGGTCGGTGACGAACAGCGTATAGCGCCTGTCCTTTCCTCGCGCTGCTGCCGCGACCGTCAATGCCGCGAGGTCGAACTGATGCGTGCATTGATGTCGGGCATTGATGGTGCCGCTTATGTCGAATATTCGCGAAGTCAGCGGCAGGCCGATCAGATCGTCGAGTGCACTGCGCGATTGCGGGCACAGGCTGTAGGGGAAGCGCACGGCTTCGCTCGAAACGCCCGTGATGTGGGTTCCGTCATGATGGATCGCCAGACGGAAATGGTGAAAATCATCCTGCACCAGGGCGCGGGCCTGATCGGGGTGAATGGTGACTGCGATGGTGCGGTGCAAGCCGCTTTCGGGTGTATTCATGATGTGGTGCGCCTGGTTTAACCGGCCATTTCGTCCGGCATAACGGGCTTTTGGGCGGGAGTCGTTTTTGGCAGTATGTCGGGTAACGCATCGACATAAGCTTCCGCCCCGATCTCCGAGATCTGGCGCAATGTTGCTTCTATCGTGCGGCGGGTGGTGCCTCGTACCGAGCCCAGCAAATAGCTGAGATGGCCGATCACCAGACGATCGATCATGTCCTTGTCGTCGATCCGCCCATGGATCCACTCATTCGACACGCTGAGCCGCTGCCCATCCAGCGCATCGATCAGTTGTTGCTTGTCGGCCCATGGCTGGAGCTGGCGTGCCCGGGCAATCGCCTCAACATAGGGGCGTTGCGGTAGTGTCATGATATCGTGCAGCGCTGTCCACAGCTCCGATCCGGTCGAACTGCTGTAATAAAAGGCGACGATGGCCGCGACATAGTTGCGGATCCGCAGATTGCGGCGACCGATAGCGACGATTCGCTCTATCATGCGCTCAAGCGTGCCGGACGGGCTGTGATAGGGAATGCCGCTTTCATATTTTTCGAAAAAATCGCGGATGGCCGATGCGATCAGCAGATTCTTGTTGCCGAACGCATAATAGAGCGTCTGCTTGGCCACATCGGCCCGGCGGCACAGCTCCATCATGCTGAATCCGTCAATGCCCTGCTCCGCAATGAGGGTGCGGGTTTCCTCAAGGATTCGCTGTCGTCGCGCCTGCATGGCCGGGCTGGAATAGCTGTCCTGATCGCGATGGGTCGTTGCCATGGATTCACTCATGCCTGCGCCGGGCGCGATCGACAAGGGTTTGCTTGTTTTCTTTCCGTAAAAAATAACCTCATGTGCAATGAAATTAGTTCTACGGTATAAAATTACTTGCGGCATTCCCCAGGGCAATGGCATAGTTTCGGCAACGGGGATCCCGAACCGATAAAGATGGAGAGCGCACCATGACAGGCCCCTTGAAGCATTTGATCGTCATCGAGGCGGCAACGGTGATGCCGGGGGGGATGGCCGCTATGTTGCTGGCCGATCATGGTGCCGATGTCATCAAGGTGGAACCGCGCGGCGGGGCTTTTTACGCGCATGATCTTACCCGCAAGGGGTGGGATCGCGGCAAGCGCAGCGTGGAACTCGACATTTTCGACGATGCGGATCGTGAGCAGATACGCGCGCTGCTGAAGACGGCGGATATTTTCATTCATTCGCTCGAAGAAGCAGAGGCGGAGCGCTTCGGCCTTGATGCGGCCAGTCTGGAACGGGATTTCCCGGCGCTCGTGACCTGCGCGCTGACCGCTTATGGCAAGGATGCTCCTTTCTATGGGCGGCCCTATGGCGAATCGCTTGCCGCTGCACGGCTCGGCACCATGGTCGACAAGGGCAGTTCGCACCGTCCCGGTCCCATGTATCTGGGGCATCCGGCGCTGCATTATGGGCAGGCATTTCTTGCCGTCATCAGCAGCCTGTCGGCGGTGCGCGCCCGGCGGATGATCGGCGCCGGGCAACAAGTTGAGGCATCGCTGCTCGATGCGATGTTCGCCCAGTCCTGCATGAATCACTGGTGGCAGGAAGATGGCCTTTCCTACATCAAGAAGGGGGATAGCGGCGCGCTCGACCGGTTCGGCAAGGTCCGCCTCGTCACCGGCATGTTCGAATGCGCGGACAATCTCTTCCTTCAGATCCATACCGGGTCGGGCGGGTTCAAACCGGCGATGGACATTCTCGGTTTCGGTGACCGGGTTCGCAAGATCGATGGGCCGGAAATGGCGGTTCCGCTCGATGATGATGAATATCAGTGCGCCCGCGTCGAGATTATCGAGGCGTTCCGGGCGAAACCGCGCGACGAGTGGATCCGTCTCTTCATCGAGGCCGATGTCGCCGCGTTGCCGGTGCTGGAGCCCGCCGAAATATTGCTCGACGAACAGGTCGAATTTGTCGGCCTGCGTATCGCGCTTGACGATCCCGATTTCGGCACCATTCATCAGGCCGGGCCAGCGGTGATTTTCTCCGATACCGAAGTAGCCAAGCCGAAGCCTGCGCCGCTGGTCGGTGCCGATAATGCCGATCTTCCCGCGCTCATGGCACGTCCGGTTCGTAAGGCCCCGGCGGCGGTGAAATCGATTGGGAGGCCGCTGGAGGGGCTGCGGGTGGTCGATTTCTCATCCTTCTTCGCAGTCGGTTATGGTGGGCGTATCCTCAACGATCTGGGCGCCGACGTCATCAAGGTGGAAACGCCCGGCGGCGATCAGATGCGCCCGCTGCCGGACGTGTTCGATGCCGCCCAGCGCGGCAAGCGCGACATTGTGCTCAATCTGAAGACGCCCGAAGGGCTGGAAGCCGCGCGGCGTCTGGTTGCGACCGCCGATGTGCTTACCCATAATCTGCGCCCCGGCAAGGCGGACAAGCTCGGCATCGGTTATGAAGCGATGAAGGCGATCAATCCGAAACTGATCTATACCTATCTGCCCGGCTATGGCTCCAGGGGGCCAAAGTCGCTCAACAAGAGCTTTGCGCCGCTGGTCAGCGGCTGGACCGGCCTGCTCTATGAAGGCGGCGGCGAGGGGAATACGCCCAATCGCTCGGTCTTCGGCAATGAGGATTATAATAATGGTTTCCTCGGTGCGGCGGCGATCCTGATGGCGCTCGAAAACCGCGCGGAAAAGGGCGGGGTGGGCGAATATATCGAATGTCCGCAGCTTCATTCGAGCCTGTGGACGACATCCGAGCATTTCCTCGATGCGGATATGAAGCCGGTCTATGGCCTGCGTCTCGACAGGGAGCAGCAGGGCTTCAACGCACTTGATCGTATCTATCGGGCGACCGATGGCTGGGTCTGCATCTGCTGCCGCAGTGATGATCGCTTCGCGCGGCTGGCGGCGGCGGTCGGGCGGCCAGAGCTGCCCGCCGACCCGCGTTTCGCGACGGCGAAGGCGCGGTCCGACAATGACGTGGCGCTCCGTGACATGCTGACCGCCTTCTTTACGGACAAGTCGAAGGAGGACGCCTTTGCCCTGCTGGATGCGGCGCGCGCGCCGGCCGAGATTGTGTGCGAAACGGCCTGGATCGATGACGCGCTGTGGGAGGAGTGGGCGCTGAAGTCCGGCCGGGTGATCGACGAGCGCCAGTCCATGTATGGACATGTGCGGGAGATTGCGCTGTTCAACTGGCTCGGCAAGACGCCGGGTCTGGCGAAGGGCTCGGCACCGCGGCTTGGCGAGCATAGCGTCTCGATCCTGACCGAAATCGGTTATGGCGAGGCGGAAATCGCCGATATGCTCGCCCGTAAGATCGCCATTCAGCCGGAGGATGTCACCGGGCGTATCGCCCACCGCCTCAAGGCCTGACAACGGATAATCAAATCATAAGGAGAGCCAGATGCAGCTCAATCTTCGTTACGACATGAACAGCCCGGAATTCGGTGCACCTCATCCCGCATTATATCGTGCGGCGATCGAACAGTCGGTATGGGCCGACAAGCTGGGGTTCACGCAGGTTTTCCTCGCCGAACATCATGGCGCGGAACATGGCTATTGCCCGTCCTCGATGATTCAGGCGGCATCGATCCTCGGCGCGACGGACCGGATTGTCGCCCATCTCTCGGCGCTGGTCGTCACCATGCATCATCCGCTGCGTCTCGCCGAGGATCTTGCGGTGCTCGACAATATCTCCAACGGCCGGGTCTGGCTGACAGCAGGCATGGGCTATCGTCCGCATGAGTTCGAGATGTTCGGTCTCGACATCAAGAAGCGCCTTGCGATCATGAACCATGCGCTCGATACCTGCAAAAAGGCGTGGACCGGCGAGCCTTTCGAATTTGAGGGACGCATGGTGCGGGTGACGCCAAAGCCGGTGCAGGAGGGCGGACCCAAAATTTATATGGGCGGTTCCACCGACAAGTCGGCGATCCGGGCCGCCAAGGGCGGCTATCAATATTTTCCGGGCCATCCCGACCTGTTCAAAATCTATGCCGAGGAACGGGAAAAAGCCGGTTTTCCGCCGCCGGAGCGGCAGATGCAGCCCGCTGCGAGTTTCCTTTATGTTAGCGACGATCCGGATCGCGACTGGCCGCTGGTTGCTCCCCATGTCGCCTATGCGACCAATACCTATGCCCAGTGGGCGACCGAACGCGGCACCGGCGATACACGCTACAAATCGGCGGAAACGGTCGAGGCGTTGAAGGCCATGCCTAATATCAAGGTGCTGACGCCCGCCCAATGCTATGAATATCTCAGCAGCCTGCCCGATGACAGCGCGGTGACGTTCCACGCTTTGCTGGGTGGGCTTGATCCCGAACTGTCATGGAAGAGCCTGCTTTTGTTCGAGAAGGAAGTGCTGCCTCGCCTGATCGATGATGAGCGCATCGAACTGAACCGGTGATTTTCCGGTTTCCTTTCCGGGGGCGATGCCGGAAAGAGGAATGATCCGGCAATGGGCGTCTTTCGGAACGCATATTGCCTTCATTCCGTCGATCCCGGGAGTATCAGGATGATGAGAGCCCTGTTATGCGAGCATTATGGGCCGCCCGAAGAGCTTCAACTGCGCGCCGTTCCGGTTCCTGAACCGGGGCCGGGCGCGGTGCGTGTCCGGGTGGTGGCGACCGGGGTCAATTTTCCCGACGGGCTGATCGTTCAGAATCGCTATCAGGTACAGCCGCCCTTGCCGTTCAGTCCGGGCGGCGAGGTTGCCGGTGTCATCGATGCGATAGGGGAAGGCGTGACCGGCTGGTCGGTCGGGGATCGCGTCGCGGCGATGACGCTCCATGGCGGCATGGCCGAAGCGGTCATTGTCGATGCCGTTCGTCTGATCGCCATCCCCGATGCGATGCCGTTCGATGTCGCGGCCATATTCACCATGGCCTATGGCACCGCCATGCATGCCCTGAGTCAGCGCGGCCGGTTGCAGCCGGGTGAGACAGTGTTGGTGCTGGGGGCGGCCGGGGGCGTAGGGCTGGCCGCCGTCGAGATTGGTAAGGCCATGGGTGCGCGGGTGATCGCTGCTGCATCGTCGCCGGAAAAGCTGGCGGTCGCAAAGGCCCATGGTGCGGATGAGGGCATCGACTATGCGGCGGACGATCTGCGGGTGCGGTTGCGGGAGCTGACCGGTGGGACAGGCCCTGATGTGATCTATGATCCGGTCGGCGGGGATCTGGCCGAACCGGCCTTCCGGTCCATCGCGCCGGATGGCCGCTATCTCGTGCTGGGTTTTGCGGCCGGGGGCATCCCGTCGCTGCCGTTCAATCTGCCGCTGTTGAAGAGCGCGTCGATTGTCGGGGTATTCTGGGGCGCGTTCACCCTGCGCGATCCGGCCGCGAACCGCGACAATATGGCACGGCTCTTCCGATGGTATGAGCAAGGGGCGCTTCGTCCGGTTATCGACCGGCGCTTTCCGCTGGCGGAAGGGGGCGCGGCGATCCGGTACCTGATGGATCGCAAGGCGCGCGGCAAGGTCGTCGTCGAAATCGCATAAGGCAAAGGGTCGGGGAGAGTATCCCCGGCCCTTTGCGCAGGATCTTCATTCTTCGAGCGTCAGCGCCCGTTCCGGGCATCCCTTCACAGCGCGGCGCGCGTTCAGCTCCTCATTTTCCGGAACGTCGATGTCGCCGGGATCGAGATAGCCCTCGTCATTCAGGTGAAAGAGATTGGGGGCCCATGTCCAGCAGCGCGCATGGCCCTGACATTTCGAAGCATCTACCTTGACGCGCATCAGTTTGCCTCCTTTGCAGACCAGTCGAGCATCAGATTCTCGACGCCGAAAACGAAGCCGCCATGGGTCATCGGGGTGCTGCCGGATTTGATGTGGAATTCGGGAATACGAGCAAGCCATTCCTCCAGCCCGATCACGATTTCCCGCCGTGCCAGATGCGAGCCGAGGCAGCGATGGGGGCCATAGGCGAAGGCGACATGGCGATTATCCTCGCGGTCGAGGATGATCTGATCGGGATCGGAGAATTCCTTCGGATCGCGATTGGCGGTCATGGACGGGCAGGCGATGAGGTCGCCCGCGCGGATCAGCACGCTATGTATCTCCACATCACGGGTGGCCCTCCGCACCGGGGTGACGGTCGGGAAAGCGCGCAGCATTTCTTCGGCGGCAAGCAGAATGCGGTCTGGTTCGGCCCGGAGGCTATTTTGCTGTTCGATATTCTGCGCGAGATAATAAAGGTCAAAGCCGATGGCGGCCGCCACCGTGTCCAGTCCGGCGATGAACAGCAGGACCGCCATGCCGCGCACTTCCAGATCGGTGAGCGGGCGGCCCTCAATCTCCGCCTGTGTGACGAAGGTCATGAAATCGTCGGTCGGTTCCTGGCGGCGCAGGTCGCGCAGATCGTCGAGAAAGGCGACGATGGTGTGGGCGGCCGCAGTGCGCTCTGCCGGCGTTCCATGCAGCAGGTCATTGGCCCAGTCGACAAATTCGTGCAGCCTTTCCCAGCCGATACCGAGAAACTGGAGAAAAATGCTGACGGCGAAGGGGAAGCAGAAATCCTGCATCACGTCGCAGCTTGTTCCCTTGGCCTTGATCCCTTCGATCAGGTCGACCGCGCGCTGACGTACGATCGGTTCCAGATGCATCACCCGGCGGGGGGAGAGGAGCGGGTTGAGCAGGGAGCGCCAGTGACCATGAGCGGGCGGATCAATCTCTAGCGGGATCATCGGCCAGTCTTCGCCCAGCGCGGAGGAGAAGATGTTACGGTTGCTGGAAAATGTCACGCCGTCCTGAAGCACATGGCGTTGGTCTTCGGCACGGACCACGACCCAGGTGCCTTCGCCGTTACGCGTGTTGCCTGGCGCGAAGAAAATGGGCGGGCCGGAAAGCAGCATGCCGATCGCGGCATGGGGATCGCCCATCGGCGTAGGAGTCATGCCCGGAGCGGTGAAGAGATTAAATTGTCCGACCAGTGTTTCGGGAACATGGTCGGGTATGGGGTGTGCCACGGCGCGCATCGCTATATCCTTCTCCTAATTCTGCATTTAAGTATAGAATAGGAGGGGCGCGAGAAGAGTCAATCGCTGATCGGGAGCCAAGAAAATATAGCCCGGAGGCCGTGTTTCCACCCGTCCATGCGGGCTGCTTCAGCGGCCTGTGAACCGGGGAGTGCGGCGTTCGCGAAAGGCGGTCACCCCTTCGCCATAATCGTCGGTATAACCGAGCCGTTGCTGCGTATCGCGTTCCAGATCGAGCTGCTCGGAAAGACTGTTCCGCCACGCCGCCCGCATTGCCTGACGGATCGCACCGAGCGAACCGGGGGCCTTGGTCGCCAGATTTTTGGCAAAGGCGAGGGCGGTGGGCATCAGCTCTTCCTCGCCCACGCATTGCCAGATCATGCCCCATTGCTCTGCCTGCCGGGCGGGAACGGCTTCCCCGGACAGCGCGAAGGCGAGCGCGCGCTGCGGCCCGATCAGGCGCGGCAATATCCAGGTCGCACCGCAATCGGGGGCAAGGCCGATATTGACGAAGGAGAGAATGAAACGAGCCTTTTCCGACGCAAAACAGATGTCAGATGACAAGGCGAGGCTGACGCCCGCGCCCGCCGCCACGCCGTTGACCGCGCAGACGATCGGCTTTTCCAGCGCATCGAGCTTACGCATCAGTGGGTTATAGTCGGCGTCGAGGGTCAGGCTGAGGTCGTGTTTTTCGCCATTGGGCAATGGTTTGCGTTCGCCCAGATCCTGCCCCGCGCAAAAGCCGCGCCCTGCGCCGGTGATGAGCAGGCAGCGCACCGCCTCATCTGCGACGGCCTTGTCTATGGCCTCATTCAGTGCCCGCCGCATCGCCGCGTTGAAGGAATTGAGTTGATCCGGCCGGTTGAGCGTCAGGATCGCAACGCCATCATCCACCGTATAGCCGATGCTATCCATAATCTCGCTCACCTTCTTTGCCGTTTTAGGATGGATCGCCATTGCCTTCCGGTTGCCTTCGGCTCCAGCGCTGACGGCCTGCAAATGGCGCTTTCCCGCGCTTCCGCTGCTCATGTACAAGAAGTACGCTGCGCGCCGGTTCACGGAAAATCATCATCTTCGGCTCGTCGTCATCTGAATGCCGATCCGTCCTTTTTAGTCCGATCCGTCTCCTGTCCCGTTGATGCGGGCGGGATCATAGGCGGGGCGTTCCATCTGGAATTCGTCTGAATTGCGTACATACCAGCCACTGCCATGGGTCCGGCCGATGAGGTGCATCGCCAGATTGTCGAGATAGATCTTCTCGACATCGGTGATGAACTGATCGGCGATATGGGCCATTAATATTTCACCGATCACGATGGTTTGCGATGTGCCGATGTCGCAGGCCATCACCTTGCGGCATTCGAAGCTGACCGGGCTGGTGGCGATGCGCGGCGGCGCAACCGTGACGGAGGGCGCCGTTTCCAATCCGGCATAGTCGATTTCGCTGACATCGGCAGGTGCATCGACGCTGGTAAGGTTCATCGCGGCCCCATCCTCCTCGCGCACGAGGTTGACGACGAATTCCCCGGTCGCGACGATATTGGTGGCCGTGTGCTTGAGCGCGCGGGTGCGCGGTTCCTTCAACATGCAGATCATCACCATCGGCGGTTCGACGCCCGCGACGTTGAAGAAGCTATAGGGTGCGGCATTGACCACGCCTGCTTCCGACCGGCTGGTGATCCACGCGATCGGGCGCGGTGTCACGGTGGAGTTCAATATCTTGTAGCGCGCGATCATCGGCAGGGATCGCATGTCATATTGCATGGGAACGCGCTCCTTCAGCTTTGTTTGGCGGCTGCGGCCTTTTTCGCCGCCGCGCGGGCAAGCACCGCCTCGCGCGCGGCCTTCACCTCCGGCCCGGCCTGTGCCATATGGCAGTAAACCAGTTCGAGCGCATGGCAACTCTGAAGGTCGGATGTTTCGGCGATGTGGAGCAGGCGCTTGCTCAGTTCGGCAGCATGGCGATTGGCCAGCATCCGGCCAAAGGCAAGGGCTTCCTCTACCACGGTTCCGGCGGGCAGCAGGCGACTGACGAGGCCCATTGCCTCGGCCTCCGTCGCTTCGACCGTGCGGCCGGAATAGATAATCTCCGACGTTTTTTGCCGTCCGAGCCTGCGTCCGAGGAACCAGGCGGCGCCGCCATCCGGCACCAGCCCGAAAGCGATGAACGGGGCCGAGAATTTGGCATCATCCGCGCAGTAAACAAGGTCGCAGGCAAGGGCGAGGCTCCAGGCGATGCCATGGGCGGCGCCTTCGATCGCAGCGATGGTCGGGCAGGGCAGCGCGCGCAGCCGGGAGATGATCCGTTGCCCCATTTCAAGCCGTGCGGCGAGCGCGAGCGCGCCTTCCCCCCGGCTGGGCGGTGTCTTCACATCGCCGCCATTGCTGAAATGGCCCTCGGCACCGCATAATATGACGGCGCGCGGTGGGGTGCCGTTTTCGATCACGTCCAGCGCGGCGGAGAATTCTTCCCACATGGCGAAGGAGACGGTATTTTTCGCGCGGGGACGGTTCATCGTCAGCAGGACGATGTCCCCTTCAAGGCGTTCCGACAGCAATTCGGGTGCTGATCCGTCCATTTTCCACTCTCCCTTATGCTCTCCGGCTAATAGGGGGAGGAGCGGGGGGATGGCAAGGAATTTTGCATTTAAGATCAATTTTTGTTACCGCTTTCTATCTGACTTCCCCACCGTCCTGCCGGGAAAACAAGGGGAGGCCGAAACAGGAGAGAGCGGAAATGGCCGACCGAACAACAGGAAAGCAGGCATTGATGATGCTCCTCGTCGCATCCCTGTCACTGGCGCTGCCGATGGCGGGAAGCGTGGCGAAGGCCGAGAGCGGACAGGGGCCTGTGGTTGCGACCGACCTGGGTAAGGTACGCGGCGTGGCGATCGGGAAGGGCGCGGCATGGCGCGGCATTCCCTTTGCTGCCCCGCCGGTCGATGCGTTGCGCTGGCGTGAGGCGCAGGCAGCGAAACCATGGTCGGACATTCGCGATGCGACCCGCTTCGGCCCGGATTGTATTCAACCGGTGCAAGAGGGAGAGGCTTCCGCGCTGCAGAGTGAGGATTGCCTCACTCTTGCCGTCATCACGCCGGATCGTGCGGCACACGGGTTGCCGGTGCTGGTCTCGGTTCATGGTGGTGCCTTTTTCGTGGGATCCGGCCGCTATATTACAGAGCATAACCTGTCGCCGATGGTCAGGCGTGGTATCATCCTCGTCTCGGCCAACTACCGGTTGGGGCGGCTCGGCTTCTTTGCTCATCCGGCGCTGACCGCTGAGGCGGGCAGAGGGACCGGCAATTTCTGGCTGAGCGATCAGATTGCCGCACTCGACTGGGTGAAGCGCAATATCCGGTCCTTTGGCGGCGACCCGGATCAGGTGACGATATTGGGCTGTTCGGCGGGGGGATCGAGCATCAATGCGCTGATGGCGTCACCGATGGCGCGAGGGTTGTTTGCCCGGGCGTCGACCCATTCGGGCGGCGGGTTGTTCAATGCGTCGCGTTCGCTGGCGCAGGCGGAACGGGAAGGTCTGGCCTTTGCTGGGCGCGCGGGCGTGACCGACGCCAGTGCAACCGGGCTTGCGGCGCTGCGCCGGTTGAGCCCGCAGGCGATCCTTGCGGGCGATCCCGGCCCGCCCAATTTCGGGGCGATCGAGGATGGTCATTTGCTGCCCGAGGCAATTTCGCTGATCTTTGCCGAGGGGAAGCAGGCGGCGGTGCCGTTCATTGCCGGGTCGACCAGCAATGAGGCGAGCATTTTCGGCCTGATGGGGTTCGACGCCGGGGTGTTGAAGCAGCGTTTCGGTGTCGATCTGGCAGAGATCCGGCCCCTCTACGAAGCCAATGGCCCGTTATCCGATGCCGAATTGCTGCGTCGTGTACAGACGGATTTCATCTTCACCTCCGCATCGATGGGCATGCCTGCGCTCGCTTCGCGGCGGGCGCCGGCATGGTCCTATCATTTCGATTATGTGCCGCAGGCGGACCGCACCGCCATGCCCGGCGCACCGCATTGTGCGGACATGGACTATCTTTTCGGCTTGCGTGACAGGATGACATCGCAGGATGAAAAGGTCGCCGGGGTCTGGCGCGATTACTGGGCCAATTTCATCCGCAGCGGTAATCCCAATGGCGAAGGGCTGCCGGACTGGCCGGGGCTTGCGGCGCATAAGCTGTCGCCGCTGGTGATCGACGATCGCTTCCATGCGGAGCCGGGTTTCGAACAGGGCATTATTTCCTATTGGTATGCCAGGTGGCAGAAGGAAAGCGGCGCGAAAATCCTGCCCTGAAGAATGACGTATCCTGTAAGAAAGCCCGGCCCCTGAAAAAGGAGGCCGGGCTTTTCCTATAAAGGTTGTTATGCCGCCGGAGTATTTATCCGGCCTGCCGTCAATTGGTTTCGTCGAGCAGGCGGCGGCCGATGACCTGTGCCTGAATCTCGCCCGCCCCTTCGAAGATGTTGAGGATACGCGCGTCGGCGAGCAGGCGGCTGACCTCATATTCCATGGCAAAGCCGTTGCCGCCATGGATCTGCAACGCGTTGTCGGCCGCCGCCCAGGCGACGCGGGCGCCCAGCAGCTTCGCCATGCCCGCTTCCAGATCGCATCGTTTGTCCCGATCCTTTTGCCGTGCTGCATAATAAGTGAGCTGGCGCGCGCCCATGATCTCGGCCGCCATCATCGCCAGCTTGTTGGCGACACGCGGGAAGGCGATGATCGCCTGACCGAATTGCTTGCGATCGAGCGCATAGCCAAGGCCGACATCAAGCGCCGCCTGCGCCACGCCGACCGCGCGGGCGGCGGTCTGGATACGGGCGCTTTCGAAGGTTGCCATCAATTGCTTGAAACCCTGTCCCTCGACCCCGCCGAGCAGATTGGCGGCGGACACGCGGAAATCGTCGAAGCCGATTTCATATTCCTTCATGCCGCGATAGCCGATCACCTCGATCTCACCGCCGCTCATGCCGGGGGTGGGGAAAGGGTCAGTCACGGTGCCGCGCTGTTTGGGGGCGATCAGCATCGAGAGGCCGCTATAATTGCTGGTCGCGGGATCGGTGCGGACCAGCAGGGTCATCACGTCCGCGCGGGCGGCATGGGTGATCCATGTCTTGTTGCCGTTAACGCGATACTCGCCATCGGCGAGCGTCGCACGGGTGCGCAACGATCCGAGGTCGGAGCCGGTATCGGGCTCGGTGAACACCGCCGTCGGCAGGGTTTCCGCCGAGGCGATTTTGGGCAGCCATTGCTCCTTCTGCGCCGTGGTGCCGCCGCACAGGATCAGTTCCGCCGCGATCTCCGAACGGGTGGCCAGCGAGCCGACACCGATCCATGCGCGGGACAGTTCTTCGGAGACGACGCACATCGCCGTCTTGCCCATGCCCAGTCCGCCAAATTCTTCCGGAATGGTGAGGCCGAACACGCCCATCGCGCCCAGTTCTTCGACCAGCGGGAGCGGAATAAGCTGATCCTTGAGATGCCATTCATGGGCGTGAGGGGAGATTTTTTCGCGCGCGAAGGCGAAGAACTGATCGCGGATCAACTGGGTGGTTTCGTCCAGTCCGGCATTTTCGAATATGGCCTGGCCGCGCTGGTCCGCCAGACGGGCAGCGATCGCCGTCTTCACCGTCTGGTTTGTGCCCTTGCGACGGAGCAGGGAGAGCGCTTCTGCATGGAGCAGGGCGAGATCGGCAGGATCGTCGCTGAGGTCCGCCGGGCGGATAATCTCCCCTTGGTTCATTGGGATACCGCCTGCCATCTGCGCGCTATATTCGCCGAACAGAAGCTGGGCGAGCAGGGCTTCCGTTTCACCAAATGCACCCTCTGCCTTCAATCCGGCGGCCCAGTCGGATACTTCCTGCATCAATGCGGCATAGGTCGCATACCAGCCGAGGCCGTGCACGACATGCTGTTCGATATCGGCAAGGCGGCGATCGACTTTGCCGCTTTCATTCGCGATCCGTGCCTTCACCTTCGGCTTTACCGCGGCGAGGAAGGCAGCGGCCTCCTGCGCGGCGCGGGCGAGAAGCGCGGGAAGATCGGGCAGAAGGGCGTTGGTGGCTGCGTCCATGGTTATCCATCCATCATTCGGCTGTGGGCCAGCATCCGGGTTCCGGCTGTAAAGTCATTCAGGCGGGTGTGTCGCTGTTGCGCTGCGCGATCGCACCAGCGCTTTCGAGTGTGTCGAGACTGTCCGTATCGAGCCCCAGCCAGTCGTTCAGTGCTTCACGACTATGTTCGCCGATCATCGGCGGGCGATAATCATAGCGTGGCGGCGTTTTCGACATTTTGGGCGGGAAGGCGACGGTCGGTATCTTTACCCCGTCTTCGCGCACGAACTGGTGCACGGCACCGCGCGCTTCGACGAACGGGTCTTCGAAGATTTCCTGAATGCTGTTGACCGGGCCGGTCGGTACGCCGCAGGCGACCAGCCGGTCGATCAGGTCGTCGCGCTTCAGGCCGCGTACCAGATCCTGCACTATGCCTTCAATCTCATCGCGGTTGACCATGCGCTGGCGCGAGGTCGCGAATTTGGGGTCGCTCGCCAGTTCTTCGATGCCCAGTTCGCGACACAGGGCGCGGAACTGGCCGTCATTGCCGACCGCGATAATCATGATGCCGTCGGCCACGTCGAACGTCTTGTAGGGCACGACCGTCGGATGACGGTTGCCGAGGCGTCCGGGTACGATGCCGCCGACCAGCCAGTTCATCGATTGATTGGCGAGCATCGCGATCTGCGTATCGAGCAGCGACACGTCGATATACTGGCCTTCGCCGGTACGCTCTGCATGGCGCAGCGCGGCGAGGATGGAAACGGTTGCGTACATGCCGGTGGAGAGATCGGCCATAGCCACCCCCGCGCGCAGCGGCTGGCCGCCCGCTTCGCCGGTAATGCTCATGAAACCGCCCATGCCCTGCGCAACGAAATCATAGCCGCCGCGATTGGTATAGGGACCGGTCTGGCCAAAGCCGGTGATCGAGCAATAGACGAGGCGCGGGTTGATCGCCGCAAGGCTTTCATAATCGAGGCCATATTTCTTCAGGCCGCCGACGCGGAAATTCTCGACGACGATGTCGGCTTTCTTCGCCAGCGACCGGATCAGTTCCGCCCCTTCGGGGTTGGAAAGGTCGACCGCGACGGAACGCTTGTTGCGGTTGCAGCACAGATAATAGCCGCTTTCGCTCAGCTCTTCCTCACCATGGGCGTCGTGCAGATAGGGCGGGCCCCATGCACGGGTATCGTCGCCCTTGCCGGGAACCTCGATCTTGATGACATCCGCGCCGAGATCCGCGAGAATCTGGGTCGACCATGGCCCTGCCAGAACACGGGACAGGTCCAGAACCCTGATGCCGGACAATGGTCTATCGCTCAACTTCCCCTCCGATCGGTATGAACGCCGGGTCCTGACAGGCCCGCCGCCGAAAATACTGATCCCTCGATAGAATCATGTGGGGAAGGGTGCAATCATTTTTGCACTTATGGGCAATTTTGTGAGGGTGATCTGCACCTGAAAAGTGCGTGTGGGCGATCGGGGCGGTGACTTTATCGGGGCACCGTCCCGTTACCGGAGTGAAACAATGGCGGCGCGGCACGTGATGTGCCGCCGCCGATCGGTGGCAGGGGATCAGGCCGCGCGTTCGAAGATAGCGGCCAGTCCCTGACCACCGCCAATGCACATGGTTTCGAGGCCATAGCGCCCGTCGCGGCGCACCAGTTCGCGGGCGAGATTGGCAAGGATGCGCCCGCCGGTCGCGCCGATCGGGTGGCCGAGAGAAATGCCCGATCCGTTGACGTTCAGCATATCGTTGCGGCTGTCATCCTCGCTCCAGCCCCAACCCTTGAGACAGGCGAGCACCTGCGGCGCAAAGGCTTCGTTGAGTTCGACGAGGTCGATGTCGTTCCAGCCCATGCCGGTGCGGGCGAAGAGACGTTCCACTGCGGGCACCGGGCCGATGCCCATGCGTGAAGGGTCGCAACCGGCCGCCGCCCAGCTGTGGAAGAAGGCGATGGGTTCGAGGCCCAGCTCATCCAGCTTGTCTTCGGCGACGACGAGGCAGGCCGCGCCCGCATCATTTTGCTGGCTGGCATTGCCGGCGGTGACGACGCCGCCCTTTTCGATGACCTTGAGCTGACCGAGCGATTCCGGCGTCGCATCGGCGCGAATGCCCTCATCCTTTGCGAAGATGATGGGATCGCCCTTGCGCTGAGGCACGGAAACCGGGACGAGTTCATCGTCAAACTTGCCTTCGGCCCATGCGGCGGTGGCGCGCTGGTGGCTGCGCGCGGCGTAGATGTCGCATGCTTCGCGGCTGATATTATAGTCGTTTGCCAGATTATTGGCGGTTTCGATCATCCCGCTGATGATGCCATAGCGTTCAATCGGCTGCGACATCACCCGGCCGCGCGTCAGACGATCATGGAACTGGGTGGAACCGGACCGTGCGCCCCAGCGATGATCGGTCGAATAATATTCGACGTTCGACATGCTTTCGACGCCGCCGGCGATCACGATATCCGCTGCGCCGGTCTGAATCCGCATCGCCGCGTCAATCACCGCCTGAAGGCCCGAGCCGCAGCGCCGGTCGAGCTGCACGCCGGGGATGGATTCGGGCAGGCCCGCCGCCAGTGCCGACCAGCGGCCGATGCACGGGGCCTCGCCATTGCCATAGCCCTGGCTGAACACCACGTCATCGATCCGCTCGGGATCGATCCTGGTGCGTTCCATCAGCGCCTTGATGACGATCGCGCCAAGGTCTCCGGCGGTAAAGGATTTGAGCGACCCGCCATATTTGCCGACGGCGGTGCGGATGGGGGCGACGATGGCGGCTCTGCGCATGGGGGGCTTCCTCTCGGTTCAGTTCTGTTGCGTGTCGCGGATCATGTTGCGCGCGATGATGGTCTGTTGAATCTGGGTCGTGCCCTCATAAATGCGGAGCAGGCGGACATCGCGATAGAAGCGCTCGACCTTATATTCGGCCATGTAACCGGCGCCGCCATGGATCTGCACCGCACGGTCGGCGATCCGGCCCACCGCTTCCGAGGCGTGAAGCTTCAACGCCGAGCATTCGAGGCTGACCTTCTCTCCCGCATCGAAGCGCGCCGCGACGGAGCGCATCAACGCTTCAGTCGTCAGCAGGTCCACCTTGGAATCGGCGAGCATCGCCTGCACCAGCTGGAACTGGGCGATGGGCTGGCCGAATTGCTTGCGTTCCATCGCATAGCGGAGCGACATGTCGAGCAGGCGGTCGGCCATGCCGAGCGATACCGCTGCGATGTGGATGCGGCCGCGATCCAGCACCTTCATCGCCGTCTTGAAGCCGCGCCCCGGTACGCCGCCGATGATGTTGGCGGCGGGAACGATCACATCGTCGAGGATCACGTCGCATGTGACTGATCCCTTCTGCCCCATTTTCTTATCCGGCTTGCCGAAGCTGATCCCCGGCGTATCGGCGGGCAGGATGAAGGAGGAAATGCCCGCGGCGCCCGGCACATCCGCTTCGGTGCGCGCCATCAGGGTGAAGACACTCGCGCGCGGGGCATTGGTGATGTACCGCTTGGTGCCGTTGATACGGTAATGATCGCCTTCTCGCACGGCGGTGGTGCGCAGCGACCCGGCATCGGACCCGGCTTCCGGCTCGGTCAGCGCAAAGCTGGCAATGGCCTCGCCACTGGCGAATTTGGGTAGCCATTCGGCCTTCTGCTCGGGCGTGCCGTCCATCACGATGCCCTGGCTACCGATGCCCACGGTGGTGCCGATCAGCGAGCGATAGACGATCGAGGCGCGGCACAGTTCGCGGATGATGGCCGACTCCTCGGACATGGTGCAGCCCAGACCACCAAATTCCTCCGGCACGGAAAGGCCGAACAAGCCCATTTCGCGAATCTGGCCGATGATTTCCGCCGGAATCGCGTCGGCTTCTTCCACCGCGTCTTCCGCCGGGATCAGCCGTTCGTCGACGAACCGCCGGACCGTATCGCGCAGCATGTCAAAGGTTTCAGCGTCCATGTTCCTGTCCTCGCCTCACTATGTCGTGGATCGCGCATATCGCGGCCCGTGCATGTCCGTCAAGAAATATGCACTTATGGTTAGATTTCAAAATGAGCTATGAAGGCATCCACCCCGTCGCAGCGTCTGGCGACGACCTGTCCCGCCTCTGTTCCTGCGCATAAAAATATCGGCTGCCCCACGAACATCGGCGCCTGCGCCCGGAAAGAAAAACGCCTGAGCGGACCATGGCGTTGCCGTGCAAATCCGAATAGCCGTGCGGCGATGAAGGGGCCGTGGACGACGAGGCCCGGATAGCCTTCCTCCTTTTGCGCATAGGGCAGGTCATAATGGATGCGGTGGCTGTTGAACGTGACCGCCGAAAAGCGGAACAGGTCCACCGGGCCGGGAACCCATAGTTCCGATCCGTCGGGGGGCGTGATTCTCTTATCCTCCACCGCAGGGGTAGCCGCGCCCGCGTCGCGATAGACGATGGTCTGTTTCTCGCTGACACAAAGCATGCCGCTCTGTTCGACTTCATGCTCGACCTCGACGAGAATGAGATCGCCGCTTCGCCCGCTTTTGTGAACGAGGCTGGCGACGCGGGAGGTCTTGGTGGCCTCCGCCCCGAGTGCCAGCGGCGCATGGAAGCTCATGTCGCTGGCCGCGAACATGCGGCGGGGCAGGCTGACCGGGGGCAGGAAGCCGCCGCGCTTCGGGTGTCCGTCCGGACCAAGACCGCCGGGCTGTACCGCGTCGATGAAGAACGCCCAATGCGCGAGCGAGGGTAGAGGTGCACTGTCCTTCAGCGGTTCCCCCAGGGCAGCGCCATAACGGCGTAGCACCAGCGGTTCGATTTGTTCGGTGATGCGCTCAGTTTTGCCGATCCATTGCTGCCAATGGACGATGTCTTCCATGCTTGGGCCACTCATGCGACGATTCCCCTGTCATGAAGGTCGGCGACCTGTCCGCTGCCGAGGCCAAGGACGGACATCAGCACCTCGTCTGTATGCTCGCCGAGTCTGGGGGCGGCGATGATGGCGCCGCGATCCTCGCCAGCCAGCGTGGCGGCGGGGCCTGCTGCCGGATAGCTAAGGCCGCTCGGATGGCGGATGGTCTGAAATTGCGGGTTTTCGGTGAACAGGCGCGGATCGCCGGTCACCGCTTCCGCCATGCTTTTATAACGTCCCCAAGTGACGCCAGCCGCATCGAAGGCGGCCCGAAGTTCGGTCGATTGCCATTGCGCGAAAGCGGCTTCCACCATCGGGAACAGGCGGGTGCGATGGGTGAAACGCGCGCCTTCATCCCGGGCGAAGGCGACGCCCAGTTCCTGTTCGAGGGCAGTCACCGGTTCGCCGATGTTCAGCGTCTGGACAAGGCCTTTCCACTGATTGGGGGTAATTGCGACGACGATCAGGCGCACGCCGTCGGCGCAGACGAAATCGCGGCCAAAAGCACCGTAAAGGTCATTGCCCATGCGTGGACGGTCTCCCTGGGTCAGCACTTCGGCGACATTGCCCATATGGCCGAGGCTGGTTGCCGCGAGGTCGGAAAGGGGGATGCGAATTTCCGCGCCCTCGCCGGTCGTCTGACGTCGCAACAGGGCAGAGGTCATGGCGAAGGCGGCATAAGCGCCACCCAGAAGGTCCCATGCGGGCAGCACATGGTTGACCGGGCGAGGATCGTCCGCCGGGCCGGTCATCATCGGAATGCCGGTCGCCGCGTTCACCGTATAATCGACCGCAGGTGATCCGTCCGACCAGCCCATGATGCGTATGGTGATGATGTCGGCCCGTCGTGCCGCCAGCGCCTCATGGCTGAGGAAACCCTTTACCGGATAGTTGGTGAGGAACAGGCCGGATCGTTCGCCCGGCGCGGTGGCGAGCGCGATTGCCAGTTCGCGGCCTTCCGGCGAGCGCAGGTCGATCGCAATCGACTTCTTGCCCTTGTTCAGCCCTTCCCAATAGAGGCTGTCGCCCTTGGGGGTGATCGGCCAGCGTTTATAATCGGGACCGCCGCCAATGGCGTCGAAGCGGATTACTTCCGCCCCCATCTGCGCGAGGTGCAGGCCGCAGGACGGCCCGGCGATGAAGGCCGCCCCTTCGATCACGCGCAGGCCTTTCAGCATCTGATACATGGCGATTCCCTCTGTTTCAGTTCAGCTTGACCAGTGCGCGACCCAGATTATCCCCGGTGAACAGCGCGAAGAAGGCGGTCAGCGCATTGTCGATGCCATCATGTACGGTTTCGGCGGAATGGAGCAGCCCGGCCTTGTGCCAGGCGATCATGTCCGCCGTGAAATGCTGCCAGAGCGGCAGGTGGTCGGTGGCGATGAACCCTTGCATGCGGATACGCTTGCCCATCATCAGCATCAGGTTGCGCGGGGCCATCGGCGCTTCCCCGGCCAGATTATATTGCGAAATCATTCCGCAGATCGGAAAGCGCGCATAATCATTGGCAAGGGCGATGGCGGCATGAAGATGTTCGCCGCCGACATTGTCGAAATAAAGGTCGATGCCCTTTTCGCTTATGGCCTTGAGCTCCCGCGCCAGTGCCTTGGTCAGATTGGGTTCGGCCTTATAATCGAACGCACCGTCGAGCTTCAGTTCCTCTTTCAGGAAGGCAAGCTTGCGTGCGCCGCCTGCCGCGCCAATTACCTTATGGCCTTTCAGCTTCGCCATCTGGCAGACCAGCGAACCGACCCCGCCCGATGCCGCCGATACGAACACGGTATCGCCGGGTTTCAATCCGCCGACATGGAACAGGCCGGCATAGGCGGTAAGGCCGGTAACGCCCGCAAAGGTGAGATAGCTTTGCGGGGGCAGGGCTTCCCTGTCCCGATGTTCCAGCGCGCTCGCCGGAGCGTTGAACGCCTCCCGCCAGCCAAGGCGTGAAAAGACGAGATCGCCCGGCTGAAAATCGGGATGGGCAGAGGCGATAACCTCGCCCACTGCGGGACCTTCCATCGGCGCATTGAGGGCGAAGGGAGGGACATAGCTTTTCGCATCATACATGCGACCGCGCATCGCCGGATCGACCGCCATATAGAGATTGCGGACCTGAACCTCTCCCTCGGCGGGGGTGGGCAGATCGACGGTCACCGCCTTGAAATGATGGGGTTCCGGCATACCCACCGGGCGTTCGACCAGATGGATTTCAGTCGATTTCATGGCGTTCGCCTCTCCTTGTTTCCATTAGGCATCGTCGTTGCGGTCGGGGGCGAGCCCCGGCCGATTGTGCTTCAGAGTTTATCGATGAGTTCGGGGACGATTTTGTAGAGGTCGCCGACGAGACCGATGTCGGCGACCTGGAAGATGGGGGCGTCCTCATCCTTGTTG